>CATXTS010000001.1 GCA_958402495.1 uncultured Clostridiaceae bacterium
AGCTAAAAAAGCGGCTAAAGAATTAAAGGTAGAATTAGACCCTATCAAATTAACCAGAGGAGAAATTATTAACCAAGTATTTGAAGCAAAGGTAGAAGATACTTTAATACAACCAACTTTTGTGTACGATTATCCTGTAGAGGTATCACCACTTACCAAAAGAAAACCAGAAGACCCACGTTTGACAGAAAGATTTGAACTATTTATTGGTGGTAGAGAATACGCAAATGCGTATTCTGAATTAAATGATCCGATTGATCAATATGAAAGATTTAAGAAACAAGTAGAAGCAAGAGATGCTGGTGATGAAGAAGCTAACATGATGGATGAAGACTTTGTTAATGCTCTAGAATATGGAATGCCACCTACAGGCGGTTTAGGTATTGGAATCGATCGTTTAATTATGTTATTGACAGATTCTGCTTCTATTAGGGATGTTTTGTTATTCCCAACTATGAAACCTTTGAATTAATCAATAAGTTTTAATATGTTCTAAAAAGTGCTAAAAATAAAGGTTTTATTTTTGAAAAAAGAATAAAATAATAATTTATATAAATAAAGAAATATATTAAATGAATTGATAAAACAGCTATAAAAAGCAATTTAGAAAAAAACGACTTTACTTGTTTTAGATAAATTTGTTTTAATGGAGATGTATTATGCAGGAAGAATTAAGTGATTTTTTAAAAATAGCATATCAATATAATCGAGTTAAAGATTTAAAAGAAGCATTTGAAGAATTTCCAGTAGAAGAAGAATGGCATAAAGGAAAAATTGAAAATGTTCTAAAAGAAGATAGCGAATCTTATAATATTACTTATGAAATCGGAGATATAGTATTTGTTAAAGAATGCAAATATCCTGATGGAAAAATAGGAAATAATCATTTCTTTGTAATAATAGATAAAAATAATACTGCCGTTCCTATCGAAAACTTTGGCATGATAATATCCTCTAATTTAAATAAATTAAAATTTAAATCAAATAAGTTATTAAAAAAAGATGAAATAAATAACTTACATAAAGACAGTATAGTAAAAACAGATGTTGTATACAAAATTTTAAATGAACAGATAATTTTTAAAATTGGCATCGTAAGTTATGAAAAAATAGAAGAATATAAGGAGAGTTTTTATGATAGTTTAAAAAATGAAAATTCTAATGAAAGCTAATAAGTTCTAAAAAATTCAATGACGTAGCAGTACTTTAGCAGTATTTTCAGATAAAAAAGAATTGAAAGAATAGACAAAAGGTGGATTAAAGGTGGAAATATAAAAGGAGGTGCAATATGATAGATTTTTCAAAAGCAACAGAAGAATTAAATAGTTATAAGGGGTCAGAAAAAAAGAAAACCCTAATTTATGAGGATACAAGATATTTAGTTAAATTTCCAGACCCTATAGGAGAAAAGAATAAACATATATCCTATATAAATAATGCATTTTCAGAATATATAGGGAGCAATATATTTAAAATATGTGGATTTGAGACTCAAAATACAGTATTAGGTACATATATATATAATGAAAAAGAAAAAATAGTATGTGGATGTGAAGATTTTACTGATGAAAATCACATATTATATGAATTTGAAAATCTAGCATTAAGTGCCAATCCAGATAAAAAAATTGAAACAGAATTATCAGATATTATGGAAGTGATAGAAGAAATAAAAATGATGTCTAAAATTCATATGATTATAAAGGATAATGTGAAAGAAAAATTTTGGGATATGTTTATAATGGATAGCTTAATAGGAAATACAGATAGACATAATGGAAATTGGGGTCTTTTAGTAAATGTAAGAAGTAGCAGTGCAAAATTTTCCCCAATATATGATTGTGGCTCTTGCTTAAATCCGATGTTAGAAGATAGTGAAATTGAAAAATTAAGTGAAAAAGAGCTTGAAAATGTAGCCATTAATTGTTATTCTTGTATAAAAGAAAACGGAAAGAAAATAAATTATATGGACTATATTCAAAGTGCTAAAAATGAAGATTGTAATAGTGCTATTCTGAGAACCTTTACTAAAATGAATATGGATAAAATTGATAAATTTATAAATAGCATAAATTGTATGTCCATTGAAAGGAAAGAATTCTATAAAAAAATAATGAGAATCAGATATGAAATAATAAAAAAATCTTATAGTAGGCTAAATAAAGTTTAATCAATGTTCATAAGTCAATCGTTATTTATAGGAAGATTACTTAGCATTTAAAGCAGATGAGTTATAGAATAGAGAAGTTATAAAATAAAATCGATTAAGTAGAGAAAAAGAAAATAAGAGAAAATCAAAAATAGGGGTGCTTAAAAAAGAGAAAGGAGAACAATATGTTTGGATTTACTTTTGATAGAAGAAGTCTATATATTATAATGGCTATTTTAATAATAATGATGATAGGAAGGTATTTAGGAAATCCACAGGAATTATTAAGCCTATTACTTACTGTACCAGGTGTTTTAATAGCTATTACTTTCCACGAATATGCTCATGCATTAGCAGCTGACAAATTAGGAGATGATACACCCAGAAGACAGGGAAGACTAACTTTAAATCCATTAGCACATTTAGACCCTATAGGTTCTATCATGTTATTATTTGCAGGATTTGGTTGGGGAAAGCCAGTAGAAATTAATCCTAGAAATTTTAATAGAAATATAACCATGAGTAAAGGAGATGCCATTGTATCTATAGCAGGACCTTTGATGAACTTATTACTAGCACTAATATTTTCGATTATCTATTTTGCCATAGGTACTTTTGCACCAGTCTTTGCAATTGGTAGCCAATTAGGATTGATTATTATGACAATATTACAAATGACGGTTATTATAAACATTGGACTAGGTATTTTTAATCTCATTCCATTACCACCATTAGATGGTTCAAAAGTTTTAAAAAACTTCTTACCATATTCTGCGCGTACATGGATGGAAAATTATGAATCCATTTTTTACATTGTTTTTGTTGTATTATGGGTAACAGGTCTTGCAGGACTAATTATTTCACCAGTAATTAATGGGGTATATAATGGAATTACCAGTATAGTTGCTAGTTTATTTGGATTATTTTAAAAGGCAATAGAAAGGAAAAACAAGTAAAATGAAACAAGATACAGATATATTGGTATTAGGAATTGAATCTAGTTGTGATGAGACTTCTGTAGCCATAGTCAAAAACGGAAGAGAAGTACTATCTAATGTGATAAGCTCGCAAATTGACATCCATGAAAAATTTGGAGGTGTCGTGCCGGAAATTGCCTCTAGAAATCATGTAGAAGCTATTTCTAATGTCACTAAAAAAGCCTTAGAAGAAGCACAAGTAACCATGGAAGATATTGATGCCATTGCTTGTACCTATGGACCAGGTTTAGTAGGAGCACTTTTAGTTGGTGTTTCCTATGCAAAAGCATTAAGCTACGCTACAGGAAAACCACTTATCGGTACCAATCACTTAGAAGGACATATAGCAGCTAACTATATTACCCACAAAGATTTAAAACCACCATTTTTATGTATGGTAATTTCTGGTGGACATACACATTTGATTCATATTAAAGATTATAAACAATTCGAAATATTAGGAAAGACAAAAGATGACGCGATAGGTGAAGCCTTTGACAAAGTAGCAAGAGTAATCGGTTTAGGATATCCAGGAGGACCAAAAGTAGACAAACTGGCAAAAGAAGGAGAGCCTAATATTGTACTTCCTAAAACGCATTTTGAAAATTTAGACTTTAGTTTTAGTGGAATTAAGACAGCAGTCATTAATTTACATCATAAGCAACCAGATATAAACAAAGCTGATTTATGTGCTAGTTTTGAAAAAACGGTAACAGATATTTTATTAACCAATGTACAAAAAGCCATGAAGGAATATAATATCCATACCGTAGCTTTAGCAGGTGGTGTATCTGCTAATAGTTATATTCGAGAACGATTTAAACAATTAGAGGAAATACCAGGTATTCAAGTCTATTATCCAGAACCTGTTTTATGTACGGATAATGGTGCTATGATTGCAGCAGCAGGGTACTATAATTATATCCATAAACAGGTATCTGACTTAACATTAAATGCCATACCCAATTTAAAAATAGAAGCAAAGGAAATGGAAGGAAAAGAATAATTTAGAAAGGATTCAAAATGGCAATTTATATCATAGGGGATTTACACTTGTCTTTTGCAGAAAACAAACCAATGAGTATATTTGGGGCAAACTGGGAAGGACATAGTGATAAAATAAAAGCAGATTGGTTAGCAAAAGTAAAACCAGAAGATACCGTTATTTTAGCGGGTGATTTTTCTTGGGCCATGTATCTGGAAGATACTTACTTAGACTTCATGTACTTGAATGAATTTCCAGGAAAGAAAATTTTATTAAAAGGAAATCATGATTATTGGTGGACCACTATTACAAGTATGAAACGTTATTTACAAGAAAAAGAGATTAAAAATGTCGATTTCTTATATAATAACTCCTTTTTAATAGAGGACAAAATTATTACAGGTACAAGAGGATGGAGTTTATTAGACTCGGACAATAGCCAAAAAATGATTAAAAGGGAATCTTTGCGCTTAGAATTATCTATGAAAGAAAGTCTAGAGGCCTATGGTGAAGAAAAAGAAAGAATTGTCGTTATGCATTATCCGCCAGTAACGAAAGCGACGATGAACAATGGAACGATTTATCATCCAGAATTTATCCAAGTGATGAAAAAGTATAATGTCAAAAAATGTTTTTATGGACATCTACATGGAAAATCTCATAAAGATGCTATAGAAGGAATAGTAGATGGCATCCATTTAAAACTAATTAGTGCGGATTACTTAGATTTTCAATTATATAAAATAGAAACTTAAAGGAAACAAAATAAAAATAGAAAAATAAGTGAAACAAAAGTAGTACTATCTAAAAAAACAGAATAGTACTATTTTTTCTAAGGAGGAAAATATTTATGAAAAAAACAGAAGAATGGAATTTAACAGATATTTTTAAGGATGAACAAGCCTATGTTGCTTGTAAAGAAGAACTACTAAACATCATAGAAGAAATAGGTAAAAAAGAAGGAACCATTACTAGTACAGCAAAAGATTTGTTAGAAGGGTATACTTTATACGAAAAAGTTTTAAAACTATATGAAAAGATATATGCTTATGGCATGTTAACCTATCATTTAAATATGGCTAATGAAATAGGCATGAAACTTTTTAAAGAAGTAGAAAATATAGGTACTTATTTTAGTGAAAAAACAGCTTATATAAGACCAGAAATGATTGCTTTAGAAGAAGGAAAACTCCAAGCATATATGCAAGAGCAACCTGCTTTACAAAGATATGAAAGAATCTTTAAGAGAATACAGGAAGAAAAAATACATACATTATCTAAAGAAGCAGAAAATTTATTGGCCAATTTTACACAAGTGTTTTCAGCACCAGAAAATATCTTTGATATATTAACCAATACAGAATTTAAATTTGGTATGTTAAAAGATGAAGAAGGAAAAGACGTGCCTCTAACAGATGCTACTTATAGCAACTTTTTAAAAAGTCAAGAAGAAAGGATTAGAAAAGAAGCATTTGATTTAATGTATGATAAATATGCACAATTTAATCATACATTAGCAGAAATCTATCTAACAATGGTTAAAGAAGATACTGTGGAGAGTAAAGTCAGAAATTATGCATCTTCTTTAGAAAAAGCAGTGACACAAGATGATGCTACTCCAAAAGTCTATGAAGCGTTAATGCAAACAGTCCAATCCCATATGACAGAAAATCATCAATTTATGAACATAAAAAAACAATTATTGCATAAAGAGCAAATGCATATGTATGACTTATATGTAAATCCTTTTTCTAAAAGCACAGATACGATTACATTTGAACAAGCCAAACAAGAAGTATTAGAAGCACTATCTATATTAGGAGAAGAATATCATCAAAAATTACAAGAAGCATTTGATAACCAATGGATAGATGTATATGAAAGAGAAAATAAGAGAAGCGGTGCCTATAGTATGGGTGTTTATGGAATTCACCCTTTTGTACTAATGAATTTTGTAAATAGTAGTCGAGATGTGAGCACCATAGCCCATGAATTAGGACATAGTTTGCATTCAGATTATGCAAACCGTACACAAAATGTACTAGATGCCAATTATACCATTATGGTAGCAGAAGTGGCTTCTACGGTTAATGAAATATTATTAGCTGAATATCAGTTAAAACAAGAAACTAGTCCTATGAAAAAGGCAGAAATTCTATATGAATTATTAGAAATGATAAGAGCCACTTTTTATAGACAGTCTATGTTTGCAGAATTTGAAAAACAAGTCCATGAAGCAGTCGAAAAAGGAGAAATGCTATCAGCAGAGGATTTAAACAAACAATATTATGCCTTAAATGAACAGTACTTTGGAAAAGAAGTTGTGATAGATGAACCTATCCAATATGAATGGTCTAGAATACCACATTTCTATACACCTTTTTATGTCTACAAATATGCTACAGGGATAAGTGCTGCTATAACCATAGCCATGAAAATACTAAGTAAAGAAGAAGGATACACTCAAAAATATATAGAAATGTTGAAACAAGGTTGTAGTAAAAAAGCAGTAGATTTATTAAAAATGGTGGAGGTAGATTTAGAAAGTACAACTCCTTATGAACAGACAGTGCAATATTATGAAAAGAAAATGGAAGAATTAACAAAAATTTTAGCTAATGAAAAAAATAATTTATAGTTAAATTGTATTGGAAAGACCCCTTTTCAAAAAAATAAGTGTAAAGTTTGACAAATGTAACAAGATGTGGTAAAATAATTATCTGTAAGCCGCCTGAGTCGGGTATTTAAAAGCTAAATGAATTAGCTACCTAGTATTTTATGCTTAGCGAGTATACATATAAAGGGAGGTGCATTTTATAATGTACGCAATTATTGAAAGCTGTGGAAAGCAATACAAAGTTTCTGAAGGAGATGTTGTATTCTTTGAGAAATTAGATGCTGAAGAAGGAAAGAAAGTAACTTTTAATGAAGTAGTTTTAGTATCTGATGACAAAAAAGTAGAAGTAGGAGCTCCTTACGTAAAAGGTGTAAAAGTAGAGGGAAAAGTGATTGCACATGGTAAAGGTAAAAAAATTATCGTTTACAAGTACAAAGCAAAGAAAAACTACAGAAGAACACAAGGACATAGACAACCATTTACAAAGGTAGAAATTACTAAAATAGCTATGCCAGCTGCTAAGACAGAAGCAAAAGCAACTGCTGCAAAACCAGCTACTAGCAAAGCAAAAACTGAAAAAGTAGAAGCTTAAAGTTATAAAAATAGAAGGATAATAAAAATAGATAACACGAAGGGAGTGAGAAAACATGGCTCATAAGAAAGGTCAAGGTAGTGTTAAGAACGGTAGAGATAGCGAGTCAAAACGTCTTGGATTAAAAAGAGCAGATGGACAATTTGTTTTAGCTGGAAATATTCTAGTAAGACAAAGAGGAACTAAATTTCATCCAGGAACAAATGTAGGCATCGGAAGTGATGATACTTTATTTGCTCTAACAGATGGAAAAGTAAAATTTGAAAGACTTGGAAGAGATAAAAAGAAAGTCAGTGTTTATCCCGTAGAGGAAGCACAAGCTTAAGAAAGAAAAGAGAAATTCTAAAATGATTTAGAGTTTCTTTTTTTAGGAAAAAAAGCAATGCAATTGTTAACATAGAATTTATGGATATTATGTAAAATTAACCGTATAATAAATTTGTAACCAAACATAAGTAACCAAACATGGTAGGAGGAGACAACATGGTAAATCTGCGGGAAAAGTATCACAAAGAGATTAGTTTGCTGACACAGGATGCACTGGCAAACCAGAAAGAGGCTACTCAGAATTTGCAGGAGTGCGAGGAAGCGGTTGTAGACTGCAAAGAGGAAGTTAAGAACCTCAAGGAAACTGCCAGAACGGCGCATAAGGCTTTCGTGGATGTTATCAAGGTTCTTGGGAGATTAGCTTTTACCAAAAATCCCAATCCGGAAGAGGTGTTAAAGGCAACCGAGCCGTGCAACACATACGTCCAGGCAGCAGGCCAGAGACCTATTGCAGAAGAAAGATTGGAAGAAGCCAAAGAAGAACTGTCAAAAGCGCAGCAGGAGATGTATGAAGCATCGGCGGCGGTAAACAGCCTTACATTCTTTGGATGAGTTACGAAAAGAGAGGACAAAAATGTCCTTTCTTTTTTTGTATTATAGGAAATTTCTACTTTTAGGCAAAAAAACATTGTGAACGTATGTACTGTATGCTACAATATAGAATATGGACAAGAGGTGATGAAGATATGCTTAAACTTTAAGTATATGTGAAAACCTCAAAAGATAAATCAAGAGATAATAGAAGACATTATGTGGCATTGTGCAGAAGTATACAACACCTTCCATTACGAGCTACAAAAGGAAAAATAGAAATATATAAAAGCACCAAGTAAAAAAGTCTATGAAGTAAAAGCATATCAATAAATGACATACCAGGACAAAGCGTGCATGAAATGTGAAGTATGTGCAATGAAATGTTTAACAGAAGAATTAAAGAAATTAGAAGAAAGATATTATCCATATACAATAATAGATATATACAAGATTAAGATTAATATGGTTTGTGAGAGATTTTATTGTAATAAAATATTGGTGATTTTTTAAAGGGGTGTTTTATATGAAGAAAAAGTGGCTTTTAATTACGATTATTATTAGTGTGATTTTATGTATTGTAGGAATTCTTATTATTGAGAATAAGAAAGAAAAAACACAAAAAAATGTTATTAATGAATATATTTCAAATGAAGTGGACATGAATTCCAATGATGTAAATACACTAACAGAGAATTGGGATATGAATCGTAATGAAGAAAATGTAACTATTGAAATTTTAAATGAAACAGTAACAAGAGAAACAGTGGAAATATTAATTACAGATAAAAATGAAAACCCATTTTATTGGGGAGAAAGTTTTAAAGTTCAGAAAAAAATCAATGGAGTTTGGGAAGAACTCCAATATATAAGTAATGATTTCATTTTCAATGACATTCTCTATAAATTAGATATCAATAATCAGATGAAAATGAAAATAGATTATGGAAAATATTATGGTGCATTAGAAAATGGTAGTTATAGAATAGTAAAAACGGTTTATAATAATAAAGAAATGGATTTATATTCTAACGAGTTTGAAATTAAATAGAGTATATTTCATTAGTAGAAAGCAAATAGTTAAAAAACTATTTGTTTCTTTTTATTTTATAGGAAATTTCTACTTTTAGGTAAAAAAACTGTTACAAATAACCGTACTTTATATTATAATATAGAAATAAGTAGTGTGCAAAAAGTATACAACACATTCCATTATGAGTTACAATGAGGAAAAGAAGAAATCTATAAAAAGAAAAGTAGAAATATAGAAGGTAGTAGAATCTATAAAAGATATAGAGAAAAAAATTGGTATAGTAAGTATTTACATGCCCATACTTTACAAGAAGCAATACTGGAATTCCAATAAAAATACTATGCTTTATAAAAATATATAATAAAAATAGTAAGCTAAGGGAGTAAAGTTCACTTTTATTCTATAGAAACCTAATAAACCTAGGAATTCTTCTTAGATACTTGTAAAAATGGCAAAAATTAGATATAATAAGACTATGTTGAAAATTAGAAAAAGAAAAATGGAGGAATATATAAATGACAGATAAAAAGCGTATTTTAACAGGAGATAGACCAACAGGAAGATTACATATTGGTCATTATTTTGGTTCCTTAAAAACAAGAGTAGAGATGCAAAATTCAGGATTGTATGACCCTTATATTTTAATTGCAGATGTGCAAGCATTAACCGATAATTTTAACAATCCAGAAAAAGTAAGAAATAATGTAAGACAAGTAGCTATGGACTACTTAGCTTGTGGGATAGACCCACAAAAGAGTACCATTTATATACAATCGATGATACCAGAAGTAGCAGAACTAACGGTATTTTATTCTAACTTAGTAACGATTGCTAGATTACAAAGAAATCCAACGGTAAAGACGGAAATTGCCCAAAAAAAGGATTTATTTGGTGAAAGTGTAACTTATGGATTTTTAGGATATCCAGTTAGCCAAGCGGCAGATATTACAGCATTTGAAGGTGCTCTAGTTCCAGTAGGAGAAGACCAATTACCATTAATAGAACAATGTAGGGAAATTGTTCGTAAATTTAATAGTATTTATGGAGAAGTCTTAGTAGAACCAGAAGCGGTTCTATCTAGTGGAAAAAGAATTAAAGGATTAGATGGAAATGATAAAATGGGAAAATCTCTAGGAAATGCCATTTATTTGTCTGATACAGAAGAAGAAATTACCAAAAAAGTAATGAGCGCAGTTACAGACCCTAGTAGAATAAAAAAAGATGATTTGGGAAATCCTGATATTTGTATGGTATCGTATTACCATCAATTATTTAGTTCCAAAGAAGAAATTGAAACAGTATGTGCAGAATGTCGTGCCGGAAAAAGAGGATGTGTGGCTTGTAAGAAACAATTAGCACATAATATTATAGAAACTTTAAGGCCAATTAGAGAAAAAAGAAGATATTATGAAGAACACCCAGAAATTGTGGATAAAATTTTATTAGAAGGTACAACAAAAGCACAAGCTGTGGCTAAAGAAACCATGAGAAAAGTAAAAAAAGCTATGCAGTTAGATTACTTTGTATAGAAAGAATAGAGAATCAAATATAGATAATAAAATCTAAAGGAGAAAAGATATGTTTACAGACTATGTAAAAATAATGGTCAAATCAGGTGATGGTGGAAATGGAGCTGTTTCCTTTCGTAGAGAAAAATATGTAGCAGCAGGAGGCCCTGATGGTGGTGATGGGGGAAAAGGAGGAGATGTGTATTTCTTTGTAGACCCAGATGCCAATACCTTAATAGACTTTCGTTTTAAAAAGAAATTTAAAGCAGAAGGTGGAAAAAATGGAGAAGGTGGTAGAAGATATGGAAAAGGTGGAGAAGACCTATTCATAGGAGTACCCATTGGAACCATTATTAAAGATGCCAAAACAGGACAAGTATTAGCAGATTTATCAGAAAAAGACCAAAAAGAATTAATTTTACCAGGAGGAAGAGGCGGAAAGGGAAATACCCATTTTGCCACATCTACTAGACAAGCCCCTCGTTTCTCACAAGATGGAGAAAAAGGAATTGAAAAAGAACTAATACTAGAATTAAAACTATTAGCAGATGTAGGGTTAATAGGATTTCCTAATGTAGGAAAATCTACTTTTCTAGCAAGAACGACATCAGCAACACCGAAAATAGCAGATTATCATTTTACTACATTAGAACCGAATTTAGGAGTCGTACAATCTGAACATGGTGATAGTTTTGTGATTGCTGATATACCAGGTATTATAGAAGGCGCTAGTGAAGGAACTGGTTTAGGTATTCAATTCTTGAGGCATATAGAAAGAACTAGATTATTATTACATGTGATAGATGTATCTGGCTCAGAAGGTAGAAATCCTGTAGAAGACTTTGAAACCATTTATGCAGAACTAAAAAAATATAGTGAAAAATTAGCAGATAGGAAACAAATTATAGTTGCTAATAAAATAGATAGTATGCAAGATGAAACTCTATACCAAGCGCTGGAAAATATGGCAAAGGAAAAAGGACTAGAAATTTATAAAATTTCAGCTGTAACAGGAGAAGGGGTAAAAGAATTACTAAACCGAGTTATAGAAGTCTTAAAGACCTTACCAAAAGAAGAAGTGGTTACCATAGAAGATAAGAAAGTATATACATTAGAAGAAAAAGAAGACTTTACGATTACTAGAAAAGACGGTATCTTTATTGTAGATGGACCAGCTGTACAAAACATAATGAGAAGAGTGAATTTAGAAGATAATGAATCTATGTACTATTTCCAAAAATGTTTAGAAGAAATAGGGGTTAATCAAAAATTAAAAGAAGCGGGTGTTAAAGAAGGAGACACGGTTCAAGTAGTCGATTGGGAATTAGAATGGTATGATTAATATAAAAGAAAAATAAAATAGAAATAGAATAGAAAATGTCAAACAAAAAATTGAAACTTTTGTTTGACATTTATTTGTTTGTATGATAAGATAGTATAAAATAAAATTAGGAGTGATGTAAATGAGAACAAAGAAAGATCCAATGGAAATTAATAGAAGAGAAAAAGCTATTTTAAGATTTATTGAAAAGCAAGTAGATGAAAATGGATATGCACCTTCTGTAAGAGAGATTGGAAAAGCCGTAGGATTAAATTCTACAGCAACTGTACATGGTTATTTAGGAAAATTAGCAGAAAAAGGTTATATTAAGAAAGAAGACCAAAAAGGAAGAACTTTAAGATTAATCAAAAATGCTTCAGGAGAAAAGAAACAAGAAATGAAAAACTTGTATACTGGAAGAGAAATGGTAGAAGTGCCAGTTATAGGTAAGATTACAGCAGGAGAACCAATTTTAGCAGTAGAAAATGTAACCGATACCTTTCCAATTCCATTGGATTTTGTAGGAAATAGCGAGAGCTTCATGTTAACCGTTAGAGGTGAAAGTATGATAGAAGCGGGTATTTTAAATGGAGATTATATATTAGTAAAAAAACAAAATACAGCAAACAATGGAGAAATTGTGGTAGCTTTAATTGGAGAAGAAGCAACTGTAAAAACATTTTATAAAGAAAAAGACCATATTCGTTTACAACCAGAAAATAGTACAATGGACCCAATTATTGTTCCTAATTGTGAAATTCTAGGAAAAGTATCTGGTGTATTTAGAAAAATAAAATAAGAAATTATAAGAAGAATCCAAAGAAGAAAAATAGAAAAAAATGTAGAATGGAGAAAAAAATATGAAGAGAATGAAAACATTTTTTATTTATGCAATACTAGTAGTTGCCTTTTTTCTATTTTCTCAAATAATGATTAATTTTGCTATTCATACCACCTATCATGAAAAAAATTATAAAATTTTAACGCATGTGTGTATGGATGTACAAGTAAAAGCAACTTCTGTTAATGGTGTAGTGACCGGAAGCTTATTAAATGACACACCAGAGACAATAGAAAACCAATATATTAAAATGGATTTTTATTCAAAACATGATGTTCTCATGGGAACAAAATATGTAGAAGTAAAAGACTTAGCTTCTAAAGAAAAACAAGATTTTGAAATGAAATTTAATTATAGTAAAGTAGATAGAGTAGAAATAGATTTAGTAGATACCATTTCGAATGATGTTACACAAGAACAAAAAGAATCAGACCCAACTATGAACTTTGCTGTGTTAATGACTAGTATTATATTGTTATGTTATTTTGGATAAAATGGAATAAAATAGTTAAAAAGAAAACCGTTTAGGTTTTCTTTTTTGCTATTTGGGTATACTCTTTGTAGAAACATGAAAAAATTTTATAAAAAGATTGATATTTTTATAAAAACGTAATATAATTGTAACAGATTTGTAACAAAACGGAAATAATGAAATGAAATCAAGAATCTTGAAAGGAAGATGGAAATGTTCGGCTTTGGACAAGATATAGGAATAGATTTAGGAACAGCTAGTGTGATTGCTTATGCAAAAGGAAAAGGAATTGTACTTCGTGAGCCATCTGTAGTAGCAGTGGATAATAATACAGGAAATGTACTAGCTGTAGGAAAAGAAGCAAGAAGAATGCTAGGGAGAACACCGGGCAACATAGTAGCCACTAGACCATTAAGAGATGGTGTTATCTCTAATTATACGGTAACGGAAAAAATGTTAAAATATTTTATAGGAAAAGTATGTGGTAAGTTTGTATTTTCACCCAGAATTATGATATGCATACCTTCACAAGTAACCGAAGTAGAAAAGAAAGCCGTTATTGATGCAGCTTCACAAGCTGGTGCTAGAAAAGTGTATTTAATAGAAGAGCCAATTGCAGCAGCTATTGGCGCAGGTATTGATATATCTAAGCCATGTGGAAATATGGTAGTGGATATTGGCGGTGGGACAACCGACATTGCAGTTATATCTCTAGGTGGTTCTGTAGTGAGTACTTCTTTAAAAATAGCAGGAGATAAATTTGATGAAGCGATTGTTAAATATATTAAGAAAAAACACAATGTCATGATTGGTGAAAGAACCGCAGAAGATTTAAAAATAAATATTGGCTGTGTATATCCTAAAATACAGGATGCACAGATGGATATTAGAGGAAGGGACCTATTAACAGGTCTTCCAAAAACAGTTACTATTCGTTCTAGTGAAATGCTAGAAGCACTAATGGAGCCAGCGCTTATGATTGTAGATGCCGTACATTCTGTTTTAGAAAAAACGCCACCAGAGTTAGCAGCAGATATTAGTGATAAAGGAATCTATATGACAGGAGGAGGTTGCTTGGTAGATGGTTTAGATAAACTTTTGCAAGAGAAAACCGGAATCAATGTGATGATAGCCCAAGATGCCGTTTCCTGTGTAGCATTAGGAACTGGAAAGGCATTAGATAATTTAGATACTTTAGATGGTAAAAGTAGAAAATAAGAAACAAAGGAAAGAAGCTCAGGTTTCTTTCCTTTTTATTGGAATTTGCTTGCAAAAATACCAATAAAATTATATAATTGTTTAAGATTTTATTAAAAAAAGGTGAAGAAAAGCATGAATAAAACAAAAAGAAAAATATTTGAAACTTCTATGAAATTATTTGCAGAAAAAGGATATGATGCAACGAGTATAGAGGAAATAACCGCAACAGTAGGCGTTGCAAAAGGAACTTTATATTACCACTTTTCAAGCAAAGAGGAAATTTTTAAATTTCTAGTAGAAGAGGGAGTAAAGCTATTAAAAAATAGTATCGCTATTAAAACAGATAAATTAACGAATTCTATTGATAAACTAAGAGCCATTGTATTAATTGAACTTAAAGTATTGGTTAAATATGAAAGCTTTATGACGATTATTTTAAGCCAGATATGGGGAACTGGTCCTAGAAGTAAGATGTGTAGAGACTATGTATTTGAGTACATTCAGATGATACAAGAGATTGTAGAAGAAGGAATGAAAAAACAAGAAATAATAGCAGCTGACCCAAATGTGATTGCATCAGGGGTCTTTGGTTTTGTATGTTCTAGTTTAATTTACAAATTAAGAAGAGAAAAAAATATAGAAGTTCCAGAATTATATGCAGAAATAGATAATGCTTTTATCAGAAAATTAAGAAAAGTATAAGATGTATTAAAAAATCGAAAAATAAAAGGAGAAGAAGAAAATGAGAATCTTAAAAGACTTTAAAATGCCTAATTTTAAATTTCCAAAGATAAAGATGAAAGAAATAGAAAATATAGAAGAAGTAAAAGTAGATTATGAAGCATTAAAGAAAAAAACAGAAGTGGCACCAAAAGAAAAGCAAAAGCAGTATGAACCAACCAATTATCAAACTATCAAAGAAATTTTTACAAGATCAAAAGAAGTATATGCCAATAATGTATTTATGTTAGAAAAGTTTAATCCTAAAGAAGAGTTTAAACAAATTACTTATACAGAATTTGCAGATGATGTTATTGCCTTAGGAACAGCGCTTACACAAAAATATCATTTAAAAGAGGAAAGGGTTGTCATTATTGGAGAAAATACCTATAACTGGTATGTATCCTATATGGCTATGCTTTGTGGTGTAGGAATTGCTGTACCAGTTGATAAGGAATTGCCAGCTAATGAAATTGAAAATGTAATCCGTAGGTCAAGAGCATCTGCTGTTATTTATTCTACGAAGAAAAAGGAAGTTATTAAAAAAGTAGAAGATAAATTACCAGAAGTAAAATACTTTATCCAAATGAATAATGAAGATACTTTAGATGGAAGAGATATAGGATTTGATACTATAGTAAAAGAGGGAAAAGATTTAGTAAAAGCTGGGGATAACTCTTTTATGGAAATAGTCATTGACCCAGATGCTTTTAAAGTTTTAATTTTTACATCAGGGACTACCTCTAATTCTAAAGGTGTTATGATTTCTAACAAAAATTTAGCACAAAATGTTAATGCGGTAAGTGCCTATGTGAAATTATATGAACACGATAGATTATTTTCAGTATTACCACTACATCATACGTATGAATCTAGTATTGGTTTTTTATTACCAATGGCCAATGGATGTTCAGTAGCTATATGCCAAGGTTTAAAACATATAGTACCAGATTTAAAAGAAACAAAACCAACAGCATTGCTAGCAGTACCATTATTAATTGAAAACTTATACAAAAAAATTAATGCAACTATTCAGAAAAGTGGAAAAGCTGGACTAGTTAATTCTATGATTCACATCACCAATGCTTTAAAAGGTGTAGGTGTAGATATTAAGAAAAAGGTATTTAATGAAATTTATGAGAATTTAGGTGGCAAGTTAAGAATTATTGTATCAGCAGCAGCACCAATTGACCCAAAAGTAGGAAAATGGGTACAAGATATTGGGATTTCTTTCTTACAAGGATATGGTTTAACAGAGACTGCACCAATTGCAGCGTTAACACCGGAATTTAATCCAAAAGTAGGTTCAGCTGGAAAAGCGGTTATTTGTGCAGAAATAAAAATAGACCATCCAAATGAGAAAAAAGAAGGAGAAGTATTAATAAAGAGTGATACGTTAATGCTTGGATATTATGAAGACGAAGAAGCTACTAATGAAGTGATTGAAGTAGATGAAAATGGCAATAGATGGTTCCATTCTGGTGATGTGGGATATTTAGATGAGGAAGGTTTCTTATACATTACAGGAAGAACTAAAAATGTAATTGTTACACAAAATGGAAAGAATATTTATCCAGAAGAAATTGAATTATTATTAGGAGATATACCAGAAATTGCAGAATGTATGGTGTATGGAAAAGAACAAAAAGGTGAAAAAGAATTATTAATTTCTGTAAAAGTTATTCCAAATTATGAAGAGATAGAAGCAAGACATGGAAAAGATTTAACAGAGGAACAGATTTATAATATCCTTTGGGAACAAATTAAAATGATTAATAAAAAATCACCATCTTATAAAGCTATTAAAAATTTGGAAATCAAAAAGGATGAATTTGTTAAAACAACGACTATGAAAATTAAAAGATATGTAGAGATTAATAAAGATAAAGAAACCCAAGAAGACAAAAAATAAAAGATTGTTACAGTTCTGTTACATTTTACGGAAAATGGGATTTTACTATTGACACCTAGGCTAGAAATGTATTAAAATGAGATAGAAGTTGAAATATAATAGATTAAGAATCCTATTGTAGTTTTTTGTAAAATGAAGTAGATAAATGACAAATACATAGGACAAAGGAGGAGAGTTTACAATGTCTAGATCCGGCATAGTAAATGTGAGAATGGTAATCACAGAAGAGAAAATATTATCTAATATAGATAAAGTAGAAAAGCTTATCAACCCTAAGAGTAAGAAACAAATTATTCAGTTAGAGGATGACAGTTACTTTAAGGATTTAATAGAGTCTATCAAAACGTATTTAATAGAATATCCAAAAAAGAAGAACTTTCCAGCAAGTGTGTATAAAGCAGCTTACGAATTAGTAGAATTTGCAACTAACCAATTTGAAGAAAATACAAAACAAATTGAAGAACTAATTCGTCAAAGAGAGGCTAATATTGCAGCTGCCGGTGTATTAAAAGATGTTCTAGAAAATGTAGAAAATAAAGAAGAGGGATGGAAAAACTCTATTAAAGAAATAGAAGATGACTTCCCAGAAGATATTATAGAGACCTTAGAGATTATAGGTAAAGCAAAATCTAAAAAATCACAAAATTATCAAGATGCAGTTAAATTAATTAATGCAAGAATTGTGAATCTAGAATCTAACTTACATATAGAAATTGATATGGAAAGAATAGAAGATAGGTCAAAAGCATTAAGTTATATTGGAATTGAAGTGGCAGATGCTTTAAAATTGATTCCAACACCAGAAGAAAATGTAACCGATATGGTAGAAGAAAAAATAGAAGAAGCACCAGTTACACAAAACACTTATGAGCAGGAGACTACTTTTGAAGTAAAACCTTCTTTATGGCAAAGAATTAAAGAAAGTAAATTTGTAAGAGCTGTAAAATATATGTTTAAGGTCAGAGTAGTATTAGATGTACCAGCTTTACCAGAAGGTAGAGATGCTCAAAATTAATTTAAGAAATAAAGTGAAATATTGTAAAAAGAAAAGTTTATCTAAATTACTTAGGTAAACTTTTTGTTATATTAGTATATTTTAAAATTATTAAAAATCAGAATATATAAGGAAAACCCCTAATGCAATGCATTAAGGGCTCCTTTTTTCAGAAAAGTATTTGCCAAATGTACGAATATAAATATTCAGTACAAAACATTATTAAGTCAACAAACCGATAAAGAGATGGGACCTGCTGACGCAGTTCAGGGGCAATATGTGCTAAAACCACTAAAACGATTGCACTTGATAAAATTTTTGCGATAAGATGGATAATAGAAAATAGTATTTTCCAAAACCGCTTTTCCAAATCCTTATAGTTTATTTTCCGTTCCTTTCCTGTAGTAGTAAAAAAAGTTTTAATTCTGTTAAAAATATCCATAGCTTTCTCCTTTTAATGATATGAGTTATTACTACTCATAGGTATTTAAGAACTTCTGTATTTATTATAACATAATTAACATAAAATGTATATACCAAAGATAATTTGTCTAGGGTATTTGGATAGATGGTATTTGATTATGAATTTGCATTAGATGACTTTCAATCTTGTTTTTTAATGAATTATTATAAAGTGGATTCTTTTCGCAAAGTTGTTTATAAAAGTTTAATTTTTCAAAATAATATGTCTGTTTTTCATCATTCTGTAAATATAATTCATAATAAATATATAACAATTCCAAAGAAGCTTCTAGTAATTGACCAGAGACATCTTCTAATAAGGTAATCGCTTTAGAAAGATTCGGCTTCATATTTAATTCAAGATTTCCATCTTTATAAAAGTATTTTGCTAAATTATATTTTGACCAAGGACATAATGTAAATTTAAAGGATTCGCTAGATGCTGTATAATAATCGAATGCCTTTTTTAAGTCTTTGGGTATGGTAATACCAGTTCTATAAAATTCACCAATTTTATTACAAGCCCAACTTTCTCCTAAATTAGCAGAAATTATATAATTATCAAATGCCTTCTGATAATTTTTTTCACTTTCATATAGGTTACCTATATTATTATAAGCATAAACATTACCAAGAGAGATAGCTTTAGTAAACATTTTCATGGCTGTTTCTTTATGGTTTCTAATATGAGGGATTTCTCCATGTAGTATCATAAGTCCAAGACTATTAAAGGCATTAGAACAATGACATTTTCTTGCTTTATTAAAATATTTAAAAGCTAAATAAGTATTTCTTTTAGATTTGTTTTTTCCGTATATGTCCCTGATAATATAAATAGCCAATAGCCCAATTAGCTACGGGATGATGATAGTCAGCTGCTATCTTATAATAGTTATAAGCTTCTTCATATCTTGTTCTTCCAGTTATAAAGCCGTAATATTCCATAGAAGCCATTTCAAAACAAGCAAAAGGATTATTTCTTTTAGCTAATTGTTGGATACCTCTAATTGACCAAATGCCAGAATTCAATTGAATTTTTAAAAAATCTTGAATAGAAAGAAGTGATATATTGGTTTCATAAATACTCTTCTCTATAACCTCATTCACCTTTTCGTGAAGAAAAATAGGTTGCTTTTTTTCTAGTATAACATAAAATAATACTTGAACAAAAAAATTGTAGAAATTTCCATTTTCTAGATTTTTATAAAGCTCATTAGATAGAAGAATACTTACATCTGAATCATTTTTACTAATAGAATATAGTCTATCGCAGATATGTTTCCATTTTTCATTTTTGTTAATTTTCTCTATAGTCAGTGCTTCTATAGTAACTTCAGGATTTTCTATTAATTGCAATATCTTTCCTATAATGGTTATAAAAATCGTTTTATCATTTTTATAATCATTTTTGATTTTCATAAAAGTACTTTTATATTTAGGATGTATGGCTCTAAGACCAGTACAATAGTTATTAACGGTACTATCTGCAATTTCATCTGTACCAAAAATAACGGCAAATAAAGTTGGTTGCCAAAAAGTATTATGATAATTAGAGAATTCTTTTATAATTCTAAATACATTACCTAAAGAAAGATAGTTGTCATTTGTATTTAACCTGATAAATGGATTCTTTGCCATAGGATTCACCTCTTTGCTATTATACTATGCTAATAAAAAATAGTCAAATTATTGTGAATTATAAGTGAAATCTATAAAAATACGTGAATTAATGTGAGTTGAATTGAAAAAGAGAAAAGTATAAAATAGCCAAAATAGAAAATAACTAGAGAAATTAGGAGATGGTACAGATAAAAACAAAAGTAGATAATGTATATATACAGTATATAAAAAAGGGGGAAGGAAAAGCGGTTTTAATTTTACCAGGATGGGGAACTACTATAGAGACATATAGAAATATGATAGACGCTATTGCAACATATGCTAGAGTGTATTGCTTAGATATACCAGGGTTTGGAAATTCACAAGAACCAGAAAAAAGTTGGCATTTAGAGGATTATGTAGATTGCATAATTCATTTTATAGAAAAGCAACATATACAAGAAATAAATTTAATTGGACATTCTAATGGTGGCAGAATTCTTATAAGATTAATGAACAGAAAAGATTTGAGTTTTAAGGTAAATAGAATCATATTAATAGGAAGTGCAGGAATTATTCATCAGAAAACAGGTATACAAAGAATAAAAATACAATGTTTTAAATTAGGAAAAAGGATTTTAGAATTAAAGCAGATAAATGCTATATTCCCAAATGCTTTGATAAAACTAAAACAATTATTAGGTTCAAAAGATTATAAAGAAGCAACACCAATTATGAGACAGTCTCTGGTGTACTTAGTAAATGAAGATTTACAATCAGAATTAGAAAATATAATGGTTCCAACCTTATTAATATGGGGAGAACAAGATAAACAAACACCAATAGAGGATGCTGAAATTATGCAAAGATTAATACCAAATGCAATGCTACTTAAGATAGAAGGAAGTACACATTATGTGTTTTTAGAAAAGCCAGACTATGTAAATGAAAAAATAAAAGCATTCTTGAAGAAGGGGGGATATTAAAATATGTATATATTAATGATAGTAGGATACAGTGTTAGCTTATGCTTATTATTAGCATACTATATGCATATGTTTCAATTAAGTTCATATGTTTCTAAAAAATATATACATTGGATGAAAAACAATAAAAAGAAAATAGCTATACAAACTCTTTTAATGACAATGGCAATATTATTATTTCATATTCAAAAAATAACAACGCAAGTATTTTCTTTGGCTTGTATATTGTTTTGTATGATTTATAGTGTTCCAAAAAATAAAATAAAAATACCATTAAAAATAACCAATAGAGTTAAAAGAATGGTTGTGACAGAAGTACTATGTATAATTCTTATATTGGGGATAAAGGATATAGGTAAATATATGTTACTAAAACTTTATATTTTAAATGTTATAGCGCCTATTTTGGCTTGGATAGCCAATTTCATAAATTATCCAATAGAGTATCTAATAAGAAGTAAATATATTCGTCAAGCTAAAAAGATTATACAAGATATGCCTCAATTAATAGTGATTGGTATTACAGGAAGTTATGGGAAAACAAGCGTTAAAAATTTCTTAAAAGATGTATTAAGTGAGAAATTTGAAGTAATTGTTACTCCAGAAAATTATAATACTACAATGGGGGTTGTAAAAACCATACGTGAAAATTTAAAGCCAACACATCAGTTTTTTATATGTGAAATGGGAGCTACAAAGATAGGAGATATTAAAGAAATTTGTGATATTGTAAAACCTAAATTAGGAATTATAACAGCAATAGGTCCACAACATTTGGAAACTTTTAAAACTATAGATAATATTATAAAAACAAAATTTGAATTAGCAACCGCTGTAAAAGAAAATCATGGAGTTATCTTTTTAAATAAAAATAATACATATATACGTGAGCAAAAATTAGATATGGAAGTAATTTCTTATGGTACAGAGGATAAATCTTTAAATTATAATGCTTATCATATAAATTCTTCTTCGAAAGGAATTTGTTTTAATGTATTAGATAAAAACAATCAAGAAAGAATCTTTAAGACAGAATTAGTAGGAAAACATAACGTTGTAAATCTAATGGCAGCTATAGCGGTTGCGAGTTATCTAGAAGTTCCGATAAACTACTTAGAAACATGTGTAAGAAATATGAGAGGTGTACCACATAGATTGCAATTAATACATAATAAAAAGTTTACGATAATAGATGATTCTTATAATGCTAATCCTGTAAGTTCAAGGTTAGCACTAGACACATTAAGTGAATTTGAAGGTATTAAAATAATAGTAACACCAGGACTGATAGAATTAGGAAAAGAAGAGAAGAAATATAATTTTGAATTAGGAGAATATATAGCCTCTGTATGTGATTATGTTGTTTTGGTAGAAGGAGGACAAGCCCAGCCGATTTTAGAGGGTATGCTTTCTAAAGGATTTAATCGAGATAAAATTTTGATTGTAGATTGTGTTCAGAAAGCTATTTCTAGAATTCAACAACTAGATATAAAAGAAAATAAAACCATATTATTAGAAAATGATTTACCAGATAATTATGGTATAAAAATGTTAGTAAAGGATTAAGAGAAAGGATGAATAAATAATGAAAATAAAAATTGGTGTATTTTTTGGAGGAAAAAGTGTAGAACATGAGGTTTCTATTATTACAGCTATGCAAGCTATAGAAAATATGGATAAAGAGAAATATGAGATAGTACCTATTTATATAACTAAAAACAACGAGATGTATTGTGGAAATTATGTGGGAGATATAAAACAATACAAAAATATAGAGAATCTGTTACACATTAGTTCACAAGTAACATTAGCTAAAAGAAAAAATAAGGTAATATTACTAAAATGCAATAAAAAGTTTTATGAAAGTAGAATTTATGATTATATAGATATAGCTTTTCCAATGGTGCATGGAACGAATGTAGAAGATGGAACATTACAAGGATTCTTAAAAATGTTTGATATTCCATATGTTGGTTGTGATGTCATATCTTCTGCAATAGGTATGGATAAATCAGTTTGCAAATGTATATTAAAGGCAAATAATATTCCTGTGCTAGATAGTAAATGCTTTACTTTAAAAGATTATAAAGAAAACTTTGAAAAAATTATAGAAGAAATAGAAAATAGCTTTCCATATCCTGTAATTGTAAAACCGATTAATTTAGGTTCTAGTATTGGAATTAATATTGCTAAAAATCAAGAAGAATTAGAAAGTGCTATTATCGATGCATTTTTATATTCTAAAAAGATATTGGTTGAAAAAGCAATTGAGAATTTACAAGAGATAAATTGTTCTGTATTAGGAGATTATGCATTTGCACAAACTTCAGAATGTGAGGAAGCTATTAAAACAGAGGATATATTAAGCTATAAAGATAAATATATAGGAAATGGAAAAAAGGGTATAATAAAAAAAGAGCATGTAAAGGATGAAGAGGAGGCAAGACTTCCTGCTAACATTAGTTTAGAAATGAAAAAGAAAATTCAAGAAATTAGTTTGAAAACATTTAAGATTTTAGGTTGCTCAGGTGTTATTCGTATAGATTTTATGATAGATAGAACGAATAATCAGATATATGTAAATGAAGTAAATACGATTCCAGGTTCTTTATCCTTCTATTTATGGGAGCAAACTAGTCTAACATATTCAAAACTAATAGATAACTTAATTGAACTAGCTTTAAAGAGAAATCGTGAAGAAGAAAAAATAATTTATTCTTTTGAGAGTAATATATTATCAGGGTATTATCAAAATGGAATAAAAGGAAGTAAGAGAAAGTAAAAATAGAAAATTACAAGAGAAAACATGATAGCCAATTTTCCTTGAAAGAAACAAAGGATATATTCTAACACGATTGATAAAAGGATAGAAGGAATCCAAATTTTATTGAAAGATTTTTGAAAATATAGTATAATAAATAAGAGGATAAAGGGAAAGGTTAGTTGTGTGTATATGAAAAAAGAATATATATTAAATATTTCATTTGAGAATTGGACAAACCAATTATGGTTTATAAATGATGATACATTAGAAACAAAGAGGCAATGGGAAGAAAGCTTAGAGGAAATTTTGTTATTAAAGAAAACAGCAAAGGATGCTTTGCATTTTCAAAAGTTAGTAATAGAATATTTAGAGAATATCGGTTTTATAAGAGTTGAAAAATAGCTAAAACCAAAAATAAAAGAGGATTTATAAATTCTCTTTTATTTTTGTGTATATATCTTTCATTTGTTTGGCATCTATACTTTGGGTACCTGCAGATTCACAAATGATTCTAGGTTCTAAGTCCAATTTGAGCAATACACGTGCTAGTACTTCAAAATCAGGTCCACAATCTTTTTGTGCAAAGGTAACATGACATTTTTCACCACCATGTTCTGTATAAAGCATTTTACTAAAGTGGCTATGAAAGTGTTTCATTCTTTCATAACCTAAAGCGTGAATGTATAAATTTAATTCTTTTTCCCAAGCTTCAAAAGTATTTAACCTACCAAGACTTCTACAATAGAGATGTCCAAAATCAATAGCAGGAATAAGCCTAGTGTCTAATTGACACAAAGCAATAACTTCCTCAGAATTTCCTAATTGATTGAATTTCCCCATTGTTTCTGGACAAAGGGAAATAGCACCCAAACCAAGTTGGTTTAATTGCTTAAGGGCTAAGCTTAATAATTGCATAGCATGCTGTAAAGCAGTAGGCCTATCCATTCCAAGTACAGCACCGTGAATGAACAATGACTCTATCTGCACCCATTTTTTGCGCAGCCTGTACGGTATTTATAAGATAGGTAATAGAGTTTTGCCTTTTTCTTTCATCTTCTGTAGAAAGTGAAATATAATAAGGAGCATGTACACTAAGAGAAATGCCATATTTCTGACTTTCTTGTTTAATTAGCATAGCTTTTTCATCACTAACGCGAACACCTCTGGAACATTGATATTCATAGGCATTTAAGTCAAAAGTACTTAAATATTGTGGCATAAATTCAGATTTATTAAAACCCTTATCATAGAAATCTTTTGGATTTCCCGCTGAACCAAATTTTATCATGATTTTCTTTCCTTTTTATAGATTTTCCTTATTATATACCAATTAATAGAGGTTTCATACCAAAATAGCTAAGAATATAACAAATTCATGTAAAAAAGAAAAATTCTTAAAAATAGCACTTATTTAGGAAGATAAAAAACCTAAATAAGTGCTATTTTTATATATCTATGATTTAAAGTTTATAATTCACAATTGAATAATTCTAATTTTGCTTGAAACATAGCTTCAAGACGTGTAATGACACTAACCATTAGCTCAACAGATTTATTGAGTGCTAATAGTTGTTCTGGAGTTACATTTTCCATAGCGATAATGGCTTGCATCTTTTCGCCTTCCGCATTTAAAATGTGGGAAAGCGCGGTTTCTTGCATAGCTACGGATTCTATCAAATCGGTAATTGCTTGCTCTCTGGTACCTTCTCCAGGAGTAATGACTGGCATACTCATAAAAAGACTCCTTTATTTATAATTTTAATAGCAGATGACTATTAATATACTATATGTTTTTTGTCGATTTTTGTTACAAAAAATGAAGGAGTTACATAAAATAGATTAGGAGGTCTTTTTATGAAATCAAAAAAAACAAATAGTTTAGTTAAAAAATTATCAGAGCTATTTTCATGTAAAAATCTAGAAAATAATAGATGCAATCAATGTTGCTTTAAGATTATTTGTGATAGCTGTGAATGTAAAGAGGATACTTGTGATGATGATAGATGCATTTGTGATGTTATCGAATCCATTGCACTGATGGAAGCTGGTTTAGCACATATTCTAAATGCAGAGGGAGAAAAATTACAAAAAGCAATTCAACTTTCTGACAATGTATGTGATTTATTAGCAATCAATCAAAATGTTACCAATACGATTAAAAGTATAACAGACTTAGAATGTCTTTTAAATAGAAAATTAGATAATGCTTTATCAAGAGAAATAGAAGGAGGTGGAGATTGTGGCAACTATATCAGGTAGAGTAATATTTGACAGAGCTAGAACAGCAAATGCACTTCCAGGAATGGAAGGAATTGCAAATGTTCCAGTTGTGTTGCAAAATATAGAAACGAACGAAAGATTAGCAGTTTTAACAGATAGTAATGGAAATTACGTGTTTTTAAATGTGCCAAATGGAAATTATCGTATTGTGGAAGCTTTTGGAGCACCAGCTGTGCCTACACCAGGCAATTTTAATAATGCAGTAGTAGGAAGTATTCCAGAAGAAGCAATGCCACCAATTAGCTATGTAAGCAATCCACCACCAGGTACTACTAATTTAGATGCGACTACACCTAATACGATTTTTATAACAGTGGAAGATGCAGACTTAGAAAATCAAGATTTTTTAAATGGTCCTGTTCGATATACACCAATTAGCACTATTACAGATGAATGTGCAATCATTTCTCCTATTAATTTAATTAACGTGGCAGATAATGGTACGTTTGGTACTTTCCCAGCAGGAACACCTGCTAATACTGGTGCAAATCCAAACCCTTATCCAGGGATTGCGCCAGATTTCACGTATGTATTACCAAACCCAGACACCTACACACCAGATGCTGGTGAGTACACTATTCAAAATTTAATGAATAATTCTTTAAGTAATAGAATAGGGGCTTGGTGGCGTATTGCAGACCATACAAGTGGCAATGAGATTGGAAGAATGATGGTAGTCAATGGATTTGAGCCAGGTTCTGTATTCTTTAGAGATGTCGTAACCGTACAACCAAATACTAATTATTTATTTAGTGCTTGGATTTTAAATATGTTTAAAGCACTAGGCTATGAAAATCCTGCATTAGGAGTAAGAATATTAGATGAAAATGGAAATGTATTATATAATGCGACCTTAGGAATCTTAATACCTGTTAATGTCAATACACCAGAGTGGAAACAAATTGGTACAGTTATTAATTCTAGGAATAATACAACATTAACTGTAGAATTCTTAAGTGAGGGGCCAGAAGCAATTGGTAATGACTATGCAATAGATGATATTTCATTAAATGAAATAGAAGTGCCTGTCTTTACACCTATAAAAACAGCAAGTACTACAGAATTAGCAGTAGGAGAAGCGGTTACGTATACAGTAACACTTACCAATACTTGTGAAAGTGATTTAACAGATGTCTTTTTCCAAGATATTCTTCCAGAGGGACTTTCTTTTGTTCCAAATTCTGTGGTTGTTAATGGAATAGCACAAACAGGTGTAAATCCTAATACAGGATTTACTATACCTGATATAGCAGGTGGGCAAACAGCTACTATCACATTTTCAGCAGTGGCAACTTCTGTACCAACTCAAAATCCAACATTAAATCGTGCGACTATTACGTATAACTATACGCCAGTAGAAGGAGGAATTCCAGAGACTTTTCAAGTAACGTCCAATGAAGTACCTGTAGAAATTTCAGAAGAAAGTGCCGATGTGATGGTTGTAAAAACAGCAAGTCCAACTAGTGTAAATCCAGCAGATAGATTAACTTACCGTATTACGGTTACTAATAATGGACCATCTAATGCAGAAAATGTAGTATTAACAGATATGATTCCTAATAGTATTCTTAATCCAGAGTATTCTATAAATGGAGGAGTTACTTTTCAACCGTGGACAGGAAGCTTGAATATAGGAACCATGAACAGTTCAGAATCGGTAGTAGTTATTATAAGAGGAACGGTTATGCAAGATACCGATATGCCAATTACAAATACAGCACGAGTAACTTCTTCGACGCCAGACCCTAACTTAGAAAATAATACGTCTACTATTACAATTAATATTAGAGGTTCAAGATGTCAAGCTATTACAGATATTATAGAATCTGTAGCTATGCAAGAGACAGCTTTATCACATATATTAAATGCAGAAGGGGAGAAGATACAAGCAGCAGTGGCTATGGAAAATATTACACCAGAACAATTATTACAAATCAATCAAAGTGCAACAAATTTAATTAATGGAATTTTTAGATTAGAAACTATTTTACAAGGAAAATTACAATTATTTTCTGGAAAATGTGAAGAAGAAAATAGCTAAAGGATATAAAATGGACTCACATAAAGCATGAGGTTATTTGATATAAAATCAGTAAAAACAATTAGCAAAAAACATTTTAAAAATTTTTGAGTTAGAAATAGATTCAATTGAATACCAAGAATATTTGCTTAGAGTTAAAGAAAATCAGAATACCGGAAAATTTATATGAAAGTATATTTCACAGATATTTATTCTAGGTGCATGCATTCTGTTAATTCGTATTTAATTTGACGTAAGTGGGGTAAAAGATTTAGTTTTAAAGTTTTACTCCACTTATTATTTTTTAGAAAAAATTTATAATACAAGTGCTGTGATACAATAGGAGAAAAATAGAAAAGAAGTAAAGAATATGAAACATCTATATAAAAAAGAAAAATAATTTATGAAAATAGCACTTTACTAGATAGCTATTATGTCATAATCTTGTGTATCGTTTAAAGGAATAGATATCGTATAACCATTAGATACATAATAAGCTATAGCAATTGCAAGACTAGTATTTCCTTTTTCTTTATTAGTGTGAAAATGCATAGAAAAACCTCCTAACATTTATAAAATAAAAACAATGTAATATTTTTTATTACATTGTTTTTGTGGTGGGCAGGGATGGATTCGAACCATCGTACTCGTATGAGAACAGATTTCTTACTACTATAGTTTTCACTACCATAAAATGTTTGTAGTCTGGACTTTCTCTTTATCTTCTTGTGAGAAGATACCAGGTATAAAGTCTCTACACTCGAAAATTAAATTTTCTAGCTCGGGATTGTCATAGATAATAAATATATCCTTAGAATTCCCCGAATTAGCCTGGTTATCATCATACAATCACTTGTATGAGCTGCAAATTTAGGTTTTGATAAACCAAAGACCACAGTCTGCCGCCTTTAGCCACTCGGCCACCTACCCATAAATATAAAATTTTAACGTTAGTGGAATACCAGTATCATAAAAAGATAAATGGTGCTCCCTCAAGGATTTGAACCTTGGACCCACCGGTTATGAGCCGGTTGCTCTGACCAACTGAGCTAAGGGAGCAAATCCTAACGCGATTTTTATTATACAAAATATTTATAAGAATGTCAAGAGAAATTATTAAAAAAAATAAAAAGTAGGGAAGAAATAATTGAAATTGAGAAACATAAAGAGAAAAGAAGTCAATACATAAAAATACCACTTTTACTAAATGAATTTATTTAATAAAGAAGTGGTATTCTTAAAAAATATGAAATTCTTACTGTATAATTTTATCGGCTTCTTCTTGGGAAAGGTAACCATATTTAACCATAGAACGAATCACTTTTCCTTGTCTACTTCTAGCTAAATCTGGATTAATAGTAGGTGCATAAACAGAAGGGGCATTAGGTACACCTGCTAACATAGTTGACTCATATAAAGTAAGGTCTTTTGGTTCTTTTTTATAATAGCCATTAGCAGCTTCTTTAATGCCATAATAGCCTTCGCCGAAATAAATGGTATTTATGTATAATTCTAAGATATCATCCTTAGAATAATTTTTTTCTAACTCCATAGCCATAAAAATCTCAGCAATTTTTCTAGAAACAAAATCGTCCTCTGTAATAAAATATAAATTTTTAGCTACCTGTTGGGTAATGGTACTACCACCTTCATTTAACTCACCAGCACGAATATTAGAAATAACAGCTCTACCAATCGAAATTACATCAATAGCACCATGTTCCTTGAAGCGATGGTCCTCTACAGCAATAACAGCATTCTTATAATCATCTGGTACATCCTCTTTTTTAGTATAATTTTCATCACTTTGAATCTTTTCTATTTTGTCTTTCAAACTCATTTCCTCTATAGCGGATTTATATAACTTATGACCATTTAAAATTACAACAGTTGAAGCAATAATTATAACCGCTAATAGAAGAAGGAGCCCTCTTTTCACATATTTCATATTTGATTCCTCCTTATGATAATGGTATTATACAACATCGTTATGAAAAAAGACAAACTATTTTCTTAAAAAATTATGAATATTATGATTGAAAAACAGATAAGCATACGATATAATAGAAAAAACAAAGGAGGAAGATAAACAAAATGGAAGAAAAGAAAAAGATACAAATAACCAGAATTAGTTTAATAGCACTTATAGCAGTTGTCATTCTTGCAATAAGCATCTTAGCTGTTATTTTACTAAGAGGTAAAGAAGAAACCAAACCGCAAGAAAATATAATAGAAAATAAAGAAGAAAATACACAAATAGAAGAACCAACAAAACCAGAAGAGCCAGAAATTGCAAAAGAACCATTACCACAGATTGCCTTAAATACCATAGCCAAAGAAAATGCAACGATTAATGGTAAGGTACCATGTTATTATAACCCTGTCATTCCTAAAGGGTTTAAAGCTATAGGAAGCATGCAAGATAGCACAATAGATGCAAGTGCTGATTGGGAAAAAGAAAATAGCTATTTAAATGGATTAGTTATAGAAGATGAAAAAGGAAACCAATTTGTATGGATACCTGTAGAAAATATGGAATTATTTCATACAACAGACTGGCAAAAAAATGTACCAAAAGAAAGCATAGACAAAACCTATATAGAACCAGCAGATAACGAGAAAGAAGAATACACCAACATGTATCAAAAGGTAAGAAAATATGGTGGCTTTTATGTAGGTAGATTTGAAGTAGGAGATGTAGAAGCACAAACTGCCAGAACAGAAGTGAAAAACACAGACAATATTGCCATCAAAAAAGGACTACAAGTATATGACTATGTACCATTTGAACAAACAACTATCAATAAAAGAGAAATCATAGGTGCCAAAGAATTAGCTATCAAATTTGGAAAAACCAATCAATATGAAAATATTACCACATCGGTTATGTATGGTGTACAATGGGACTCTATGCTAAGATTTTTAGCAGGAGACAAGTACAATGTAAATGACAGTTTAACATGGGGAAACTATCCAAATGCTACTTTAGAATATAAAGACTTACAAGGAAACACTTATGAAAAACCACAAGGAGAAGCTAGATTATTACTAACCGGTAGTAGTGAAAACACCAAAGCCAAAAATATTTATGACGTAGCAGGAAATGTATATGAATGGACAACAGAAACAGCGGGAAATAATGTAAGAGTTGTAAGAGGCGGCTGCTATATGGTAACCATCGGGCAATTAGCAGCAACCAGATATGCTTACAATGCAGCAACAGCCAATAATGCAATAGGCTTTAGAATTAGTTTTTACATAAACTAATGGGGACGGGCTTATTTTGTTTAATAGGAAGAAGAGAAAGAAACAGATTTTTTCTGTTTCTTTTCTCTTTTTTTTGACAGGTTTCTAAAAGCAGTGTATACTAATAAAAAAGGTGGGAATCGATATGCAAAAAATAATGATTATAGAAGATGATGAAAAATTAAGAACGCAGTTAGAAGATTTTTTAAGTCATCATGGATATCTAATAGAAAAAATAGTCAAGTTTGAAAGTGCCGTAGAAGAAATTACGAAAAGTGAGCCAGACTTAGTATTGCTAGATATTCAGTTGCCACATACAGATGGTGAGTTTATTTTGCAACAATTAAGAAAGGTGTCAGAAGTACCCGTAATTATGATTACTAGTAAGGATAATGCCATGGACGAATTGTTAAGTATGAACTATGGGGCAGATGATTATGTAACAAAACCATTTCATATACAAATTTTATTAGCTAAAATTGCAGCTATTCTAAAAAGGGTAGGAAGAACACAGAATTCGTTAAATGTGATAGATGCTGGGAATTTTATTGTAAATCTTTCAAAAAGTAGAATTGAACGAGGCGAAAAACAAATAGAATTAACAAAGAATGAATTAAAAATTATCCACTTTTTGTTGCAAAAAAGAGGACAAATTGTTTCAAGAGAAGAAATGATGGAATATTTATGGGATACCGATAGTTTTATTGATGATAATACCTTAACTGTAAATATTACTAGACTAAAAAATAAACTTTTAGAAATTGACTTAAAAGAAATCATAGAGACCAAAAGAGGACAAGGATATCTTTTAAAAGAAGAAACAGAAAGATAAAAGGAGAAAAATAATGAAATGGATAGAATGGATAAAGGATAGATGGATAACCATTATCTTATTATTACTGGTCATTATGACGATTTGCATATTCTTATTACCATATAATTTACCAATGATATTAGTCTTATATATGATTATCAGTATATTAGTAGCCTATATGGTAGGAATTGGTATAGAATTTCACCAAAGAAAAGTGTTTTATGAAAAAGTACAAAGATTGTTAGAAGAATTACCAGAAAAATATTTAATAGTAGAACTGATAAAAGAACCTGGTTTTGTAGAAGGAAAAATATTAAAAGATATTTTGCAGCAGACCAATAAATCTATGTTAGAACATGTTAACAGTTATAAATATAATGAGGAAGAATATAAAGAATATATTGAAACTTGGATACATGAGATTAAGACGCCCATTGCGACAGGAAAAATGATTGTGGAAAATCATAAGAATGAAACGACTAAAAGTATTGAAGAAGAGTTGGATAAAATTGATAATTATGTAGAACAAGCTTTATTTTATGCTAGAAGTAACACGGTGGAAAAAGATTACTGTATTACGAAAACTTCTTTAAAAGAAATGGTAAACTCTGTTATAAAGAGAAATAAAAATGCTTTTATACAAGGAAAAATAAAAGCCAATTTACATGATTTAGAGATAAAGGTAAATACTGACCCAAAATGGTGTATCTTTATTTTCAATCAAATCATACAAAACAGTATTCGTTACTTAGATAAAGAAGAAAAAGAGATTGAGATTTTTGCTGAAAAGGAAAAAGAAAAAGTAGAATTATATATAAAGGATAATGGAATAGGCATTAAAATAGAAGAATTACCACGTGTATTTGAAAAAGGCTTTACAGGGACGAATGGAAGACAGACTAATAAAAAGTCTACAGGAATAGGATTATATTTATGCAAAAAACTATGTGCTAAATTACAAATAGGTATCCAAATAGAATCTGTAGAAAAGGAAGCAACTTGTGTAAAGATGACTTTTCCTATGAACAGTTTTATATTAAAGTAAGCTATCTATAGGCTTACTTTTTCTAATGGTATCTTACAAAACTGTAAGGTAAATGAAAGATAAATCGATGGTAAGTAAGGTAGTAATTGTTTATAATGAAAGTACAAATAAAAAAGGAGGATAAAAAATGAGTCAAGTGTTAGAGGTAAAAAATATAGAAAAGTACTATGGAAACAAATCTAATTTAACAAAGGCAATAGACAATATTAGTTTTACTGTGGAAGAAGGAGAATTTGTTGGTATCATGGGTGCATCAGGAAGTGGTAAAACAACTCTTTTAAATTGTATTTCTACCATCGATAGAGTAACGGCTGGAAATATTATCATTAACAAACAAGATATTACGAGATTAAGAGGAAATAATCTTAATAAATTTAGAAGAGAAGAACTAGGATTTATTTTCCAAGATTTCAACTTATTAGACACACTAACTGCTTATGAAAATATCGCGCTTAGTTTAACAATCCAAAGAGAAAGTCCAAAGAAAATCAAAGAAAGGGTACAAGAAGTTGCTAAAAAATTAGAAATAGAAGAGGTATTGAAAAAATATCCTTATCAAATATCAGGAGGACAAAAGCAAAGAGTAGCTGCTGCAAGAGCGATTATTACTAACCCAAAATTAATTTTAGCAGATGAACCAACTGGTGCATTAGATTCTAAAGCTGCTAGGATGTTACTAGAAAGTATGGAAAAATTAAATAAAGAAAATAAAGCAACTATTTTAATGGTAACACATGATGCCTTTACCGCTAGCTACTGTCAAAGAATCTTATTTATTAAAGATGGTAAAATCTTTAATGAAATTCGAAAAGGAGAGAAACCTAGAAAAGAATTCTTTGATGAAATTATTAATGTAGTTACTCTTCTGGGAGGTGACTTAAATGATGTCATTTAAATTAGCTTTGCGAAGCATGAAAAAGAATATGAAAGACTATGTCATTTATTTCATAACCTTAGTATTAGGCGTAGCCATCTTTTATATTTTTAACTCTATGGATGCTCAACAAGCCATGATACAAATGTCAGAATCCAAAAAGGAGATTATGAGTTTAATGATACAGATGTTAGGAATGGTCTCTGTATTTGTATCTTTAGTATTGGGTTTTCTAATAGTGTATGCTAATAACTTTTTAATAAAAAGAAGGAAAAAAGAATTTGGATTATATATGACTTTGGGTATGGGAAAGGGACAAATCTCAAAGATTTTATTAATAGAAACTATTTTAGTAGGTCTTTTTTCTCTAGGCGTAGGATTAGTAGTAGGTGTATTTGCGTCACAACTTATGTCTGCATTAGTAGCCAAAATGTTTGAGGCAGATATGAGTAATTACCAATTTGTATTTTCACAAGCAGCTATGGTAAAAACGATTCTTTACTTTGCGGTGATATACTTAGTGGTAATTTTACTAAATATGTTTGCTATTTCTAGATATAAATTAATTGATTTATTAACTGCCAGCAAGAAAAATGAAAAAATAAAAATTAGAAGTTCTATAGTATCCGTTATTTTATTTTTAGTATCCATAGCAGTACTAGGATATGCTTATCACCTAGCTATAACGGAAATTTACTCAATGGAAGCAGATGGCATTTTAAAAGCAATAGCATTGGGATGTGTAGGTACTTTCTTGTTTTTCTATTCTCTTTCTGGTTTTGCTTTAAAATTAGTACAAAGTAGGAAAAGATGGTATGAAAGAGATTTAAATATGTTTGTTATGAGGCAGATTGATAGTAAAATTAATACAACAACGATATCTATGAGTATTATTTGTGTGCTTTTATTTTTAACCATTTGTATATTTTCTTCAGCAATTTCACTAAATAATAGCTTAACAGACCAATTAAAAACATATACACCAGTAGATATTACTATTACTAAAATTAGCCACATACCAGAAAATGAAAAAGGATATACTAAAGAGGACAACGATAAATATCATAAAACGATAGAAGAAACATTAAAAGAACTATCTTTTGATTATAAAGCAAATTTTAGCCAATATGTAGAAGTAAATGCATATACTACGCAGCAAGTAACTTTTGAAAAATTATTAGGAGATACTGTAGAGGAAGTAAAGGCTAAACTTCCAAATTTAAGAATCAGTAATTCTTATCCAATTATGCGCATGTCAGATTATAATCAATTGGCTAAATTATATGGTATTTCTCAGGTTAGTGTTAAAGATAATGAATATACCATTATTGGAAATTATGAAGAAATAATTTCTTTATTAGATAAATCTTTAAGTAGGCATACTCCACTCAATATTGATGGAAAGACCTATTATCCTAATACAAAAGAACATGTAGAAGGATTTATCTCTATTTCTTCACAGGCAACAGAAACAGGCGTGGTAATTTTACCAGATAAAGCGATTAATTCAAATTGGAAAAGTGTAGCTTACTTTAGTGCTAAATATAATGGGACAACAGAAGAGGAAAAACAAGAGATAGAAAACAAGATTCTAGCTTTAGATGATGGAAATGGTACAGCTAATACGAGTTCTTTTAATGATATGATGGCCATGTCTAAAATTTCTTTATATGAAATGAGCAAAGGGTTAAGTGCAACGGTTACTTTTATTGGTTTATATTTAGGCATTGTATTTTTAATTTCTAGTGCAGCTATTTTAGCCTTAAAGGAATTATCAGACACTTCGGATAACCAAGAAAGATATCGTATTTTACGTAAAATTGGTGTAGATGAAAAAATGATAAATAGAGCTTTATTTAAGCAAATTGGTATTTTCTTTATGATGCCATTACTACTGGCTATTATTCACTCTATTTTTGGATTAAGAGTAGCTCAGATTATTTTAGCAACTCTTGGAAAACAAGATTTAATGGGTTCCATTATTACAACAGCCATCTTTATTGTTCTCATTTACGGTGCTTATTTTGTAGCAACTTATTTTGGTAGCAAGAATATTATAAAAGAGGAATAAAACAGTAAAAAGTGGCTTTAAAGGCCACTTTTACTCTAAAAGAAGAAAGAGGTGAAGTAAAAAATGAAGATAGTAAAAAGAGTGTTATTAATCATTATGTTGATGGTAATTAGTATAGGCCTATATATAGTGGATAGTGGTCATGAGATGTATAAAAAAGCTTTAGAGCAGACTAGTTTAACAGATAGAGTAGAGCAAATCCGTGCAAAGGAAAACTATACCACTCTAAAAGAAGTACCACCTATTTACCTAAAAGCAGTGATTTCAGTAGAAGACCATAGATTCTATGAACATGGGGGTATCGATATCATTGCAATAGGAAGAGCTGTAATTAACGATATAAAAGCTATGAAGTTAGTAGAGGGTGGTAGTACGATTACACAGCAATTGGCAAAGAACATGTATTTTACACAAGAAAAAAAATTTACCAGAAAAGTAGCAGAAGTATTTATGGCATTTGAAATAGAAAAACAATATAGTAAGGAGGAAATTTTAGAATTGTATCTAAATACTAGTTATTATGGAGATGGCTACCATACAATAAAAGAGGCCTGTAGAGGCTATTTTCAAAAAGAGCCAAATCAAATGACAGATGCAGAGAGCATTTTATTAGCTGGTATTCCGAATGCACCATCTATATATGCTCCTACTAAAAATCCAGAGTTAGCAAGACAAAGACAATTGCAAGTGATGAATAAAATGATAAAATATGGTTATTTGACAGAAGAAGCCAAACAAAATATTATAAATATGAATGCACAGGAATAAAAAATAGTTAAAATTTTTAGAATATGAATAAGGAAGTAAAACGAACATATACTATAAATAATATTTTTATTATAAATTCTTGACAATATAGGCATTTGACGCTATAATAAAAATATGGAATATAAGCAGCCACCTAGTTGGCGATGAGGAAATACACTAGTGAAACGATATAAACAGCCACCCAGTTGGCGATGAGGAAATGTACTGGTGAAAAAATATAATAAGGGGGCCAAAAAGCCTCCTTATTTTTTTGGAGGGAAAAATGGAGATACATGAAGGAAGGTTATATTTTATAAAAGATGATTTTTTAGAAAAATATGCAGAAAAATATAATCTAATGGACAATAAAATAGAAAAAGGAACGAAAAGACCTACTTATTTTTGCTTTAAAGACCATAAAGAAGAAAATATGTTATGGTTTGTGCCTATGTCTAAACAATATGAGAAATATAAAAAGATATATACGAAAAAGAAGATGAATATAAATAGAGAGCCTAACAACTTTGTTTTTTTTGATAATATAGTTGGAATTAAAGGCGTATTTTTAATACAAAATATGTTTCCAACCACAAAACAATATATTCAAGAAGAATATTACAGAAGAGGGCAAGAAGTAAAAGTCCCCAAGAATATTCGAAGAGAAATCCTACAAAAGGCGAAAACAATGATAGCGTTTGCTAGTAGAGGAGTGAATACTACTTATACAAACTTACCAGAATTTATGAAAGAAATCAGAAGTGAAATAGCGATGGACTCAAAAGAGAATACTTCTTTTCCAAATAAATAGTAGGACGAGAAAGGATAATAGAAGATTTGACAGGAGAAGCCGAACAAAGTATAATGAAAGCACAAAACTAAAGGAAATACAAAAGTAAAAAATGGGGGACAATTATGAAGAAAAAGCCACATAATAAAGTGATTTTATGGTCTATCCTAATTAGTATTTTAATTATTTTGACTGATGTGATAGTGATATTTTGTTTTCCAGAAGCACAAACTGTTTTTAAAACGGTCTATGAAGCAAAAGATTTTGGAATAGAGATTCTTTACAGTGATAAAGATGAAAATCAAAATGGAATAGATGATTATACCGATATTTTATTAGGTGCTAAAGAAGAGGCTAAAAATCGACCAACCTATAAAAATGCCTATTATGCAGGTGGTTATCCACCAGATGGGGAAGGGGTGTGTACAGATGTGATATGGAGGGCTTTTAAACATGCCGGTTACACGTTAAAAGATATGGTAGATGCCGATATTAAAGAACATATAGAGGCATATCCTAGAACAGGAGGAACTGCTGATTCAAATATTGATTTTAGACGTGTAGATAATTTAAGAGTATTTTTTAGTAGAAATGCTAAAAATTTAACCACAGATTTAACGAAAATAGAGCAATGGCAACCAGGAGATATAGTGACTTTTGGAAAGTCCCATATTGGCATTATTTCAGATAAACGAAACGAAAAGGGAATTCCCTACTTAATTCATAATGCATCACAGCCTAATAGAGAAGAAGATGCCTTAGAACGTTGGAATACATATGAACCTATTTCAGGACATTTTAGATGGTAAAAGGTAAGATAGAAATCTTACCTTTTTCTTTTGTGTAATTACGAAAACGATTCCTTATATTTAGATATAAGTATATTATTGACATACTTAACATAATTTGATATACTAAAAAAGTAGCTTTTTTAAATCTTACTTATTAAAATTAAAAGGAGGATAGAATTTTTATTTGTATTTCTAGTAGCTAAACTAAAGTGAAAAAAGGAGAAAAATGATGCAACGGCAAAAGAAGTGGTTAAAAATAGGTGTATGGAGTGTTTTAATAGTTTGTACAGTGTATAATTTGATAACACTATTGAACGAAAGAGGTATCCTGTTGCTAAGAAAAGTTCCAGAGATTTTGGTAGAAGATGATATAACCTACATGAAATTTCCGGTAGAAAAATTACAGGAATTACCAGAGGAACCTGATTGGGAGAATGATTTAACATCTTGGAAAATCTTAGATGAAGAATTAAACAAAGAAAATAGAATAGAAAGAATGAATGAATTTATCGAAGAAGAAATTAAAAGAAGCGGAGCAGATGAATTTATTTATGTTAATCAAAATGGAGACATTATGATGCCAGAACCCATATCAGAGGAGACACAAATTAATAAGTGGCAAGTTTTCTTTCGTTCTAAAAAAGATGGATTGGTGAAGATAGATATTGAGCCGTATGATTCCATCAGAAGAGAAGAATACCACACACATACACAAAGAATAGGTCTTTTTAAAGATACAAGATATGTTGGCTCAAGTGAAATCATAAATTCCACAACTGGTCATTGGAAGAATATAGATAACACGGTGTACTATCTTATAAAGTATAAAGAAGAGTGGGAAAACTGTGAAATAACAAAAGGAGAATCCATTAGTGGTTTTGTGGAGACATTAGATGAACAAATTGCGTATCCTATTATAGAAATAGACGATAAACCATATGTTTATGTGGTAGAGAATGCTATACCTTATAATTATGCCTATTATACGCAAACAAAGCCGGAGATAAAAAAGATTGATTTATCAGAGATGGAAGGAATATGTGAAATTTATGAAGGTATATTCGGAGAAATCTTTATGGAAGCAGAAATAGGAGTTTATAGAGTGTATTTGGACATACCTCCTTCAAATATCCTAAAACTGGGAGAAAATCAAGATTTCTCGGAATGTTTTAGCAAAATAGAAACGTTCTACTATTCAAGAGAAGAAAGTAGAACAGAAATGTATTGGAAAAAAGACGGAGATGCGAAAGTATATATATACTAAACAGATACCACAAATAAAAATTAGCCCCCGGCGACATTGTCACTGGGGGTAAACCATAGTTATAGAATAATACAAATTAATCCACCACTACCTTCATTTACAATACGTTCTAATGTCTCTTGTAATTTGGCTTGTGCATCTTCAGGCATTCTACATAATTTATTTTGTAATCCTTCATTAACTAGTTCATGCAAACTCTTTCCGAAAATATTAGATTCCCAAATCTTTTGAGGGTCAGATTCAAATTCAGAAAGTAAATAATTAACTAGTTCTTCAGATTGCTTTTCACTACCAACAATAGGAGAGACTTCTGTCTCAATATCTGCTCTTATCATATGGATAGAAGGTGCTTTTGCTTTTAACTTCACACCAAAGCGAGAACCTTGTTTTACCATTTCTGGTTCATCTAAAATTAATTCATCCATAGAAGGTGTTACAATACCATACCCTTTAGCTTTTACTTCTTCTAAGGCATAGGCTACTTTATCATATTCCTTCTTAGTTTGTGCAAAAGAAGTAATCGTAGAGAATAAATCTCCTTCATTGTTAATTTGTACACCCGATATTTCTGTTAAAACCTTGTAGAATAAATCATCCATTAAAGCAATGGAAATATTCACACTACCAGTACCTAGTAAAATTTCATCAATCATTGTCTTCTGAATAATATCTGTTTTCTGAATTTTAGAAATACCACTATCAATTTGTTTTAACAAACGTACATCTGAAAAAGCATCTTTGATTTGGCTATAAAGTTGTTTCTTTAACCAATGGTCATCAGATAAACCATCTACCCAATGAGGAAAATGAATATGCATAGTCTCAATAGGGAATTCATATAAAATTTTACTGAAAATTTCATCAATATCTTCTAAACTCAAAGTAGAACAATCCGTAGGAATGACAGGAACAGCATATTTGTCTTCTAATTTCCTAGTTAAATTTCTAGTATAATCGGAAGTAACATCTGCAGAATTTAAAACAATAACAAATGGTTTATTTAAAGCTTTTAATTCATTGACCACTCTTTCTTCTGCTTCTATATAATCTTCTCTAGGAATATCAGTAATAGAGCCATCTGTAGTAATCAAAATACCAATGGTAGAATGTTCTTGAATAACTTTTTTAGTTCCAATCTCAGCAGCTTGCTCAAACGGAATTTCATCTTCAGACCAAGGTGTCTTTACCATTCTAGGCATATCATCTTCTAAATAACCAATTGCATTGTCCACTAAATAGCCAACACAATCCACTAAGCGAGTTTTTAGTTTAATATGGTCTCCTAGTGTAATTTCCACTGCCTCGTTAGGAATAAATTTAGGCTCTGTCGTCATAATGGTTCTTCCAGAAGCACTTTGAGGAAGCTCATCTAAAGCTCTTTCTCTTTTGTATTCGTTATCAATATTAGGGATAACTAATAAGTCCATAAATCTTTTAATAAATGTAGATTTTCCAGTTCGTACAGGACCAACTACGCCAACATAAATATCACCATCTGTACGTTTTGCTATATCTTGATACAATTGTAAATTCTCTTCCATTAAAATATATACCTCCTTAAAAATGTTTGTACTAATAAAACTTTATTTAATGTATATTAGGAAAATGAAAAGATATGACTAAATTTTAAAAAAAGAAAAATATTAAACAGAAAATGCTTGCTAAAGTGAATCTGCATAAAAAAATAAGCTTGTTAGAAGACGGATATGATACTATACTTCAAGCAAAATCGGATGTATTATCTTATGGAGAAAAACAGTTGTTAAATTTTGCAAGAGCTATTTTAAAGAAAGCAGATATCATTTTATTAGATGAGGTAACCTCTAATTTAGACTTAGAATTTGAAAATCAAGTAATGTGCGCTATGGAAGAAATGTAAAAAGATAAGTTTTCAATTGTGATTGCACACCGATTAAATACAATAAAAAATGCAGATAAAATCGTATATCTGAAAGATAAAACTATTGTAGAAGAAGGAACACATGAGGAGTTATTAAATAAAAAGGAAATCTACTATACAATGTATTTTCAAAAAGAAAGAAGTTTATGCAATTAAAAAATTAGAAGTGATAGAATAATAAAATATAAACGGAAAGAATCATCATAAAATAGTGCAAGAGTAAGGAACTTGCACTATTTTTCTGCATATGATAGAATAAGAAAATAAAATAACATAACATGAAATTTATTATAATAAAATAATCATAAGGAGAAAACAAAATGAAAAATCAAAATTACGAAAAGGCGAAGGCAATTCTAAAAGAATATAAACAAGATACTATCTTACAAGAATTAGAAAACAAGAAAGAAGAGGGAGCAAAACAAGAACTAGTAGAACAGATTTTATCCATCGATTTTGAACAAATACAAACATTATATGAGCAAAGTAAACAAATGCCAGAGATTCATGATGAAGAGATAGAGAACATATCCTATGTAGATGGTAATCAATTAAAAAAAGAAGAAAAGGAAACTTATCAAAAAATAGGGGAAGATATTATTAAACAAGAAAAATATGCAGTTGTTACTATGGCAGGAGGACAAGGTACAAGATTAGGACATAAAGGTCCAAAAGGTACTTTCTTAATGCCGTTATCACCAAAGCCAAAATATCTTTTTGAAATATTAGTAGAAACATTAAAAAGAAATAATATAAAATATGGTATTACACTTCCTTGGTACATTATGACCAGTCAAGAAAATCATCAAGAAACAGTAGATTTTTTAGAAGAAAAGCAATACTTTGGCTATCCAAAAGAAGCGGTTACCTTCTTTATACAAGGAGAAATGCCTTTAATAAATCAAGAAGGAAAGCTACTATTAGATGAAAATGGAATGATAAAACAAGCATCAGACGGAAATGGAAGTATTTATCGTGCTATGAAAAAAGAAGGTATTATTGAAGATATGAGAAAAAAACAAATAGAATGGGTATACATCTGCTCAGTGGATAATGTCTTATTACAAATGGTAGAGCCAGTATTATTAGGTTTAACGATTAGCCAAAACAACCAAGTAGCTTCTAAATCCATTGTCAAAAACAGTGCTAAAGAAAGAGTAGGAGCTTTCTGCAAAAGAAATGGAAAACCATCTGTTATAGAATACTCAGAACTACCAGAAGACATGGCACAAATGCGAGATGAAAAAGGAGAACTAATCTTTGGAGAAGCCCATATTATGTGTAATTTATACACAGTAGATGCCATAGAAAAAATAGCTAAACAAAAATTACCATATCATAAAGCCTTTAAAAAAATAGGTTATTATCAAAACGGAAAATACATAGAGCCAAAAGAAGAAAATGCCTATAAATTTGAAGAATTCATTTTTGATGGCTTTGCTTTCTTTGACAACATGACTATCATGAGAGGAAAAAGAGAAGAAGACTTTGCACCAGTCAAAAATGAAAAAGGAATCGATAGTCCAGAAACAGCTAGTAAATTATATGAACAATATTGGAAAAAATAAGTGTCCATGTGGACCTGGTCCCAATGGACAAAATTGTCCACAGGGGACACAGCTGATATAAAAATATCGCTATTTCAATTAGAAGTAGCGGTATTTTTTGTTTTTAAATTTTGTTTTTCAAATTTGTTTTTTAGTTTCCTTTTTTATTTTGTCTTTAAATTATTTTTGTAGTTTACTTTAAAAAATTATTTTTAAAAGTGTTTTGATTTACTATGGCAAAATGTATTTTAAAATTACATTTGTTGTTCGCCAGGTAAAAAGTAGTCAACCACACCATAGATAAGTGCACCTATGATAGCAGCCATCCAAGATATTGTATATCCTGCTACAAAATATTGTGTAACATATAGAACGATAGCAGAAAGAACAAATCCTACGAAACCTTTACCGAAAGAGCTAGCATGAAGTCCTGTAAATTTTACGATTAGATAATCTATTACTGTAAGAACAACAGCAGCAGCGATTAAAGTCCATAAGTTATTTATTTGAAAGCCTGGTGTAAAAAATGCTGTAATAGCAAGGACGATGGCAGCTGTTACAAGTCTTCCGATTATTTGCCAAATAGTACTAGTACCATTTTTGGATTGACTATGCGCTTGATTTTCTGACATAATGAAAAACCTCCTTAATTTGAAATTTGCAAATATTTTGCTAATTTACATGGTTTTATAGTGTTAGTATGAACAAAAAAAATAAAATTATTCAAAAAGCGCATACTTTCTAAAAAACTGTAAAAAATAAACAAAAAGAAACGTATAAAATTTTAAGGAGGATTTTTATGTTATTGACTTTTTTGAGAACAATCTTCTTGTACATAGTCGTTTTAATTGTTATGCGATTTATGGGAAAAAGAGAAATTGGACAGTTGCAACCATTTGAACTTGCAATATCCATTATGATTGCAGATTTGGCTACCATACCAATGGCTGAACCAGGTATTCCTATTTCTAATGGTATTATTCCTATTTTAGGATTGTTAGTTATGCACTTGCTAATTTCTATGATGAACTTGAAAAGTTTAAAAATGAGAGAATTAATTTGTGGAAAACCTTCTATCTTGATTTATAGAGGGAAAATTGACGAGCAGAAAATGAAAAAAGAACGTTTTACGATTAATGAATTAGAAGAACGTTTAAGGGGAAATAATGTGAGTAATATTGGTGATGTAGAATATGCCATTTTAGAGACTAGTGGACAAATTACGGTTATTCAAAAGCCAAATAAGAGAACTACCATACCAGAAGATTTCAATATTATGCCGGAATATGAAGGTATTTCTTATGATTTGGTAGTGGATGGCAAAGTAATGAAGCAGAATTTAGATAAATTGCAAAAAGATTATCATTGGTTGGAAAAGGAAGTTAGTGCTTTTGATATTAAGCCAGAAGAGGCTTTACTAGTGACGATTGATGGAAAAGGCAATTTCTTTTGCCAGGCAAAGGATAAGAAAGATAAAAAGAAAAGATAGAGGGAAAGTATGAATAAAGAATGGATAATTAGTATTGTAATTATTTTGGTGATTGTAGCTTTAAATATTTTTACACAAAATTATACGAAAGAAGTAGTTAGTTACATGGATGATACTTTGAAAAATTTGCGAACGGATATTACACAAGAAGAGGTAGAAAAAGAAATGGTGCAGGAAAAAATAGACTATATTATGCAGCAGTGGGAAGAACGATATCAAAAATTGGCTTTTTTTATAGAACATGATGAATTAGAAAAAGTGGAAACACAGTTGACCGCTTTAAAGGCTAATATAGAGGTGGAAGAATATACGCAAGGGGTACCAGAATTAGATACTTGTGTTTTTATCTTAACTCATATTAAAGATAAGTTTTCTTTACAAATTAAAAATATTTTTTGATAGAATTTGAAAAATAGAACATAAAAGTTAGTGTAAATATTTAGAATGAGAAAAACAAAAAAATAACCATCTACTTAAGTTTTTATAGATGATTATTTTGGTTATCTATTATATTATTACTATTTTTTAGTTTATCAAATCTTCCATAGAATATAATCCAATAGGTTGCTGAAGAAGAAAATGGGCAGCTTTTAGGGCACCATCGGCGAATACACGTCTAGAATAAGCTTTATGGGTAATTTCAAAAGTTTCATTTTGACCAATGAATTGTACACTATGTTCACCTACAATATTGCCACCACGTATAGAGGAAAAACCAATTTCATCTTTAGAACGTTTTTCACGTTTTTGAAGACGATTAAAGTCATAAGTATAACGATTGTTCATAGCTTCATTAATGCTGTTAGCTAACATAAGAGCAGTTCCGCTAGGAGCATCAATTTTACGATTATGGTGGGCTTCTATAATTTCAATATCTGTATCCTGCAAAGCTTTTGCAGCAATTTGTAGTAATTTAGTCATTAGAAAGATATCAAAGGACATATTAGAAGATTGAAAAATAGGAATTTGTTTAGCATAGTTTCTAATTTGTTCTTCTTGCTCTACTGAAAATCCAGTGGTGGCAATGACAACTGGTATTTTTTTAGAAGCAGCAAAAGCTAACATATTGAAAGTGGCTACTGGGACAGAAAAATCAATGATGACGTCAGGTAGTTCAAGGATATTTTCAAAAGAAGTATAAACCGGAAAAGAATATTTGCCTGTGTTTTCTTGGTCAAAACCTCCTATTAAAACGAAATCTTCATAGGTATCCATTTGGGCAATTAATTCTTGTCCCATTTTCCCATTACAACCATTTACAAATACAGATATCATAATTATCATCCTTTCTATTAAAAAATATAAAATAATAAAAATATAAAAAACAACCCAGTATTTAACTTTTTTTCTTTTAAATACTGGATTACAAAATATGTCTTAAACAACCGCTAAAGAACCTAAAAGACATAAAAATACATAAGCATAGCGATAAATTTTCTTTTTGTTTAAAATTTTAGCATAATAATGAGTAGACTCTGTTATAGCACAATATTTATCTACAAAGGTAATGATAAAACTTTCCTTATATTTAGGAAGAGCAAAAGTTACTGGCCACATGTGTTTGACAATAATATCTTTTTCTTTCTCATTTAGAGTAAATAAAGCAGAGGCGCTTTTTAAAGCAATTTTAGGATGTACAAAAGCATGTAAACCTTCTATTTCCATATCTCTTTGATTTTTTCTCCAATCATATAAAAACAAATCATGTAACATGCCAGCTCTAGCTATTGCTACATAATCTAAGTGCAGTTTTTTGGCAAGCTTATAACTTAAATAAGCAACATGCATGCAATGCTTGTAAGTACTGGTATCATAATGTTGTCTATAATTTTTCATTTGCATGACCACTTCATTGGTAGCAATATCTTTAATAATACTATAAAAATTTTTATTTTCTAAAGATTCATTTGTCTTAACTAACAATTCATCCATGTTCTTCTTTTCTCCTAATTAAAAGTGAATTCTTACTAACTCTTATTTTAGCACAAAGAGCCTAAAAAGGGAAGGGTATTAAGAAAATTTTAATACCTAGAATATCCTATAATTAGTAAAGACATGATGTGTTGTCATCATGTCTTAAAAACAGATAATTATACCGATTGTTGAAATGTTTTCATTGCTTTTTCTAATTTCTCTTTTCCCGCAGGGCTCATTTCAACTAATGGTAGACGAGGAATACCAAATGAATAGCCTTTATAGTTTAGGGCATATTTAACAGGAATAGGATTTACCTCAGAAAATAAGGCTTCTACAAGTGGTAAACATTTTAATTGTGCTTCTCTTGCTTTTTGGATATTTCCTTCTAAAAAATCACTAACCATTTGATGGGTAAAGTGTGGTTCTATATTAGATAATACAGAGATGACGCCTAAGCCCCCTAGGGATAAGATAGGAATGATTTGGTCATCATTTCCAGAATAGATAGCTAGATTATCACCACATAAAGAAGCTGTTTTAGCAATCTGTGCAATATTACCAGAAGCTTCCTTGATAGCTACAATATTTTCTATTTTAGATAATGCTAAACAAGTTTCAGGTAAAATGTTGACACCTGTTCTGCTGGGAACATTATATAAAATAATAGGAATCGAAACACAATTGGCTATAGCTGTGTAATGGGCAATTAAACCAGCTTGTGTCGTTTTATTATAATAAGGTGTAACAAGTAACAGACCATCAGCTCCAACAGATTGGGCATATTGGGACATTTCTATAGCTACTTTGGTATGATTGCTACCAGTTCCTGCTATAACAGGTACCCTCTTAGCAACTGTATCTACTGTAAATTTAATAGTCTCTTTTCTTTCCTGTTCTGTCATAGTAGAACTTTCGCCTGTAGTACCACAAACAATAATAGCATCTACACCTTGCTCAATTTGAAATTCTAATAGTTTTTTTAATTCTTCAAAGTTAACGCCATCATCTTCGCTAAATGGAGTGGCGATGGCAGTGCCACATCCTTTAAATAATATTTTTTTCATAATTTTCCTTCTTTCTGAAAAGGCAATATAGCAAAGAAAATATACTTATAATTTCTCTTAAGGCTTATTATAAAATAAAGTCATCAAAAAGAAAATAGTTTTCCTCCATTTTTATAAAGAGGAATTCTTTTCTATTAATTTTTCTACAATTTGAATAGCATTAGAAGCAGCACCTTTACGAATATTATCTGCTACCACCCATAGGTTTAAACCAAAGGCAATACTATCATCTCTTCTAATTCTACCAACAAATACTTCATCAAAACCAGTAGCATAAGTAGCTAGTGGGTAAAGATAATAAGAAGGATTGTCTTGCACAACGACGCCAGGGCTATGTTTTAATAAATCTTTTACTGCTTCTATGTCGAAATCTTTTTCAAATTCTAGATTGATAGACTCACTATGGGAATTGAAAACAGGAACTCTAACAGCAGTTGCTGTAATGGGTAAATCTGGTTTTTTCAAAATTTTCCTGGTTTCTTGTATCATCTTTTCTTCTTCTTTGGTATAGCCATTGTCTAAAAAGACATCAATATGGGGTAAGCAGTTACTAAAGATAGGATAAGGAAATTTTTGAAGATAGCTGGTGTCTTCGTCATTTCTATGGACGATACCATTTTCTAAATCAGCAATTCCTTTAGAACCGGCACCAGACACTGCTTGATAAGTGGAATAGACCACTCTCTTAATATGATAGACATCGTCCAAAGGCTTTAAAGCTACGACAGCCTGAATCGTAGAACAATTAGGGTTAGCAATGATACCATGATGATGTAAAATTTCTTCTGGATTTACCTCTGGTACAACTAAAGGAACATTTTCATCCATACGAAAAGCACTACTATTGTCTACAACAACACAACCTTTGCTAGCAGCGATAGGAGAATATTTTTTAGATGTTTCTCCACCTGCTGAAAAGATAGCAAAATCAAAGCCATCATCAAAAGAATGCTCCGTCAATTCTTGTATTTCATATTCTTTTCCCATAAAGGAAACTTGTTTTCCAGCAGACCTGCTAGATGCAAAAAGAACATATTCTGCAATAGGGAGTTTTTTCTCCTCCAATACTTTTAGAACTGTTCTTCCTACAACACCTGTAGCTCCTACTACAGCTAATTTGTAATTTTTCATGTAAAAAGCACCTCGCTTATATCATAAACCATATAGAACATAGTTATCTCCTACATTAGATATGTACATTATATGGTAATTTCTTAAAAATAGAAACCTTTTTTTGCAAAATAATAGAAAAAATAAAATAAGGTTACCAATTGGAAAGAAAAAGAATAAAAATTTAAAATACTTTGCCAGCAACTCTTTTAAAATGCAAGAAAACATGTTAGAATGAAAAAATAAAAAGCATTTTACTTTCATAAGAAAAGGAAGGGAGAAAAAATGCAAGAACTAAAAAAGGAAGTACAATATATTAAAGGGGTAGGACCAGCAAGAGCGGTACTATTAAATAAGTTAGGCATTTATACTTTAGAAGATTTAATTACTTACTATCCTAGAGAGTATGAAGATAGAGGAAAACCAAAGTTAATTGCTAATTTAGAAGAAGGAGAAGAGGTTCTAATTGAGGCAGTAGCTGTTTCTAGGATTAGTGAAGCAAGAATTAGAAAAAGTATGACGATTTATAAATTAGTGGTGCGCGATGAATCTGGAACTTGTACAATTACTTGGTTTAATCAAAGTTATTTGAAAAATCGATTTGAAATCGGGAAGACGTATAAATTTTATGGAAAAGTTTCTATCAAATATGGAAAAGTAGAAATGAATTCTCCCGTTTTTGATGATGAACATACGTCTAAAAACACAGGTAAAATTATTCCTATTTATCCTTTGACTTATCAATTATCACAAAACACCATTCGTAAAATTATCGAAAATGGTTTAGAAATAGTTAAAGGAAAATTACCAGAAACATTACCGGAATATATTAAACAAGAATATCAATTAGAAGAGGAAAATCAAGCGGTTTATCAAATTCATTTTCCACAAGATTTTTCTGAATTTGAAAGAGCTAGAAAGCGTTTGGTGTTTGAAGAATTACTATCTATGCAATTGGCCTTAATGAGTTTAAAAAATGAAACCATAGAAGAAACAGGTATTGCTTATAGTAAAGCTATAAAAATGTCAGATGTGATTAATGAATTGCCATTTCATTTAACAAAAGCACAATTAAAAGTCTTAGAAGAAATCGATAATGACATGGAACAGATAAAGCCAATGAACCGTTTACTACAAGGAGATGTAGGCTCACGGAAAAACGGTAGTTTCTATTATAGCAAGTTATAAAGCGGTAAAATGTGGCTATCAAGTTGCCATTATGGCACCAACGGCAATTCTAGCAGCACAACATTTGGAAAGTTTTGAAGCTATTTTATCTAAGTGGGGAATTAGGTGTGCATTGCTAATTGGTAGTGTTACGAAAAAGAAAAAAGAAGAAATCTTAGAACAATTACAAAGTGGAGAGATAGATATACTAATTGGTACACATGCCTTGTTAGAAGAAAATGTAGTTTTTAAAAAGTTAGGATTAGTAGTAACTGATGAGCAACATAGATTTGGTGTTAAACAAAGGGGAAAAATGATTGCAAAAGGAGAAAATCCAGATGTATTGGTTATGACAGCCACACCAATTCCAAGAACACTGGCTTTGATTTTATATGGAGACTTAGATATTTCTATTATTGATGAATTACCACCCAATAGGAAAAAGATTGATACCTTTGCAGTAACTAAGTCCATGGAAGATAGAGTAAATCGTTTTATCAAAAAACAAATTGAGGAGGGTAGGCAAGTATATGTCGTTTGTCCTTTAGTAGAAGAAACAGAAGAAATTAAGGCAAAAGCAGTCCTAGAACTGGCAGAAAAATATGAAAAAGAAATTTTTAAAGAATATAAAGTAGCCTTTTTACATGGAAAGATGAGACCTAAAGAAAAAGATGAAATTATGGGGCAATTTAAACAAGGGAACATAGACATATTGGTGTCTACCACCGTTATTGAAGTCGGCGTAAATGTCCCTAACGCTAGTATTATGGTGGTGGAAAATGCGGAACGATTTGGTTTAGCACAATTGCATCAGTTAAGAGGGCGTGTAGGAAGAGGAGAATATCAATCCTATTGTATTTTAAAATATAATAGTCAATCAGATGTAGTAAGACAGAGAATGCAAATTATGCAAAGTACGAATGATGGATTTCTGATTGCAGAAAAGGATTTAGAATTAAGAGGAACAGGAGAATTTTTTGGAACTAGACAACACGGTCTTCCAGAATTTAAAATTGCTAATTTATTTGAAGATATGCCTATTTTAAAACTGGTACAAGAACTATGTATTCGTATAGAACAAGAAGACCCTAAAATACAATTAGAAAAAAATACAAGATTAAAAGGACTAATACAGAAGAAATTTCAAAGAGGAATGATTGAATTATAAAATACAAAAGATAGTTATAAAACAGGATTTAAGGGGTATGAAATGAAAGAGGAAAAAATAGAGAATATTTTCAATCATAAAATGAAAGAGATAGATAAAGAACGTGTTTTAGATACTATTATATATTTTGAATGGAAACGATTACAAGAAGAGAAAACAGAAGAATACTATGAAGAGGAAGATAAACAACAAGAAAGTGAGAAAATGTCTCTTAAGGGACTAGGAAAAGAAGAGAAGCAGGCATGGAATAGGCTTAGAGAGTTAATTTTATCTGCTAGTGAAGTGTATGAACAATTCTATCGCTTTTCTATTCAATATGATGAATTGGAATTAGTAGATAAAATAGAAATTATTTGGAGAAAAGTACAAGAACTAAATCAAAGAAGAGTGCTGGTTTCTCAAGATAGTTTAGTTACAGAACCTATACTAAACATAACAGAACAAGGAATTGTATTTGCAGCTTCTTATCAAAAAGAAATGGAAGAAGATAAAAATAATGTGAAAGCTATCTATAATAGATTAAAGCAATTACAAAGTTGGGAATCTGAAAATACGGAAGCATATGCAGCATTATTTGAAGAGATACAGAAAGTTAGAAAACAGGATAAGAATTATCCAGTATTTTTTTATCATGGAATTGATAATAAAAAAGAAGTTATCCAAAGTATTTTTTATTATCATACTAAAGAACTTTCAGAAATAATGCCACAGATGGAAGAAAAGCAACAAAAAGAGTTGTTAAAAAGAGAAGCTAAAAAAACATATAAACAATTTTACCGTTTTGTTGACTTAAATGATGCATCTGTAGAAGAGAAAGATTTAAACCATTATGCAGGTAAAGTAGATAATCAAAAGCTAGAAGAAATTTTAGAGGAGCAATTAGAAGAGATAATACAGATGCAAAGACAAAACAGAGGAAACTTACCAGGAGAAAACCAACCAGAAGAGCCACTTTCTTGTTACAAATGTATAGAAGCTAATGGAATAGAAAAAAAATTTGATAGAAAAGAAAATGATGGAACAGGATGTTGGACTCAAAAGATTTTTGACGAATTAAAAAAACTAGAAGCATTGCAAAGAGAAGACCCCATTGCTTATTATGAAAAATGGTTAGAGACAAAATTGTATAGAGCTAGAGAAAGAAATGATGCTACAGAGATAGAAATGGTCAGAAAGATTTACCAGGCGTTTGAAATGCAAAAAGAGCATTTAGAAAAGGAAATTAATTCTTCTAAATTGCAGCAAAGAGGATAAAATAAGACAAAAAACTTGACATTTACATAAAAAAACAATATGATAAAGAAGAAAAAAGAAACGAGACAAGTAAAATTAGAAGTAAAAGGAGTCGTTATTTATGCATACACAAATATTAACTTCGAATATGGGAGCTGAATTAGTTAGTTTCAAATTAGATGGAGAAGAAAAAATACACCAAGGACAAGATTGCATAGATAGTAATGGAAGAATATATTGGAAAAGACATTGGCCAGTTTTATTTCCGACAGTTGGAAAATCAAAGAAGAATCAAACCATTATAAATGGAAAAACTTATGAAATGCCACAACATGGTTTTGCAAGAGATATGGAATTTGAGCCAATTACCAAATTAGATAATTTTCATTCCTATGTATTAAAAAGTAATAAGAAATTAATGGACAAATTCCCTTATGAGTTTTCTTTATTTGTTACTTATAGACTAGATGAAAATAAATTAACTACTATTTACAAAGTCGTTAATGATGGGGATGTGGATATGCCTTTTGGAATAGGAGGACATCCAGCATTTCAAATTCATTTAGAAGACTTACAAAAAGGAAATTACTATTTGGAATTTGAACAAGAAGAAGATAAAATTCATTTTTTATATTTAGTAGATGGATTAGTGGGAACCGAATATGCTAAAAATATTA
>CATXTS010000002.1 GCA_958402495.1 uncultured Clostridiaceae bacterium
CATAATTACTTTTTAGAATATCTAAGAACACAGAAGCAATAGAAGGGTCAAATTGACTACCAGAGCATCTTTCTATTTCAGAAATAACCGTTTCTATTGGAAGGGCATCACGATAGGTTCTTTTAGAAGTCATGGCATCAAAAGTATCCGCTACAGCAGCAATCCTTGCTAAATAGGGAATATCTTCTCCTTTTAATTTACTAGGATAGCCATTACCATCATATCTTTCATGATGATGCATAACAATAGGAATAATATCTTTAAAAATAGTGGCATTATTTAAAATGTGTGTACCAATTGCTGGGTGATTTTTAATTTGAGAATATTCATCATCAGAAAGTTTAGCCTCTTTTAATAAAATACTATCTGGAATACCAATTTTACCAATATCATGAAATAGACCACCAATACGTAGTGTTTTTATATCTTCTTCATTTAGACCTAGATATTCGCCAATTAGAACAGAATAAGCAGAAACACGGTCTGAATGTCCTCTGGTATATGGGTCTTTTGCTTCAACAGTATAACGTAGAGTTTCAATACTTTCTAAATAAGCCTTCTCTAACTTTTCATAAGTATCAGAAAGTTCTTCATTAATTCGTTTGATTTCATTCATTTGTTCAATAGATTTTATACCAGATTCCACCAATAGTAATAGTTGGTCAAATTTATCACTCTTCTCACAATAACCTTGAATATCTAATCTACGAATAGTTTCTAATGGTGGAGCTAAATCTTTATGACCAGTTAATAATAAAATATATAAATCTTTATTAAATTTTCTAATTTCTTCAACAACATCATCACCATGAATAGGAGACATCATAAAGTCTAGAATCATCATATCAAAATGTTCATTTTTGACACGTTCAATTGCCTCTGTAGGGTCAGTCACACCAGTAAAATCATAACCAGAACGCTTTAAAAAGATAGATAATGAGTCGATAATACCAATTTCATCATCAACAGCTATGATTTTATATCCATTAGAAGTTACACTTTGAATCCCTTTTCTCATAATTTCACCTACCTAAATTACTAGTATTATACTATATTAACAGAAAAAAGCAAGGTATAAAGTAAAAAAATGTCGAAACGTAAGAAAAGGCATACAAATAGAAATAAAAATACTTACCTATAAAAAAGTAAGTATTTTATAAAAAGTTATAAAGGTAAAATAATATGGAAGGAAGTGCCTACGCCTTTTTGTGTTTCAAAAGTAATATTACCATTAAAGTGAGCACGAATATTTGAATAAGACATAAATAAACCAAGACCAGTACCATTTTTCCCTTTTGTTGTAATCATTTCTTTAAATAATTTCTTTTCTACTTCATCAGGAAGACCACCTGCATAATCACGAATAGTAATGATGATATTTGTATTCTCTTGTACAATGATTAAATCTATATTTTGATCTTTTTGACCATTATAAGCTTGAATACTATTAGAAATCATATTATTAATAACTTGTACTAAACTATTAACATTTCCTTTTAAAGTAACATCTGGTTCTATTTGTAAATCCATTACTAAATTAACTAATGCGTTTTTTAGCTCATGTCTCATTAATATATCTATTCGTTTTACAAGTTCTTCAATTGAAAAGGTATAGGCTTGCTCATCAGATAAAGTAACAGCCTGTCCTTTAACAGCAGTAATAACATCAGACATATATTCCGTGTAAGATTTTATCTTTTCTATCCAAGTAGACATATCTTTTGCAATTTCATGATGGTCTTGATTAGTTACCTCTGCATCTCCTATAGAAGCATTATATTCTTTAACCAAATCATTTAATCCCTCTACTGCACCTGCAATAGACATGATAGGTGTCTTTAAGTTATGGGCAATACCACCAATTAATTGTCCTAAAGAAGCAAGACGCTCCTTTTCCATTAATTTATCCTGGTTATCTTGGATTTGATTTAAATGTTGTGTATTTAAATCCTGAAGCTGATTAAGCAAACTAACTAAATCACCAATTTCATCATTAGAAGTAACAGGAAGTTTAGGATTACTTGTATCTGTATCACTTTGAATAATATGTAATAGTTCATCATTTACATTATTAATATCTTTATTTAAAGAAGTTACTACATAAATAATAATTATTAAATTAAAGATAAATAATAATAAAGAAATAATTAAAAATAATAAAAAGCTAGAAAAAGAGGCTATCTCGTAATAAATTCCTACGGTATAAACTTCACCATTATATTCTATTTTTTCAATAACTGCTTGTGAGTCCACGGTATAAGCTTCATATACCATATTACCATGAGAGGCAGATAAATCATGCATATATTTTACAAAAAAGTGACTTAACTCTTGACCATTACTAGTTTGAATAGAACCATCTGGATTTTCTATAAAACAAAAAACCATAGAATCTTCAATATAGTAAGGAGAAAGAAGAGTATCCATTTCTTTAATAGTTGGATTAGAAGATATATTGGTAATTTCCGTATGTAAAGAAGTATAGTAATAATTTTTTAGTAGAGAACCTTTCTCAAGAGTTAAACGATAGTACCCCACTAAAGATAAAATTAAAGCAACTACTAGTACACCAGGAAACAGTTGAAATATTAATTTGTATTTCAAAGAAAATGGTTTAGTCTCTTCTTTACTAATATATCTAGAAGTATATTTTAAAAGCGGATACAATGTATTTTTAGAAACAATTAAAAACAAAGAGGCTATCAATGTAGAGAAACTAAAAATAATGGTTCCCATTTTAAATAATAAAATAGCAGGATGGCTACCAGTTAACATTAAGATAGCCAATACAATGATGGTTGGAAAAATCTCCATAGAAATATATAATTTATAAGAAAAGGTTAAGGCTTTTTTTCTTACCATTAAAATAGTTCCTAAATCTGAACTTTTATGTTTCCACCATTTATCTATTTTTCTTAAAGCAATTTTTAAATATGTTACAAAAAATACACTAATTCCTAGAACTACTAACAAAAATTGATAAACATAATATAAAATGGATACTTCTTTATCAAATGTTGTATTAATAGTATCAGGCGGATAATTTAATAATATAGGTATAACGTTGTATAATAAAAAGGAAAAAGCAAAAAATATAATTAGAAAATAAATCACTAATTGATTAGAGATAGATAATTTTCTAAAATTATTTTGTAAAGTTTTAAACAAATTTGATTTCACCACCTATCCTTTATCACCAAAAAAATGAACTAATTTCATATAATTAAATAATTTTTCAACATAATCTATATTTAAATCAGGCCAATGAAAACCTAATTTATTCAAATAATGACAAGTCAAGGTATTATCTGTTTGAATAATGTGATTATAAATAAAATCATCATTTTTGGTAAAGTCATTAATAATTCCCTTGATTTTTGATTGTTGAGAAACATTGGCAGAAAATTCTTTTACAGTTTCTATAAAATCTTCCGGTGATAATATAGAAATATTATAATGTAATTGCTTCATATAATCAAGTAAAGTAGAAACTTTTATGAAGTGAGGATTATATATATGAAAAATTTTATTATAGCAAGGGGTTGACCATATAATTTTACAGATAGCCTGTGCAGAAAAATCTACTGGAGAAAATTCTAAAGTATTTTCTAAAAGAGAGGAGGAAATACAACCCATTTCTAAAATAGATTTTAATCTTAGGTAAATAGAATTTTCTTCTATATTTTTTTGAAAAACACCATCAGAATACCTACCTGTTAAGTCACCAATTCTATAGATAGAAGCTTGCAATCCATCAGACATAGCTGAAAGTACTAAAGATTCAGCTATAAGTTTACTTTTTGAATAAACATTATCATCAAAAGATTGACCAGAAAAAAAAGTATGTTCATCAAAAATAGAATTGGAATTATTTTGTTCAATTAAATAATTACCGGAGATAGTCATTGTTGAAATATAATGTAACGGTAAAGAAAATTGATTACAAAGTTGTATTATATTTTTAGTACCTTGAATATTCGTTCTTTGAAAATCTGAATAATTTCCATAATGCTTTACATTGGCAGCACAGTGAATGACGGCATTTACATTATTCTTAATAAAAGATAAATTAGTGGAATCTAAACCAATCATTTCCTCGTTAATATCTGATTCAATACAAATAACATATTTTTGAATAAGCGTATCGTAACGATTAGAAAAATAGAAATGAAATTTATCAAGTAGCCTTTCTGTAATAGAAATATTTTCTTTTTTTCTAACAGCACAATAAATTTTTTTTATGAGCAAAGGATGGTCTAATAGTTGCGCTAGAATATGAATCCCTAAGAAACCAGTTGCGCCAGTAATTAAAAAAGTTAAAGATTCAGTAGTAGGAAAAGCCTCGTAATTTCTAGAAAGATTCTTAGCAAAAGTATCCAAAGAAAGAAACTTTTCAATATCTAAATTAGTTTGCAATTCGTTTTCAGATAATAGATGGTCATATAATTGTCTAACAGTAGGATATTTATAAAAGTCATAAACCTTTAAATTTAAATTATATTGGAAAAGATCTGTTAGAATATTGATAATAGCTAAAGAATCAGCTCCAAAATCAAAAATGTTATTATCGATTCCGAAGTTAGAAAGATTTAATTTCTTTTTTATAGAAGAAATAATTTCCTCTTCTATAAGATTACGTGGTAATGTATAAATCTCATCTACAGTCATAGGTGTAATTTGATAATAACCTAAAGCTTTTCTATCTATTTTCCCATTAGGAGTATAAGGCAAACTATCTAATATAGTATAGGTGCTAGGAACCATATAATTTGGCAAGCAAGAAGTTAAATATTGTCTAAGTTCCTTTAGATTAATAGTCATAGTACAAGAAAGGAAAGCATTTAAGCAAACGGTATAATTATCAGACTTTATAATAACTGCTGATTTTATGTTGGCTGTAGGACAAAATCGATTAATCGTATTTTCAATTTCATCTAATTCAATGCGGAGACCATGGATTTTTACTTGATTATCACTTCTACCTTTACAAATTATGGAACCATTTGATAACCAAAAGCCAATATCGCCAGTTTTATATAAAGTAGAGTTTGGTAAATAAGGATTTATTAGATAACGTTCTTTTGTAATGGAATCTTTATATAAATAACCTCTTCCAACACCATCACCTGCAATATAAATTTCACCATATGTTTTAGGAGGTAATAAAGAAAGATTCTTATCTAGTATATAAATTTGTGTATTATCAATTGGTTCTCCAATAGTAATCGTATCTAAATTTGATACATCTTTTACAGTAGAAAAAATAGTTGTCTCAGAGGGACCATATCCATTATAAACTATACAATCAGGTGCAATAGATTTAATTTTGTCCACTAAAGATTTTGGAAGTTGCTCACCAGCTAGCATTATATACTTTAAGTTTTGAAAACCGTTAATACTTTGATTCTCTAAGTGAAAACGCATAATAGAAGGTGTAGATTGTATAATTTCAATTTGATTTTCTAAAAGAAGCCTTTCTAATTTTATAGTAATTTTTTGTTGAGATTCATTTGTTAAAAACAATTTAAGTCCACTACACAAAGAAACAATCGTCTCAAATATAAAAATATCAAAGGATACTGTAGTAATAGAAATGATAGAGTGTGGTATACCATCTTTTAAATATGCAATTTTATTTTTCATAGAAGAGACAAAATTAGACAAATTTTTATGAGTTAGCATAACACCCTTTGGATTACCTGTAGAACCAGAGGTATAAATGATATAAGAAAGGTCATCTGGCTGTGAAATAGAAGAAAGATTATCTATATTTACATTTGTATAAATAAAACGATTTTTTAAATCAGCAAAAATAATCTCTCCATTAAAACAAAAGTGATGGATTTTTTCTTCTAAATCTTCTTGTGACAATAATATTTTACTTTTACTATCGGTAAGCATGTAACGAATTCTATCATCTGGGTATTCTGGATCAATAGGAATATAAGATGCTCCAGATTTCAAAACAGCTAAAATGCAAATAATCATTTCAAAACTACGATGTGTCATAATAGCAATAATATCATTATTCTTAATATTTTTATTTCTTAAATAATAAGCTAAATGATTAGCCTTATCATTTAATTGCTCATATGTAAATTGTTGATTTTCAAAAACAAGTGCAATGTGATTAGGGTTTTTAGCCACTTGTTCCTCAAAAAAATCTACAATCGTCTTATGTTTATCATAAACCAGTTGTGTATCGTTAAAATCATATAATAATTTTTGCTTTTCTTCAGGTGTAACAATCTCTATATCTTGAATGCATAAATTATCAGAAGAAAGAATTTGCTCAATCATATATAGAATTCTAGCATGTATATCTGTAATATCCTCTTTAGAATATTTAGATAAACGATAATCATAAGCAATATTTAAAGAACCCTCATCATTCATATCAAATAAATGAATTTGCATAGAATCTGCTACAAAATCATTAAAAGTCCATCTGACTTCGTAATCTACGCCAGCGGTATTCTTATTAGTTCTCGTATTTTGATAAGAAATTAAAATATCATATAAGTTGGGTTGAGAGGGATTTTTAGCACGAATATGCTCTAGAATATTTTGATATGGATATTTCTGATGGCGAAACATAGCCAAGGCATCCATAGCAATTGTTTTAATAAAGTCAGAAAAAGAAGATTCGTTATGAATACAAAAACGAAAAGGAACGGTACTAATAAACATACCAGGCGTATTTTTTTCTGTATAAGTGGTTCTATTTAAAATAGGAGTGCCTAAAACAAAATCGTCTAATTGAGAAACACGACCAATATAAATAGCATATACAGCCATAAAAAAATTAAAAATAGATACTTTATTTTGGGCGCAAAAAGTCTGTATACGTTCTAACTGTGAACATGGCATTACAAATAATTCTCTGCTGGCTATACAAGAATCATTTGTGGATGCGTGTACAGAGGGAATCACACCTATTTCTGGTATAGTTTCAAACATAGTATCCCAATAGGCTTTATCTTTTTCAAATCTTTCACTAGAAAGATATTCTTTTTCAGCATCAATATAAGAAAGATAAGAGGTAGCTGCAACAGGATTGTCTTTTTTTTGTAATAGAGCCGTATAAATATTGATAACTTTGCTAGCAAGAAGACCAGCTGTACAAGCGTCAGAAATTAAATGATGGGCAGTAATAACAAAGCCACCATGACCATTTGAAAATTGAAACATTTTGAAACAAAATAATAAATTATCTATTAAAGAAATAGGGGCACTTACCATGTCCTTTTCTAATTTTTTTAAATCTTCATCTGTGTTTAAAGACACAATACTAATAGGAAAATTAGAAACAGAGGAAATGTATTGTTGTACATTTCCGGCATTATCAAATGTAAGTTTTAAACGAAAACTATCGTTATCTTTCACAAAGGTTTCGATAGCTTTTTTTAGTAAATCAAAATCAACTACTTCATGTAGCAAAACTGTACCACAAATGTGATTGATAGCGGTATCTTTATAAAATTGTTCCGTAAGCCAAATAGATTGTTGAGGATTGGTTAAATCATAATATTTTCTTTCCATAAATATGTTCTCCTATGTTATCCATTTTTATAAAAAGATTATATAACAAAACACCAAAAAAGCAACAATTTGTTTTATGATTTGTGAAAAAAATAAATAAAAAAACAAAGAATAATAAAAAACGACAAAATACAATCAATTAAGAAAAAAGTAAATATCTAAAAAAATAAAGGCAGAATGATTAAAACAAAAATAATTGGAAAAAATATGAATAGTAAAAAAGAAAGGGAGGAACTGACAAAGTGTCGGGAAAAAATATGTATCGATATAAAAAAGCGAGCAAACAAAAATTAAAAAATATAATGACCATATTAGCCATTGTGGTATTAACTTCTATTTTAAGTATTCTATTATATAAGCTATATGAAGGAATTGATGTACATACATATAACCAACAGACAAGTCAATTAAATAGTCAAGCAATTAAAATAACACAAACCGTAGAAAATGTAAAAGAACAAAGCAAACAAATAGCAGATGTAGTAGAAGAAGTAACCTCTTGTGTCGTAGGTATTTCCAAAATAAAAAATGCCGGAAATACGATATTTTTAAGAGACGGGACTACACAGCTAGGACTAGGAACGGGTATGATTGTATCTGAAAATGGTTATATTTTATCTAATGAACATGTGACAGGTGCCAAATATAGTAATTGCTATGTAACTTTAGAAAATGGAAGAACATATACAGCCAGTGTAGTGTGGTCTGATTCTAATATTGATTTATCTATCTGCAAAATCAATATTAAAAATTTACCATATGCAAAACTAGGCGATTCTGACAATGTAAGAGTAGGAGAGATAGTATATGCTATAGGCAATCCAATTGGTTTTGAATTTCAAAGAACAGTAACTTCTGGCATTATTAGTGCTACAAGTAGAACCGTAAGAATTGATGAAAATGAGAAAAGTACCTATATGGAAGATTTAATTCAAACAGATGCTACCATCAACCCAGGAAATAGTGGAGGACCATTAATAAATCCGGATGGTAATGTAATAGGAATTACCTCTGTAAAAATTACTTCCGCAGAAGGGATAGGATTTGCTGTACCAATTAATGTAGTAAAACCAATTATCGAAAGATATTTAAAAGAAGGGAAATTTGAAGAGGCTAGTTTAGGTATTTTTGCTTATGATAAAGAAGTAATTCCATATCTAGATGAAAAAATTGAATTTAATAAAGGTATCTATGTAGCACAAATTTCTTTAGATTCACCAGCAGCTAAGACAAACTTAAAAGTAGGAGACGTCATTACTAAAATTGACAATTTAGAATTAACTAAAATGTGTGATTTAAGATGTTATATTTATACAAAATCACCAGGAGAAGAAGTGACACTTACCGTTTATAAAAACGGAAAAGAACAAACCATAAAAGTTACTTTAGGAATGAAATAAGAGGAGGATATTATGAATCAATCATATTGGATTGCATCAGGGATAGAAAAGCAACAAGCCTATCCTAAATTAGAAAAAAATATAGAAAGCGAAGTTTGCATTATAGGTGGTGGACTAACAGGATTAACTTGTGCATATTATTTAACAAAAAAAGGTTTCAAAGTAAGCGTTATAGAAAAGAATAAAATTGGGAATCATACTAGTGGAAATAGTACTGCTAAAATTACTAGTCAACATGGTTTATTTTATGATTATTTAATTCAATCCGTAGGAAAAGAGCAGGCTAGACAATATTTATATGCTAATGAACAAGCTATTCAAAATATAGAAGATATTATAAAAAACGAAAATATAGATTGTGCATTTAAAAGAGAAGATGCTTATGTATTTACACAAGAAGAAACAGAAGTAGAAAAAATAAAAAAAGAAGTAAAAGCAGTTAATAGTCTTGGATTTCACAGTGAATTTGTAAAAGAAATTGCTTTACCAATAGAAATACAAGGTGCTATTCGATTTCCTAATCAAGCACAATTTAATCCCTATTTATATATATTAGGACTGGCTAATAAAATAGTGGAAAATGGAGGCAATATTTATGAAGATACAAAAGTAATCGATGTTAAAAAACAAGGGGAAGATTATGAGATATTGACCGAAAAAGCAAAGATAAATAGTCACTATGTAATTATAGCAAGTCACTATCCTTTTTTGACAGTACCAGGTTTTTACTTCATGAAAATGTATCAGGAAACCTCTTATATAATTGCAATAGAAGATAAAAACGCTATAGACTTTGAAGGCATGTATATTAATGCAGAGAAACCGACATTATCTGTAAGAAAAGCTGAAAATGGACTGATTTTAATAGGAGGTAGCAACCATAAGACTGGCGAAAGAATAAATTTAAAGGATGCCTATCAGAATCTAGAAAATAGGGCTAAAAATATATTTCCAGGTGCAATTGTGAAATATAAATGGAATACAGAAGATTGTATTTCTTTAGATAAAATTCCCTATATAGGAGAATTTTCAAAAATGATGCCTAATGTGTATGTTGCAACTGGTTATAAAAAATGGGGAATGACAACTTCTAATGTGGCAGCCAATATAATTGTAGATAAGATAACCGAAAAAGAAAATGTTTATGAAGAAGTTTTTAAATCTACTAGATTAAAGCCTATTAAAAATTATCAAGAATTGACAAATATGACAAAAGAAGTTACCCAATCATTTTTATTAGAAAAATTGAAAAAACCAGAAGCCTATGTTAAAAATATGCATAAAGAAGAAGGAAAAATAATAGAAATAGATGGGCAAAAAGTGGGTGCTTATTGCGACCAAGAAGGAAAATTTCATTTTGTAAAACCAGTTTGTACACATTTAGGATGTGAACTTACTTGGAATAATCTTGATAAAACTTGGGATTGTCCATGTCATGGTTCACGTTTTGATTATGATGGTAAATCCATTTATGACCCATCTATTAAAAATTTAGAAAAATTATAAAAAGGTAAAGGAGGATATATAGTAATGTATTATAAAATCCTATATCAAGATGATAAAGAAATAATGCACTTAGATGTAAGTCCTAAAGACTTAATTCCAATGCTTTTAGAAATTAGAAGGAACTTTCCCATCATTCAATTACAAGATAATGAGGAAAAGGAGTATGATATTGCAGAAATTCTTGAAAAAGAGAAAGATAAATTAAAAAAAGAACTAAGTGATAAATCAAAAGATGAGATTATTTATGCTATGCAAAAAAAATTAACAGAATTAATTAAAGAAGACTTAATTTATGAAATGGACTTTAGTAAAATTATGACAGAAATAAGAAGACAAAAAGATAGGATTGAAAAAATAGAGGATTTTAGAGATAAAGTAATTCATATTTATATAAATATATAAAAAAGAAAAACGGAAGATGGTTTGTACCACCTTCCGTTTCACATGTCCTAAATAAGCGACATGTTAATGAGGAAAAGAACGAGGCCCCTTCCCCCTGCGAAAAGACTCAGAATTGTAAAAATCAGTTCTAAACTGATTTCTATTTGATTTTTCTGATTCTCCTTCATAGTTTTTTGGTTCGCTTGGAAAAATAATTTCCGTATTCATTGGACTTTTCCTCCTTTGTATGTTTTATAGAAAAATTATAACATAATTTACATAAAAAATCAAATGCTTTTAGAGATAAACTCAAAAGTTATTTAAAGTTCCATTACTATTTACAGCTTATACTTTTCTTATTTATTATACACTTTAAAGAATTCATGTTATAAAAAGGAAACTAAAAATAGCATGTTTGCAGGATTTTTAATAAGTAATTTTTTTGCTAAAATTTTATAACCCTTATATATTTTTTATTTGAAAGGGAGTCGTAAATTGTAACAAAGTTTCGTATATTTACAATTATAGATAAATCTAGTTATGGAAAGAAAATAATATTTGTCATCAATAAGAAATATTATCTTGTAGAAAATTAAATATATTTTGAACTTATTAAACATCTCATCTTTTTATTATAAACATATTAAATATAGATAAAAGAAAGTAATAATGATTATTTTAAAAAAATTTAAAAAAGTATTGACAAATAGAAATGTTTTATTAAACTGTTAATAACAAAATGAAAATATCAAAAAAGAAAGGAGTGGTTGTATGGAATTAAAACCGAACAGAGATAATATTTGTGGAAGAAGTTATCACTTGCTAAATGCGAAGCTAACCAATGATTGTAATGGAAGGTGTGAATTTTGCATAGCGTCCGGTACCTATAAGGCGCCAAAAACGTCTTTAGACAAAATGATAGAGACAACAATTGCTTTAAATCAATTTCAAGATGTCGATGTCTTAGGAGGAGAACCAACATTATATAAAGATTTATATCCTTTTTTGGAAGCGATTAGACCTAAAAAATCTGGAAAAATAACTATAATAACAAATGGAAGCAATATAGATGTTCTTATAAAATGTAAGAAATTTTTAGACACAATAATTATGAGTATACATCATTATGATTTAAATAAAAATAAAGATATTGTAGGAATCCTTGTTGACGAAAATAAATTAAAACAACTAAACAAGGAAAAAGGAGATACAGAAACTATTTTAGCTTGTGTTATATGTAAAGAAAATTTAAGCACGATAGAGGATATTAGAATTTTAGCAAAACAAGCTAAAGAATGGGGATTTGATGCGATTAAGTTAATGGAAGTAGTAACAATGAATGAAGAATATAAGGGATTTACTGATTTACAAGATTTACTGTTACCATATGGAATCCATCAAAAAAATCCTACATTAAGAGGATGCTTATTTGAATTAGATGAATTAGGAAATCATTTGGGAATAAAAACATATATAAAATTATGCTGTCCTTTTAATAATATATATAAGGCAAAAGATTATGGAGTACCAAACAATATTGAATATCAGCATGATTATATAAATGTTATCCATCCAGATGGTACAGTTACAGACAGTTGGGTATATACATCATATGAAAACCAAGTTTTAAACGGAAAGGATGTGTATATAAATTATGAAAAAGAGAAGCTGTAAAAATTATTGCATGGGTGTAATGGGTCCTAGACTAGTCATAAAAGTAAATAATAGTTGCAACGGAAAATGCTTTTTCTGTGTGGGACGTGATAATAAACCATTACCTACGGTAGATGTAAAGGTATTAATTAAAAAAGCCATTGAATTAGAAAATTATCCAAATGTTTTAATTTTAGGTGGAGAGCCAACATTATATAAAAATCTACAGGAACTGGTTAAAGGAATAGCACCATATAAAAAGAAAATTACAATAACTACAAATGGAAGCAACTTATCTTGCTTATTACCAATCGTGCAATATTTAGATAAAATAATTGTTAGTATTATGCACTATGATAAAGAAAAGAATAAAGATATTGTAGGTGTTAATATTGAAGATGATGGAAAACTAATTAAAGAATTTGCTAAGATAAATCCGAAATTAAAACTTCGAGTAAATTGTGTTATGTTAAAAAGCGGAATCTCAACAATAGAAGATATGAAAAAAATAGCTACATATGTAAAACAATTAGGATTTAACTCATTAAGATTTTCAGAAGTTACTAGCCCTAAATTATATGATGAAGAATTTATAAATATATCCTATTTATTAAAAGATTATGGCATACACCAAAAAGATACTGTTACACATGGATGTTATTTAGAGCCACCCATTTTGGAAGAACTTTTCGGAATAAAAACAATACTCAATTTATCTTGTATATTAAAAGCTCCTACAAAAATATATAAAATGCAATTAACAGAAGAGGAAATGTTAGAAGAAATTGAACCCATGAAAAATGTAGATAGCCTAATTTTACATCAAAATGGAATCGTATATAAAGATTTTCAATAAAGGAGAATGTCCTATGAATTATATGTATTTAATAAAGAAAATAACAGAGTCTGTGAATGTAGATAATGAAGAGGTATCGACTATAAGAAAAGTAGCATCCGAAGGTAATTTTATTTTTAACAAAGAACAATATGAAGAACAAATAAACAAATATCAGGATGGAAAATTAAAAGATTTATATTGTTAAGACTTAAAGTAAAAGAAAAATCATAATGAAAATAGATATTATGATAAGAATATAAACTAGTTAAGAAAGTATACTGAATAGCCATAAAAATATACAAGGTAGTTAATTACCTTGTATATTACTTATTGAATATATCCATATAATTGCTTTTTCGCAACCTTGCATGGTCGAGGTGACAGGAATCGAACCTGCGACCTCATGGTCCCAAACCACGCGCGCTACCAACTGCGCTACACCTCGATAATTCATAATGCTTATATATAATAGCATATTATTTTTATAAATTCAAGACTTTTTTAAGATTTTTTCAAAATTCTATTGAAATTCAACTCTATTCAATGTATAATAAATAACATAGTAAAATGCAGCTGTAGCTTAGTTGGATAGAGTGTTCGGCTACGAAACGCACACCCATAGTTTTATAAATATTGATATTTAGGGTTTTCAAGAGATAGTATGAAAAGTTTTCCCCTGAAAATCCCCTTAAATATAAATTTCATACCAAAAGCCATATTATTATGTGCCTGTAGTTTAGCTGGATAGAATGGCAGGCTACGAACTTGCAGATCGGGGGTTCGAATCCCTCCAGGCACACCATTTGGTAAAACATAGTTCTCAAGCTAGTTTGAGAACTATGTTCTTTTTTTGAGGCTTTTTCTTTAAAAAGTATCGCTTTACTTGTGTAGACTTACTTTCAGCATTTTTTGTTTTCCCCTGAAATTCCTCAAAATTTACTCTTTCAAACTCCTTTTTCTTTCGTTCTTCTGATACATGAATATAGTAAAAATCTGTTGTTTCAAATTCGGCATGTCCCATTAATTCTCGTAAAACCTCTTTATCCATACCTTTTTCACTCATTAAAGTTGCAAAAGAATGTCTAAAACCATAAATTGTCATGTGTTCTAATTTATATTTCTTTATAAATTCTGTAATCTTTTTAGTTAATCTTTCTGGAACATAAGGTGTTCCAATAGTATTTAAAAACACATATTGCTCATTATCCCATTCCTCACCATATTGTAGATTATTCATTTTTTCTCTTTTTAAGTTAAGTAGCATTTCTTTTAATCTTGGAGTCATTGGAATATTACGATAACTTTCTGTGGTTTTTAAATCTCCATCGGTCATTATATGTCCTGTAATATTCATTTCATCATCATATAATGTAATGTCTTTATAAGCATTTTCTACTCTGATTTTGTTTTGATTAAAGTGTACCGATTTCCATTTCAAACCACAACCTTCTTCTGGTCGCATACCTGTTTGAAGTAAGGTAGCAAAAAGTAGTGCAAATGGTCTTTTATCTTTTTCACATACATCAAGCCATACTCTTTGTCTATCTTCTGTTAAATAACATACCTTTGCTACCTTTGCTCTTTTCTTCTTTTGAAATTTTAAATCAAAATTAGGTACTTCTTTTATTAATCCTTTTTTATCTTTAGCATAAGCTAAGACTGCTCTAATAAGCAAGAATAAATCTTTTGCTAGTCTAGGTGTTTGTTGCCTTTTCTCATTTATATAGTTTTCTACCATTTCTTTACTGATTTCGCTAACATGATAATTTTTAAAATCAATCATTACATGATTTTTAATTGTGTTTATGTAAGTTTCAACAGTTTTTAAACTAATCGTTTTATTTGTGCTAGGATTTACTTGTTTCTTTTTCCAATTAAGCCATTCCTTTGCTATATTTGGAAACAAAGTATAATCATCTGCTAACAATTCTATTTTCCTTTTTTCTTTTTCTTCATTAAATTCAGTAAACTTATTTAATTCTGATGAACACTCTTCTGTAAATACTTTGACATTAGGATTTGTACTATTTTTTTGAATATCAAAATATATATCAGTAATTAGTTCTCCTAATCTTTTTCTTGCTTCTTTTTCTGTTCTTGCTGTCCTTGATAATCTTGGATTTCTATCAACTCCTTCCATTATTGAATTAAGGGCTAACGTTACTCTTGCCTCATAGCTATTTCCTTTTTTCCTTATTGTAACTGTTCCTTTTGGTGCTCTTTGTCTATTTATCTTTTTCATGATAACTCCTTCCAAAATATAAATAGTTTAAAAGGGCTCGAAACTTAATATCAAGATATATCTTATCACGTTTAAAACAAGAAATCAGCCCTTTTTTCTAGTTATTAATATTCATAGTCATCATACTGTCCAGAATTCTCTGCAAACCATTTTGGTAGCATTTCTTTATTAACAATTATTTTTCTTTTAAATTTAACTGCTGGAAATCCATCTAATTTAACTAATTCCAACATTAAATTTCTTCCGATTCCTAACATTTTTCTTGCTTCATCTATTGATATTCCTATTCTTTCATCTTCTTCATTATTTGACATACACATTACCTCCTTTGTAAAAATAGTAAGAGTAAAATTTATCCTTCTACTAGATAAGTTCCAAAAGCACCTTTAAAATGTAACGATTTTTGAAAAATTTTTTAAAATTTTCTATAAAATTCACTCTTCAATATGTAAATGCCAGGCAGATATCAAAAAGGTATAATTTTGAAAAGATTTTTTTAATTTTTCTCTCCTATAAGATAAATGCCACCATTTTATAAAAAAGTGGTAAATTTCAAAAATTTTTTTAAACTTTTTGAAGAATTATTAAATTAAAGTAAAATACTAGAATTAGATTTGGCTATTTCTATATATTTTGTAAAGAAAATATGTTATAATTCAATCAAATTTATAGGAGGTAACCAAGATGACTGATGAACAATATATTGATATTGCAATAGATATATCTTCAAAGGCTAAATATCCTTATGGTGCTATTGTAGTAAAAAATGGGAAGATTATTGGTAGAAGTGATGATAAGACTTTAATGGAAACAAGTATGTATTCTCATGCAGAACTAGAGGCAATAGAAAGCGCATCAAAGAATAAAAATCTTTATGGAGATTTAAAAGGTGCAACAATATATGTATCTTGTGAACCTTGTATGATGTGTATGGGAGCAATACTATACGAAAAGTTTTCAAAAATCGTTTATGCAGCAACACTACAAGATAGTAATGATAATTATTGTCCAGAGATGATTACTAATATAGATGAGTTAACAAAATACGGAAATACTAAAATTGAAATAATAAAAGAATTACATAGAGAAAAGGCAGTAGAAATTTTGAAACAACACAAAGATAAAATTAAAAATAGAATTTTAATTACAGGTGCTGTATTATCATCAAATGAGGCTTCAACTCAAACATATAATAAAATTACATCAATAATAGATAAGCATAAATTTTTAATTTCTAGCCCAATAGATACTATGAATTTTAAAGGTAATGACTATGAAAGATATGAGAGAGCAATGGATTTGTTAAGAGATACCAAAAAAATTATTGCAGAAATGAGTACTACATCAACAGGTCAAGGTATGGAATTACAAGAAGCGACTAATCTACATATTCCAATATTGGTTATTGCTAAAAATGGTAGTAAAATATCGGGGCTAGTTAAGGGATGTAAAAATATAAAGGATATCATATTTTATGATAACATAGAAAGTATACAAGAAAAAATTAAAACATTTATTGAGGAGGAATAATATGAGTAATTATTTGTTAATACATGGAAGTTTTGGAAGTCCTTTTGTAAATTGGTTTCCATATTTAAGAAATGAAATAGAAAAAAGAGAATTAGTAGTCTATACTCTGGATTTTCCCACAGGAGTAGGTTATCAAAATTATAGTAATTGGGAAAAAGTATTAGAAAGTTATGTAAGTGCTGGAATAGTAAATGAAAATACTATTATTTTTGCTCATTCTATTGCTCCAATATTTGTTTGCCATTTTTTAGTTAGTCACAATATTAAAGTAAAAAGATTAGTATTTGTATGTGGATTTAATAATTATTTAGGAATTAACGAAGAATATGACAATGTAAATGAAACCATGTATTTTGATAATTTAGAAGATGTAAAAAAATTAGCACAAGAGATTATTTGTTTTTATTCCAAAAATGATCCCTATGTGAAATATGAAGTTGAAAAAGAATTTGCAGACACAATAGCAACAAAGCAAATAGTAATTGATGATGGAGGACACTTGAATTCTGAAAGTGGATATACAGAATTTAAAGAATTATTAGAATTCATATAAAGATATTGGAGGAAATATGAAAATTTTAATTTTAAGTTTCAGTAGTAATCAAGTAAATGAAGATAGTTTTATTCCTAATAAAATTGGTTTAACTTTTTCTTGTGTAGAAGAATGTGAAAAAGAATTAAAAAAATTAGGAAAAGAAGTAGAACATATCTGTATAAATAAAAAGAATATAAAGAAATGCCTAGCTTGTGGAAAAAGAGGTTGGGGAATTTGTTTAGAGAAACATAAATGTATTCAAAAAGATGATTTTAATGAGATTTATGAATATATGAATAATTTTAATGCCTACATATTTATTACTCCAGTTTATTTTTGGGAAATGAGCGAATCTGCAAAAACATTCTTTGATAGACTAAAAAGATGTGATGCTTTTAACGATAATTCTAAAATCAAAGGAAAGAAAGTTATTTGTATCGCTTGTGCAGGTGGAAGTGGAAATGGAACAGAAGAAACATTAAAATCTTTTGATATATTAAACCACTTCTTAAAGACAGAAATAGTTGGAAGAATACCAGTTACTAAAGTTACTTTTGAAAGTCAAAAAGAAAAAATTAGAAAAACGGTAAATTCTTTATAATGTAGTAATTAAAAAATTGGCAATTACATATACTTCATTAAAACTATGTATATGATTGCCAATATAAACTATAATATACTTTCTATTTTTACTTATAATTAACACATTCTAATATCAAATTTATTGCGTCTGAAAATCCGTATTTTATAGAATTTTTCATTTTCATAAAATCCAATAATATTTATTTTGTCAATATAACTGTCTAAACTATTTCTGACACCTTCTAATTCTTCTTGTGTATGTGGCAAATCTTCTATTATGCAAAATAGCTTTTCATAACTATCATTATCCTTAGTTAAAGTTGCAATCCTTTCCTTGTCCTTTTCCGTTAAAGAATATAAATTCTCTTCTCTACATTCAAATAGTGTGTTTAAAACAGTTTCTTTTTTTACTTTTTCCTCTGACATATTTACTACCTCCAATATTAATTTGATAGTAGTATAACGTGCTCAATTCAATTTGTCAGCCTATTTTTATGATTTTTTAAATATTTAATTTTGTGCAAGTGATAATTTAATTTGATTATTAGAAAAGATAGATTTTTCTATAATTTCTATAGCCTTAATTGCATCATTAAAACTTACATTTTTTGCATACTCATGTTTTTGAGAATAATCTAGCCATAATCTATTTAAAAACGGATTATTCTTTAATGTTTTGATTGTTTCTTTTATATTTCGCAGTTCAATTATACTATTTCTAGCCGAAAAAGTTCTAATAATAGCTTCTGATAAAATTTCTTTATCTATGCTATTCCATTTATAATTAATGAAAAAGTACAAATCGTAGTAATCTTTCATTCTGCTATTTGTTACTTTTCTTTCTAATATTGATTGTAACTTTTCAGCAATAATTGTTTCTTGATTATAAGATAAAATGTCTATGTATGAATTATCAAATAATTTTTTATATTTATATTCAATAGCTCTAGGAGTAATAACATCTCCAGTTGATACATCCATATGAAATTGTACTTTTATATTTTCATACGTAGCAATTATTTTAAATTGATAACCACCATAATATTCTTCTTGTTTTATATCTTCAACTTTCTCTATTTTAAATGTCACACTATCTCCAATATCCATATTTAAAACTTCTTTAAGTATTTTAGATAATTCTTCTTTGTCTAAATTAATTCCAGTTACATTTGTATCAATATCCATTGTTGTTCTTAAATTAATTCCCATAATAGAAGATAGTAATAAACCACCTTTTATAATAAAATTTTCTTTATATTTAGATTTAGATAATCTTTCTAATATTCTTTCAAACATATAATTTTGTAGTACTTGCTGAATTGAAATGTTATTTTCTTTTGCTATATTTTTAGCTTGGTCTTTTAAAGACTTTGCATTTTTTATCATATAATCCACTCCATTACCGTTTCTAATTGTTTAGTACATTTTAACTTTTCAGCATATTTATATATTTTATTTATATCTACTTTATTGCTTGTAATAATGTTTCTGATAAATTTATTGCTTTGTTCCTTATCTATGCCAGTGTTTCGCCCTTTAATAATATCGCATATCGTTCTTTCAATATTGTAAGCTTTCACATTAAATCCATGTGGAGTTTTTACTGTAATAGCTCCCATATTAAGTAGTTCTTTTTTTATATAATGAACTCTAATATTAGATGGAAATCTTTGTTTATTATATCCACTATATACTGTTACATCTATTTTATCGGGAGTTCTTTCAGTTTCTCCCAAAAAGTAGATTGCTGTATTGTAAGAAAAAATAGCATTACTATTTTTCATCTGAAATATATAGAATTCATCTTCTATCATGTCACTTGCCATATAGATTCCTTTTTGTACTTTTTCAATAATACCACTTTCTACAAATTGTTTTATATGTACTCTAGGAATACCGATTTCTTCAATTTGCTTTGTTCTAATTATTCCATTATTTTGTTCTAGAAGTTTTTTTATTTTTTCTTCCATAATCTCACCTCTTTACAATAGTACTTATATTATATCATTTTTAAGTATTATTGTAAAGTAGACATTATTATTTCTTTTGATTTGCGTACTGTAATCTTTCAGTTACAAATTTTAATTGCTTCCTGTACGATAAGATAAATAGAACTGTTAATGCTAAAAATAATAAACTAATTTTATAGAATATGTTATTTATAAAACTATAATATATCTCTAATATTGTTAAACATAAAAATACTGATATATAAGTCCTATACTGATTTGCTTCTCTTTGTAATAATTCAACTTTATTATCTGTTTTACTACAATTTATGTATTGACTATATTTTACACAAGTTATTATTTTAAATTTTTCTAATATTGGTTTTATTATTATAGATCCTACCCTACTTAATACTAAACCAATAAAGTAATACTCAATGATGGCTATTATTATATTATCATTAAAAAAGTTGTTTTGCATGATTTCTGTGAATATTGTTCCAAATATGATTCCAGGTAATAGATAGTTTATAAAATGATAAACTTCCATTTTCTCAATTATTTTTTCCATTTATTTTCATCCTTTCGAGAGAATTATCTAGCATTGTATATATATCTTCTTTTCTATTTCTATATAACATAATTTCTTCATCTGTAATATCAAAACCAAATCCAATTTCTTTTCCTTTACAATAATTTACTTTTGTAGAATTGTTAGGAAGATAAATGTTCTTATCATGTATATTTTTTAGTTGTTTAATTTTTTTAGTATTACATGAAATAATAATAATATCTTTTTCTGGCAATGTAACTATATTTTGTATAATATAGTTACTAGTTAAAGGATCATGACCAATTATCATTAAAATATTGGGTTGATGAGTGGGAATACTATTTAATACAGTTATATCTCTATCAGAATTTTTGTTATCTTTTAGAGTATATATATGAAACAGTTCATATATATACTCTATTCTAGCAATAACTTCTTCGTTAGATACATTATTTTTACAAATTAAATATCTCATATTCCTAGATTTCCTGTAACTGTTCTATTTTGTGAAATTATGTTTTCATCTAATGTTAATAGTCCTTTTTCTTTAGTATTCATTACCCTATAACCTTTTGTATTTAGTTTGTCTGATCCTCCATTTGAATTGCCAGTATTATCTGAAATTATATATTGCTTATCTAAATCTTTCTTAGTTTCATTAAATATCCTTTCACCTATATCTGCATTTCCATGATGAGGCAATTGTATTATTTTAAAATCCCCTAAATTCTCTGTCATTACAGATTCGAATGATGAATCTCCTGTTAGTAATATTTTTTTATTATCCAATGTAATTTCTAAATGAATGCTTGTTGCATTTGTAATTGTTGAACTATCTATAGTATCTCCTTCTGTAGAATCTAATCCTTTTGCTGCCGCATCTAATATATAATCCTTACCTGGTCCTGATATTTTAATTCCATCTGATATTTCTATATGTTCAAAAGCATCCTTTAAATTATTTCCAGATAATTGAGCTATGTTGTCATATGTATCTAATAGTTGTCTTTTTAAAGATTCTCTATTTTTCCTTCCATCATCAATAATATCCAAAAGTTTATCTACATATTTTAATAGCAATACAGTAGTTATTTCTGATGTTTTACCTTTTTCTACTAGTATAGGAATCCCCTTAAAATGATCATCGTCATTGTGTGATAATATTACTTTTACATTTGAATAATTGTGTTCTTTCATATAGCTAATTACCCAATTGGCATAATCTTCACATCCACAATCATATATTACTAGCTCTTTATTGTTATCTATTACAAAGCAATCTCCATTATTTTTACTCTCATCTTCACATTCTTGCGAACTTAAAACATAAATTTTCATTCAAATTCTTCCTTTCTCTTAAAAACTTAAAAAAAATTGGTTTAAAACATATTTGTTTTAGACCAACTATTCTAGTTTTTCAATTTTTGTTTTTAAAAACATATTGGTCTCCTTTCTAGAAACCAATACAAAAGTTCGCTACTTTACAAATGTAACTATTTGTTCTATAATAAGTATGTATAAATTCTTGGCGGAATTCATACTTATTATGAGCCATCTTTTGTATGGTTCTTTTTTTGTTTCTTTAACGACTAACTTTTTAAAAGTCATTTAAATTATTTTTAAAGTTGCTTAAAAATAAATCTATTTGCTCTCTATCTGGGTGGCATGAAATTTTTCTATGTTTATATAGATTAGATACAGATGCATCTCCTTTTACTCTATTACCATCAATTTGCAAATTAATTAATTTATTAACTTGAATATTATCACTCTCACAGTCTATTATAAATATTGTATCTTGTTTAAAAATTTTTTTATTATTTTGATTTACAATATCAAAGATTTCAGGGCTTAATGTAGTAAAAATAATTTGTGCATTTTGATTTGGCATTTCACTAAATAATTTTATAATTAGTTCCACTAAATCCTTATGTAAGTTTTGTTCTATTTCATCTATTGCTAATACACCATTTTTATCTATTATTTCATTTACATATCTTATTAAATTTAAAAATCTTTCTGTTCCTGTTGATAACATATTTCTAGTAATTTTACTTCCATCCTTTAGTATAAACACTAACTCTTCATATTTACTATCAGTATCTATCATAACATCTTTTATTTTAGGATCTACAACTCTTACTAATGTTCTTAAAGAATCAGGAGATTTTTTAAACCAATCTATATATTTTAGTTCTTTATAATTATAATCTTCACTTGTGTCAATAGTTGCAGAGTTCTTTATATAATGCTTGACAAATGTTTTACAATAATTATATTTCTCCTCTAATTCACTTTTTCTGTCTATATCTATATCTGTTATATTTTTAAAATATCTATTAATATAATATACTTGTCCTTCTTTGGCATCATCTATTGCAATAATAGGAGTTGGCTTTTCCTTATATTTTTTTCTAAAACCTAAATATTCATTTTTTATTTTTTTACTTATACCGTTAAAAAATATTTTATATGTATAGTATCCAGTCAATTCTTTTGTTTCAGCTACTATATACATTTCTATTTCTAATTTTGTATCTTCATTTTTTCTTCTAAGGTTTTGAACTGTAATATTAGTTCCAGCATTTATACTATCAAGCATTTCTATAATTTTTTTTCTATCATCAAAATTATTATCTTTTTCTAGTAATTCTTTTATGCTGTCCATCTTGTCATTTATATCAAATTGTATTATAGGTGATACTAAAAGCTGTCCAATCATATTTATTGCCCTTAATATGCTTGTCTTTCCACTAGCATTTCCTCCTATTATACCTATTAGCTTATTAATATAAATTCCTTCTTCTATTTTTATTACAGAATTCAATGTATCTTTATTTCTACTTTGGGAAATAAAATCAAGCATTATTGGTTCTGATATACCTAAAAAATTATCAATAAAAATTTTAGTAAACATACAATTACTCCTTCTAATGCCTATACTATATCATATTTTTTTATAGCATGTCAATAGTTATTACGATTTTTCTAATAAGCTATTAGAAAAATCGTAATAACTGTTTAACAATACACTTATATTATGCTATTTTTTATAATATTTATTGTGTTATTAGAAAAACATAGATTAATCGTATTAGAAAACATCATAAGGCTAGGCTTTTTCTATGTATATCTCTGTAAATTGTGCAAAAACTTTCTGCACAATTTAATTATTGTATGTATTTCCATAAATATTTATCTGTTCTTAATAGTTTTGATTCAAACTTTGTTAAAAATACATCATAAGGATAACCAGCTTCAATATATTTTTCTGTAAGTTCCATTTTATATTCTTCTAATAGTTCTAAATATTTTTGTTTAAAGCAATTTTTACAAAGCCATTCTATACCTTCTTTAGATATTTTTGCTTTTCCATTTTCATAATATTTATAACGACTATCTGTCGCTTTATTCATCTTTATAATATTATTTTTTATAGTGCCAGAAACTTTGTTAAAATAATTTGGTAATTCATATACAAACATATCATTATTCCAAAATTTTTTCGGAGTAACTTTTAATAGTTCTTCATATTGTTCTATTCTCATAGTAAAGAAATCTATATCAGCATCTATCATGTTTTTTTCTGTTTGGAAATAAACATCAGTTAGCCAATAAAATCCTTCAGCTAAAATATAATTTGTTCTGTCAATTAATTTATTCTGTTTCCATCTACAAGTTGAATGTTTCTTGATTATAAATTGAACTGCTCTTTGTAAATCTATATATGTTATTTCTTTACCAGTTTTAGTTTTTAATTCTAATAATTTTAATTTGTTTAAAGCACTATCATAAGACATAAAAATTTTTTCTGTTTCTTTTACTGAATCAGTAATCATTATTACCTCCTTAATATTTAAGTTTTAATGTTTGCAAAGCTCAACATTAAAAGTTTATAGCAAAATTTATTTTGCTCGAATGTTAAGGCATTTTTTTACGCTTTAACATTCGCAAGAATGGTGTTTTGACACCTGTAATCGCTTGTTAGGGAAAAATCCCTAAAACCCTTTTTGCTCTCCGAGGGAATATTTTTTTATCAATATTTTTAAAAAACTTCTCAAAAATTTATTTTTTATATTGAAAATTCTCTAACTTTTTTATTTGCGTGTGTGTTATTATTTATTATTTTTCTTTATTATTATTTGTGTAAATTTTTTTAACATACTGTACTTAATATTTTCAATACCTAGATGTTCAAATTATCGACTACTGAATTTTTCAATACTTTCATTAGATTTATTTCATTAATTTTGTAATAAGTTTTAGGAGGAATATCTATATATTTTATTTCTAAAATACTAGCACTTGCTAATATATTTGTTGCATTTCTTTGTTTATATGGTGTTAATTTCGTACTACTTTCTATGCTATCTTTTGTTGCAAAAAAGAAACCATTTTTTAACTGATTTCTTTTCTTAAAATAATTATATCTACCATATAATTCTCCTAACATAATAGCAGAATTGATTCCAAATTTATTTATAATATTTCTATTTGCAATAATAAAATTTGATTGAATTATATTTGTATTTTCCATTGCTTAAACACTCCTTTATTACCTTTCTAAGCACTATATTTGGGCTATTTATTTTTTTCCCTGGACATAAAAAATATTTCCCCTTAACTTTCAAGATAAATATTGATATTAAGTTTTTCCCCCGAAGTGAAAAATATTTTCCCCTTATTTCCCCTTAAATGAGAAATTTTAATAAACTATTTTTATTTTTCTTAAATTTTTTTAATTCATTGTAAATACTTTACAAAAACTTGTAACTTAGTAATATCAATATTTATATGGTATAATGTTAGAAAATAAAATGTTTCAAAAGATGGAAATTTTTAATTGGCTGTTCGGCTACGAACCGGAAGGTCGGGGGTTCGAATCCCTCCAGCTGCACCAAAAATTTTATTAATATATGAAATAGAAATAAAAAAGGAACAGTCAAATTTCGACTGTTCCTTTTGGTAAATACAAAGTCGTTATTAGAAAACGACTATTTCAAATGAAAATAAAAACCATATTCTTGATAAAGAGTGTCGCCAATTTTTGCTTGCTTTGTCTTTACGATTTGACCTCCGAGTTTTTGATAAAACTGAATAGCGCTTTTATTATCACTAAGACACCATACTATCATATTCTTTTTTCCTAGAGAAGCCAACTGTTTACAAGTTTCAAAAAAGAGGCTAGTTCCAATGCCCTTTCTAATTTCAGTGGGCTTAACATAAAGGCTAACTAACTCAGAATCAAATTCGTCCATATTACAAATGGTATTAAAACAAGCGTATCCAAGTACTTCTTCTCCTCTTACCGCTACAAAAACCAAATCTTTATATTCATCAAAGCTCGCCTGATACCGCTGCGTTTGTTCTTCATAGTTTAAAGAATTAAGATAAGAAGAAGAGATAATTGTATCATAGGCATTCTTCCAACCATCTACTTTTATTTTAGCCATCTGTTCTTGGTCCTGATATAAATTCTTACGAACAATATAATCATCTTTAGCTTCCAGAAGAACAAGTGCTTTACGCATAAGGAAAAGAGCATTTACCAACTTTGCATCTTCGAGTGCAAAAGAAATACGACCAATGAGTTCCTCCTTATAGGGCCAAGAAATAGATTTCCCAATCAAAAAACGGACTCTACATTCTGTATAAAAGAACTTAAGTAAATCTTCCTCTGTTCGAATGGTCATGCCTTTATACTTCATGCCTTTGAGATTAGAAAAATCCAGGATTGCAAAGAATCCAGATTCTGGCTCTAAATTTTCAGGAAAGTCAACCATGGCTATACCTTCTAATGCTTCTTTTGCATCAGAATCTCCTAAAATATTAGTTACTGTTTTTATGATTCTACTTCTAAATATAGGATTGACAGAATCAATTCCAGTTACAAGCGCTTTAAGTAAGTTAAATTTATATAAATAAAGATTTCTTAACTCACTAAAATAGGAATCATAAATCTGGTATCTTTGATTAGTAGCATTAAAAGCACCGCCAAGAGCTTTCCCGATGATATCAGGAGAAGAATCCATTTCTTGAAAGATTCTATTGACAAGCTCTCTTATAATGATTTCATCAGCAACTACAAAACCAGCCCGTAAGGAAGCCATGGAATAACTCTTGGAAAGCCCAAAAAGAGAAATAGTATTTCGAAACATTCCAGGAATTGTAGAAATTGGCAGGGCAATATTATCCTTATCATAGGAAATATCTCGATAAACAAGATCATCGATTACGAAGACACCACGCTTTTTACATACTGTAGCAATTTCAGATAAAAGAGAATACTTTTTTCTTCCCATTACCTTTCCGGTAGGGTTGTTAGGATTTGCATTTAAAAAAGCAACAACTCTGGGAACATATCCTCTCCGGCGATTGTACACTTGCTGTAAACTTTCATTAATTTGGTCAATACGATTGGCAAGTTTAGAAGGATTTACAAGAAAGTGGTCTTCTTTTTCAAGATTCAGAACTTCTACTTCTGCACCCGCTCTTTCTGTCCGAATGGTAAAAAGACCATAGCTAGGGCCCGTTACCAAGACAACGTCTCCAGGATTAGAAATCAAGTTAATAATCTCATTAAAAAGAACCGATGTAGAAACAGAAAAGGTAATATTATGAACACAAAGTCCTTTTTCATCAATATCCTTGAAAGAATAAGGTTCTGTATTAATAAAACCTTCTCTTTCTACATAATCGAGCAATTGTTGCCGAATTCTGTCATCTCCTTCTGTGTATGGGTAGCGATACAGTAAATCCTTTTGTAAAGAAGATATCATAGCAGAAACTGAAGGTGGAAAAGGTCTAAATTCCACAGGATTTCCACTGCTGAGGTCTATATCCGGTATTTGAGCAATGTTTTCATCACGAAGTGCATAGCCGTAATAGTCAATTGCATCAGCAATTTCTTGCACAGTTGGATTAAATCGCTCTCTATCAGGTCTTGTACCAATATTTGGTAGCCCGAATCTCCTTTCTCTTAAATATGGTTTTTCTCTTAGCAACCGGTCGATTGCATTTGATTTTGGTAACATTTGTTTTACCTCCTATTATTAGTAATTAGTTTACATTATAACATGAAAAGTTAACAAAGTAAATGTTATGTAAATAAAAAATAACCACTTCAAAAAACTAAGAATAAGGAAAAGTTTATATGGAATTAAATATACATTGCCAATAGCGGAAGAAAAAATAAAAAGGATAGTACTGCTTTTAAAACTTACTCTTTATAACAGATAAAGAAAGTAATATTTTGACAATTTTATGTAAATATAATATAATATAAATGTAACCATTTTATAAATGATTCTCATGTTAGCATTAACTTCATGAAAATCAACAACAAATAATTTTAAGGAGGAAAAAATGGCTAACAACATTACAATGGATTCTTTAAAGGAGCAAGCTGTTCGGGTTTATTCTGGTATGATTGTCGTTTACCCGCAGTTTTCACGAGAGGAAACTCTCAACGTCTCGAGACGGATGCGGAAGTTCAACGGTTGCTATGCAACCAATAACTCAACGGTCGCATTTGTATCCGATAACGAAGTCTTCGTTACTCCATACACCCGTCTCGTAATAAGTTCCCTTTGCTCTGCTGGGTTCCATCAGGATTATTTCGATGTTCCATTCAGCAATTGGGATTATCCCAAGGATGAACAGCTTAAGTGGAACACTCTTCGAGAAAAGGCTAGACAGTCATATAGGGAAGAATTTGTTGAGGATTGTATTTCTTATTGTGATGAACATCACATTGGAACTATCAGCGAAGCAACTCTTCGGAATTGCTTTGAAATCCCTGAAACAGGAATCCCCGTAAAGCATCATTACTTCGAGACTTGCTATTTTCCTATTATTAATTATTGCTTCGACAGCAATGCTGTAAACAATATTGGTAGGTTTTGTACCAATAATGGCAAAGTGGTGTTTGTCTACAGAAACGGAAAAACCTATGTAGCCAAAAGCCGAATTGCCGATGAGTTGCGTGCAGCGGGTTATAAGAAATCCCATCTGTTTGTTCCACTCTCAAACGGCGAGCAGATTCAGGACCCTGTCCTGGAAGCACGCTGGGAATCCATAGGAAAGTAAAGATTGTTGTTCCAATACAAGCATTGGGCGTATTGGTGCATTAGAGTCAGCTTCGGCTGGCTCTTTTGTTTCCACTAAATTACTTAATTTTTAAATGTAATACAAGAAAAAGGAACAGTTCAATTTGTCTGTTCCTTTTAATAAAGTTAGCTTTTTAAGATATATCTATTTTGTTCCAACCGCCACAATCTTGTTGTGAGGATTATAAGTATCTTTAGAAAGAAGCGTCTTGGAAACAACCGTACCATTTTTCTTTAAAATCTTATAAGTTTGTGTTTTACAACCATTAGAACCATTTTGAATTACTTTTGTTTTTCCTTTAGCTAAACTACTGTCATTTTGATAAACCGTCTTAAAAGCAATACTTTGAATAACAGAAGATTGTATTTCTACTTCATAATCGTCGCTCGTTTTTAAACCAAAAATCTGAAAATAAATCTTACCGCCAGAACCAGAACAAACAATTTTAATAGGGTAATTTCTATTATTTTTAAACTTAAAATCTGGTCCACCCCATGAAACAGTAGCATCTCTTCCAGCTTTTACATAGCCTGGATTAAAACCGTGATTGGTCCTTTCTACAATATCTAAATTCGCATAAAGAACAGCATTATATAAAGTAGAAGAAACTTGACAAATACCACCACCAATACCAGTAGTAACTTCACCATTAGAATAGACAGCCGCTGATTTAAATCCAGCAGCAGCGGTTCTTTTACCAACTACCTGATTATAAGAAAAAGTTTCACCTGGCATCATAACTGTACCATTAATTTTAGAAGAAGCTAAGCGAATATTCGTACTTCTATTAGCATTGCTAGTACTATAAGTTGTAGAAAAGCTAGCTAATAAATCTGGAAAAGCCTCTGTACCAATTTGATTAGTCGTCACTTTAGGAGACAAAACTTTTAGAGGAATGGTATAAGATTCTTTATCTTCTGCTAACATAGCAATTGCCTCTTCTATAGAAATAGCAAAATCAACGCCATTTACATGAGGATGTACAACATAAGGATTTGTCGTATAATAGGCATCTTGAGCAGCCTTATAAATTTCAGAGTGAATAGTATGTATATCTATGGTTTTGGCTGTTTTTGAAACAACAGGAATGGTAATAGAAGTGGTACAATCCAAATTATTTAAACAATAAATCATTTGCTCTTTTAATTCGAAACTATTAATTTCTACACCATCTATTCCCTTAGTAATAACCAATTGATTACCATCGACATAATAGCTAGGTTCTATCATACGGTCAGGTAAGTTGGTTTCAATTTCTTTTATCAAAGAATCTAAAGTTTCATCACTATAAGAAAAATTAGGACCAATATCTGTTTTAGAGAAAAGAGCTGCTAAAATAGTAAAATTATTTTCAAAAATGTTGCCATCTCTACCGATTTTATAAGCTAAGTCAACCGCTTTTACAGCATCAAAAGTAACATCAAACTGTTGAGCAAAAAAAGTTGTCTCGTATTCACCATGTTTTAAAGTAATTGGTTTTTCCAATTTTTCTTGAATAGCAGAAGTAACTTTTTCAATTGCTTCCTCTTTAGTCAAATTAGAAACATCTATACCATTAATAGAAATACCAGAAGTTATGGTATTGGTCTGTATATGACATAAAGCAAAGATAGTAGACAACAAAAGAAGTAGTAACAATAAAAAGAGCGTTACTAATAAAATAATCCAAACTTTTCTATGAGATTTTGTTTCTTTTACCATTGTATAAGAAGAAGCCGTTGTATCTAAAGAAGAATGAGAAGATAGTTCCGAAGAAGTAGTATCTTCTACTTTCTCAGGAATATCTAGGTTACGAATACTTTTAACATCATTCTCTTGAGATATAGCCTCTTTATTATAAATAACCGTTTTTACTTCATCCATTGCCTCACAAGTCGCATTAGTAATATCCTTCATATCCCTAGAAACAATAGTTGTAACACTTTCTTCTCCTACTTCCTCATTTCTAATTTCCGGCTTAACTATTGAAACTTCCTCTGATTTAGGTTTTATTTCTAAATCAATAGGAGGTTTAGCTAAAATAGAAGAAGTATTAGTTTCTTTTGAAACTAATGGAGAAGCAATATTTGGTTCTATAGTATTTAATTTTTTATTCTTTTTCTTTTTGCTCATAATAATCTCCAACATTTATTTTTAATCTGTATTTTTTCTACAAAAAAATACAATATTCTCTATAATATATTAAACAATAAAGTAACTTAAATGTAAAGAATATTTTTATATTTATATGAAATTGTTGAAAGAGATATGTTTATCTAAAAATAAAAATCGAAAAACAAAGGAACTTTTAAATAAAAAATCAAATTACCTAATAATATCCAAAAAATTGTGTAGAATACTAAAGAGTAAATTTCTTTACTTCTAAAAATTTACATGATATAATGACCAAAACAAAAGAGCCAAGTAGGCAAAAGAAAGGATGATAAGATGACACAGTCAGAAGAATTAAAAGAAAAACTTTTTAGAAAGACCAAAAGTGGTTGGCAAGGCATGACCGAGGAAAAGAGACAAGAGATATTTGGTTATTGCAAGCAATATATGACATTTTTAAATGAGTCAAAAACAGAAAGAGAAATTGTAAAGTCTTCTATTAAAATGGCAGAAGAAAAAGGATTTAGAGATATAGCACAAGTGGAAAGTTTACACGCAGGAGATAAAGTATACTATAACAATAGAGGAAAGAGCTTATATTTAGCAATAATAGGGCAAGAAGATATACAAAAAGGAATGCATATTATTGGAGCACATGGAGATTCTCCAAGATTAGACTTAAAACCAAATCCTCTATATGAAGATGGTGGTTTTGCCTTTTTTAAAACACACTATTATGGAGGTATTAAAAAATACCAATGGACAACGATTCCTTTAGCAATTCATGGAGTAATTGTTAAACCAGATGGAGAAAAAATAGAAATTTGTATAGGAGAAAGTGAAGAAGACCCTATTTTCACCATTACAGATTTATTACCACATTTAGCACAAGAGCAAATGGAAAAGAAATTAAAAGATGGAATTAATGGAGAAAGTTTAGACTTACTAATTGGCAGTATCCCGTATCAAGGAGAAAATATAGCAGAAGGTGTTAAATTAAATATACTTTCTATATTAAATGAAAAATATGGTATTACAGAAGTGGACTTTGTTAGTTCAGAAATAGAATTAGTACCAGCCTTTCGTGCTAGAACATTAGGATTTGACCATAGTATGGTAGCAGGATATGGACAAGATGATAAAGTGTGTGTATACACGGCTTTAACGGCTTTATTAGAAATAGAAAGGCCAAAAACAACTGCAGTTTGTATTATTTCAGATAAAGAGGAAATTGGAAGTGAAGGAAATACGGGTATGGAATCTCATGTATTTGACACTTTCTTATCAGAGATATTAAATAAATTAGGTGTAAATAGACCAAATTTATTAGAATCTGTTTTCTGCAATTCTGCAATGTTATCAGCCGATGTAGATGCCGCCTATGATCCACTTTATGCCAACGTTTATGAGAAAAATAACGCAGGTTACTTGGGAAGAGGCATTGGACTAAATAAATATACAGGAGCAAAGGGAAAATCTGGTGCTTCAGATGCAAATGCAGAGTTTGTAGCAAAAATTCGCCATATATTTGAAGAGGCAAATGTACAATATGAAGTGGTAGAATTAGGAAAAGTAGATGTAGGCGGTGGAGGTACAATAGCATACATTCTAGCAAATAAAGGCGTAGATGTTATAGATTGTGGTGTGCCTGTACTATCGATGCATGCACCATATGAAGTAACTAGTAAATTAGATATCTATGAAGCTTATAGAGGATATCAGGCGTTCTGGAAAGCATAATAGATAAAAGAAAAGGTAACTATTTTTTAAATGGTTACTTTTTGTTTATAATATAAAAAATTAATTTTTCATGAGTTTTTATATATAAAATAGTATATGCTTTTTGACTAACTTTTTATAAGTTCTTAAATACTATTAAATGTTGATTTTACAAGTGTTGGAATCATCTCTGTTTTATGAAGATGTTCATATATACTGTTATAAATTCTTATATTTTTATGTTTAAAAGTAGTAAAATCGTAGTAAACTTCTTACTTTAAATAAGTAATAATATTTTCGTGGCAAGTGGCAAAGCCACGATTGTCCACGAAACTATAAGGATAGTATTACCCTTATAGTGTAGCACGTAGCATGTAGCAATTTTCATAAGATATGATATAATGTATGTAATAAGTAAATAGTATAATTGATTAGGAGGATAATTATGATAATTATTGCTGGATGTATAATAGTAAAAGAAAATAAAATTTTAATGGTAAAAGAAGCAAAAAAGAAATGTTATGGTCAGTGGAATTTTCCAGCAGGTCATGTGGAAGAAAACGAGCTAATAGCAAATGCCGCAATAAGAGAGGCATACGAAGAAACTGGATGCAAAGTAAAACTTAAAGGGGTTTTACCAATAACCACAGTGATGTTAAAAGAAGGTGAAACAGCAGTTATAGTAAAATTTACAGCTGACATTGTGGAAGAAAATATAAAATTTGATACAAAAGAAATATTAGATGTTAAATGGCTAGATATAAAAAAAGTGAAAGATATGACAGAAAAAGAATTAAGAGGATATGATACTGCTATTCAGGATATTAAGAATTTTGAGAATGGTAAAATATATCCTTTAGAAATTTTTGATACTACCATGTATTTAAGATAAAAATTATGATAATAAATTACAAATTAATTTAACTATTATCAATTAAAAGTTATATTATTGGAATTTTATCAAAAAGTAGTAAAATAGTAGTAAACTGAACTAGAAATTTTGTAAATAGCCCTTTAAATATAGGCTTATTGAATACATTTAACTATTTTAAACAAAAATAGTATATGCTTTTTCATTAACTTTTTATAAGGATAGTATTACCCTTATAGTGTAGCATGTAGCAATTTTCATAAAATATGATATAATGCATGTAGAATTTGAAAGGACGATTAAAAATGAAAATATTATTATCAAGTAATATGAAAATTATAAAAAAATATGTAAAAGAGAATGCAAAGATTGGGTTTATTCCTACAGCTTCTGAATTAGATAATAATAGATGGTATATGGAAGAAAGCAGAAACAATCTAAAAGAAATGAATTTTAATGTTATTGATATTGAAATCTCTAGAGAAAGTAAAGAAGAAATTTTAAATAAATTCAATGATATAGATGCAATATTTGTTGCAGGTGGTAATTGTTTTTATTTATTGCAACAATTAAAGAAAAAGGATATATTACAAGATTTAATAGATTTTGCAAATAATAAAATTTATATTGGGTCTAGTGCAGGGGCTTGTATTGCTTGCCCTTCTATTGATTATGCTGAGAAATTAGATAATAAAAAAGAAGCTTCTTTACTAAATAATTATAATGGGATGAATTTAATTGATGGTTATATACTACCTCATTATAATAGTAAAGAAAAATATACTAAATTAGCTAATGAAATTATAGAAGAACATCCAAATCTGAATTTTATAACATTAACTAATCAAGAAGCAATTATAGTTAATAATAGAAATGATTACACTTTAGTGAATACTGATTAAAAGATATAACAACTTATATTAATAAATAACTGTTTTAGAGGAGAATGAAAATATGTATAAAAAAATAACAGAAAAAGAAAAGATTACAAGAAGGATTACTAATATGCATTCATCAGATAATTATTTAACAAAAGAAACTACAGAAAATATTAGTTTGGCAATAAACAGATTAAATGGTAGATTAAAATTATTAAAAACGGTTAACGAAAGAGTTTTCTATTTTATAAATGCGAATGTGGATTTTATAATTGATGGAGAAAAGGTACATATTGAAGATAAGGATGTATTATACTTATCTAAGGATACAAGTTACTCTGCTATTGGTGTGTTTGAGGCAATTGTTATTAATTCACCTGCTTTTGGTGTTATTAAAGAATAATATAAAAATTTAATTTATAAGAAAGTTGATAAAGTACAAGTTATTTAAATTATTATCAAATAGAAGCTATATCATTGGAGCTTTATGAAAAGTAACTTGACTAGAAATTTTGTAAAAATCTCTTTAAATAAAAGCTTTTTGAAGACAATTAACTATTTTATATATAAAAATGATACAAAATAGTCAAAAATATAAAAATAAAAAAGTAGCTAAATAGCTACTTTTTTATGGTGATCCAGGAGGGATTCGAACCCCCGACCCACGGATTAGAAATCCGTTGCTCTATCCAACTGAGCTACTGAACCAGTTCATGCATGAAGTATAATAACATGCTTTTAAGAAAATGTCAATAAAAGTATGAAAAAAATTCAAAACTTTACGAAAAAATTTCAAAAACTTTATATCTAAAACAATGAAAAATAGAAAATAAAAAGAAGACTAGATAAAAATTTAAAAATAGTATACAATGTAAAAACGAAATGGAGGAACTATGGAAAAAGTAATGGAAATAAAAGAAAGACCTAAAATAAAAATAAGTATGTGGATATGGTACTTTTTTATCTTTAGTATAATAGGATTACTAACGGAAACCATCTATGGTTATGTAACAACCGGTATTTTAGAAAGCAGGCAAGGTTTGATATGGGGACCCTTTTGTCCAATTTATGGCATTGGTGCTACTATATTTATTATTGCTTTAGCACGATATAAAAAACATCCTATAAAATTATTTATAGCAGGTGCCTTATTAGGAGCAGTTGTAGAATATATATTAAGTTATGCTCTAGAAGCGGTATATGGAAATCGTTTTTGGGATTATACTTATACCAACTTCCATATCAATGGCAGAATTTGTGTAACCTACAGCTTCTTTTGGGGTATTTTAGCAGTGGTATTAATAAAATGGGTACAGCCATGGATGGATAAAATGATTGAGAAAATAAAACCATCTATAAATTTAGGAATAGAAATAGGCATCTGTATATTTATTATTATAGATGCAATAGCAACTGTATGGGCGGTACAGACATATACCAATAGAGCCTATAGAGCGTATGCACAACAAAAAGGATTACAAGCAGAGATAGTAGAGTGGATGAAACCAATAGAAGAGATGGGAGAAAAATGGTTTCCGAATGATTTAATGGCAAAGACTTTTCCAAATATTAGAATATATGACGAAAACAAAAATCAAATGTGGGCAAGAGAAGTACTAAGTGAGGCTAATTAGCCTCATTTTTTTCTGCATAATCCGAATAAATTTACAAAAGAATGTTTCCATGTTATAATAAAATAATAAAGGAGAAAGAAATGGGTTTTAAAGAGTTTTTTAAGAGAATAAGAAATAAAGATAGAGGAAAATTAGAAAAACAAGCTTTAGATGAAGAAAACCAAATAGATTGGATGACTTTTGAAGCCTCCTATCATAAAGAGATTGAAGAGGCAAAAGCAAAAATAGCAAAGATTCAAGAAGCACCACAAGAAGATATAGAAAAATTAAATGTATTAATAAATAATTTTGAAAAAAGTGTAATTAATATACAGTCCAATGTAACAATATCTTATCAGACAGAACCAGAATTATCCTTACCAAAGGAAAGTATAGAGTCTCAATATGCTAAATTTATTTTACAATTCAACGAACTTTTTGCTATTGCAGAGCAAAAGCATTTCAGAAAAGTAACAGAGAAATTTAGTAAAAGATTAGAAAAAAGTTTATTTCCTGAAAAACTAGAACGAAAAATGATGGCAATAGCATTAGATGATGAAATTATAGAAGAATTAGAAAAGTATGAGGAATTATTAGAAAAAAGAAAAGAAGATTTAACAGGAAATGCATTAGGCGAATATATGAAGCAAATGGAAGAAATCGAATACAGATTAAGTCTAATCAAAGGAATTAGTCAAAAAAGCAAAGGAAAAGAGCAAACACAGAAAATAGAGATTCCAAAGCAAGCACAAGAAATTTATGTAAGACTTTTTATGAAAGATATAGTAGAACTAGAAGATAAGCTAAAAAGGTTGCAAGCAGAATGCGAAGAAATGCAACTATCTATGGAATTATTGCAACCATTACAAGAGACAATAGAAGATTTAAAAGTAAAAAAACATGTAAATAGTATAGAAGATAATAATGCGGACATTGTAAAAGATGAAATGTTATGGGAATATATGATTAATGCCTTTTATAATATGCAAAAAACTATTTTAACAATGGAAAAATACCAGAAACAAAAGCAAGATTTTGTAAGACTAAATGCGCTAACGCAAGAAGAGGTAAGAAAATATATAAAAGAATTGGATGATAGAAAATTCGATGTTACAACTAGTTATAAAGATATTCGAAACTTTGAAGACCAACTTTTGCAGGCAAAAGGTCTAGTAAATGATAAGAATTTAATGAGGACAGAAGATATAGAAACGGTTAGAATTAGAAAAAACGAATGGTATCGAATCAGAAAAAATGCAGAAGAAAAAGGAATTCATTATAGCATTTATCCAGAAGTAGATGAAAATCAACAAGCAGATAGTTATGTATCTGTATCTAAAAAAGAAGCAGACGACTTATTAAAAGATATTCCATTACCAAAAGATTTAATACAACTAGGTCAAACAGCCATAGAAGGAATTTATACAAAAGAATTAATCCAATATATATTGGATACAAAACCGAAGTTACAGGAGGATATTTGTGTTCAACCAATAAAACAAGAGGAAGACGAAGAAGAAAAATATATACTTTACGTACGTGAGGGTGGAAAAAAGCAAGGAAAGAAAGTAAGAGAAAAAATAGAAGAAGCTATAAAAGAATTAGAACAACAAGAATTACTAGACGACTATAAATTTTATATAGAATTTTCTTATTTAGTACCAATGACTAATATTATAAAAGTGCTACAAAGAAATCACATAGAATATTATATTCCACCATTAGATGAGCAAACAAAAAAACAAGAAAATCATGTGAAGATATATATAGATAGAGAATTTTTAAAACCATATGAAAAAAAAGTAAAAGAACAATTAAGTCAAGTAGAAGAAGCACCTATTTTAACGAAAGCAAAGAAAATTGACCTAAGAGATTGGATTCTAGAAGGTAGTAGAGTACAGTTTTTAGAAAAGAAAGAAAAACAAAAATAATAAAAGAAAGATAGAAAAATAAAACATAGCAAAAGCTATGTTTTATTTTGGTAAGACAATCTTACTATCTTTTTTACGAGGTCTATATAAAGTAATTTTATTACCAACCGTTTGTACAACCATAGAGTCTGTTTTGGAAGCTAATTCTTCTGCTAAATTACGAACACTATCTGGTGCCGTTTCTAAAACAGAAATTTTAATTAATTCTCGTGCTTCTAAAACATCTGAAATTTGTGCTACAAAGATATCTGTAATACCTGCTTTCCCAATTTGAAAAATAGCTTCCAAATGATTAGCAAGACCTCTCAAATAAGCACGTTGTTTACTAGTCATATTTTTAATTCCTTTCCATTTTAAAATAAAGACAATTCTATTTTAACATATTTAAAGATTTTCTCCAAGAGCTAAATGACAAATTGTTTTAGTAGCCTCTTTTTTGGCAATACGCATAGCAAATTCATGCATATCTTGTAAGGTTTGTTCATTGGTTATCAAACTAGATAAAACCGTAGTAGGATTATCATTAGGTTTTAACCAAATAGCAGCACCTGATTTTTCTAAAAAAGTAGCATTTTCTTCTTCTTGACCAGGAAGTGGATTGATAATTAGCATAGGTAATCCACATGCTAAACTTTCACTAGAAGTCAGTCCTCCAGGTTTCGTAATTACTAAATCAGAAATAGACATAAGCTCAGGAACTTGCGTAGTATAGGAAAGCACTTTTATACTATCTTCTTTATGATATTCAGAAACCACTTGTAAAAAGGCTTCTTTCATTTTTTCATTTTTACCAGCAATAGCAATTACTTGAATATCAGAAAAAGAAGAAGCTAATGCTTGTAAAATAGCAACGGTTTTTTCTTTCCCTAAACCAAATTCACCACCACCAAAAAAGAGAATGGTCTTCTTTAGTGGATTTAATGAAAACTCTTTGCATAAGCTAACACGGTCAAATTGCTCAGAAAAACATTTGGAAATAGGAATTCCTGTAACATGAATTTTTGAGCTAGCAACACCTTGTTTTACCATTTCTTCTTTCATATCTGTATTAGAAACAAAGAAATAATCAACAAAAGCATGCCCCACTAACCACTGCTCATGAGAAGCAAAATCCGTCATCACCGTAGCTAAAGTACAATGGGTTCTTTGTTTTTTCTTTAAATAACTAGTCATTTGCGAACCAAAAGGATGAGTAGAAATAACCACATCAGGCTCAAAAGCTTTAAATAATTTAGCAATTTTAATAGCCATAATCTTATTAGAAGTACTACTTACCTTAGCTAGCATACCATGGCTAGATTTGTCATATACTTTTTCCCATGCCCAAGGAGCTTTCTTAGCCATTTGTCTATAGGCAGCAGTCGTAACAGAATTTAAAGCTTTATTAATATATTCTACACAATCTATCATTTCAATTTCTAAATTGGTATAGTGCTCTTCTAAATATTGTTTTATGGACTTAGCAGCCGATAAATGACCACCACCATAAGTCGCGTAAAAAATTAAAATCTTTTTCATAAAATCCCCCAATTTCTCTCTTGAGAAAATATATTGATTGCGCTTATTTTATCATAAAATTTAACAAAATTCAAAAAATTAAGAAAATAATCATAAAAAGAGAATAAAAATTTGAAAAAAATACAAAATACAAGTAAAGCTTATCAAATAGCAAAGGAGGATTATTTTGAAAAAATTAGTAAAAACCAGTATTATTTTTTCGTGTATAGGCATTAGCATAGTTATGCTTCTACTAGCATTTCAAGCTTTTTCAAAACAAAGCAGTGTAAAAGCTGCATCAAAATCAAATTCTAGTTCAGATTTACAACTAATGGCAAGAGCTATTAACGGAGAAGCAAGAGGAGAACCTTATGAAGGACAAGTAGCAGTAGGTGCCGTTATCTTAAATAGAGTAAAAAGTTCACAGTTCCCCAATACAATAGCAGGCGTCATTTATCAATCTGGAGCTTTTACAGCAGTGGCAGATGGACAAATTAATGTACCCATAAAAGAAGGCTCGACTGTCTTAAAAGCAGCACAAGACGCTTTAAGTGGTTGGGATCCATCAGGAGGAGCCATCTATTACTTTAATCCATCAACGGCAACAAATAAATGGATATGGTCTAGGCCATTAATTAAAACCATAGGAAAACATAGATTTTGTAAATAAAATATAAAAGTCCAAAAAGAATTTGGAAAAGGAGATTTAAAAAATGGGAAAAATAAAAGAAAAGGTATATGATTGGAAAAATCGATTAAAGGATAGGCATATGCTTACTTTAGTGGTTACACTAGTAGCCGTAATAGCTATTATGGGAATCTATGTCTATAAAAGAGAAAGAGATTATAGACAAGTATCAGAAAATAACTATAATATGGCATTTTTTGAACTAGTCGATTACGTACAAAATGTAGAGACCTATTTAGCAAAGTCATTAATTTCTAGTACACCTGAACATGGAGCAGAAACGCTAACACATGTCTGGAGAGAAGCAAACTTAGCACAAAGTTATCTAACTAGACTACCAATTGGTTCAGAAGAATTAGCCAATACCTCTAGATTTTTAAACCAAGTAAGTGATTATAGTTTTAGTCTTTCCAGAAAAAACATCTATAATGAATCTTTAACAGAAGAAGATTTTAATAATTTAAAAGAACTACACGACTATAGTGTAGAATTAGAAAACACATTAAATCAATTATCCGCAGATATGAATGATGGTAGAATTAAATGGGGAGAATTAACGAGTAAAGGAAGTAGTGTATTTGCAACACAAGTTAGCAATATTTCCAAAGATAGCTTTAGTAATCTAGAAGAAAACTTCCATGAATATGCAGGTTTAATCTATGATGGTGCTTTCTCAGAGCATTTAACTTCAACAAACAGAAAAGGACTTACAGGAGAAAATATTGAAGAAGAACAAGCTAAGCAAATTGCTATTCAATTTATAGGACAAGACAAAATAAAAGAAATTACCTCTAATGGAATTTCAGAAAATACGAATATGCCATCTTATGACTTTAGTGTAAAAATAAATGGAGACCAAGATAAGGAAAATAATGCAACCATTTCTATTACACAAAAAGGTGGACATGTGGTCTTTATGAACTATAATCGAGAAGTAGATGCCGAAACCATATCACAAGAAAGAGCAGATGAAATTGGAAAAAATTTCTTAGCACAAAAAGAATTTCCCAATATGAAAGAAACCTATTATTTAAAACAAGATGGTATCGTAACCATTAATTATGCTTCTTACCAAGATTCATCAAATGGACAAGTAACCATGTATCCCGATTTAATAAAGTTAAAAATAGCATTAGACAATGGCGAAATTTTAGGAATTGAAACAAGCGGCTATTTAAATAACCATGAACAAAGAAGCTTGCCAGAGGTAGCCATTACAAAGGAACAAGCTAAACAAAATTTAAATAAAAATTTAGAAATTGGAAGTGAAGCATTAGCGGTTATTCCTACACAGTTCCAAACAGAAATCTTATGTTGGGAATTCAAAGGAAAAGTAGATGGAACAGAATTTTTAGTATATATTAATGCCCAAACAGGAAAAGAAGAAGATATTTTAGTAATCAAAAATACACCAAATGGAACCTTAACTATGTAATAAAGAAAAAATAAACAAACAAGGAGGAACCTTCCAACATAGATTTCGAATTTTTAGCCATAATAGTAGTAGAAAAACAAAATCAATTTATGAGATGTTAAAATAAAAACATCAAAATAAAAGAAAAGGTTTTTCGCTAGGAGGTAAATACTATGTCTTCAAATAAGCATAATATTATGTCTGAAAATCTAAAAGAAGAAATCGCCAAAGAATTAGGCGTATATGAAACCGTAAAACAAGACGGTGGATGGGGAAATGTCTCTTCAAAAACTTGTGGCAATATCGTATCAAAAGCAATAGAAATCGCCAATAGAAGTGTAGAAAAATAGTTAAATTAGAATAATAAAAAAGCAAGTAAGCAAAAGTAATGTAAAATCTTTACATTACTTTTGTTTTTACTACAAAATAACAAAATATCCAGATTTGCAAAAAAAGAAAATATCGCATATAATCTTAAAAAATAAAATAGGTATATATTTTATAAAAGAAACATATAAGTAAGCAAACGGAGGAAATCATATGACATCTCAAACCAACAAACAATTAACTGTAAAATCTATTTTAGAAGTAACCAAAGGAAAATTAATAGTAGGGCAAGAAGAAAGCATTTGCGAAAATTTCTCAAAAGATACCAGACAACTTCAAAAAGGAGACATTTATCTGGGCATCAAAGGAGAAACCATGAATGGTAGTATCTTTTGGAAACAAGCACTAGAAAAAGGTGCCAAAGGAGTTATTATACAGGACGTAGAAATAACCAAGGAAGAAATACAAAATTATCCAGAAGCTTTTATCCTACAAGTAAAAGATGTCGTTCTTGCGATGGGACAAATAGCCAGTCTAAAAAGAAGCTTATACCATATACCGGTTATTGCTATTACAGGTAGTGTGGGAAAGACGAGTACAAAAGATATCGTTGCTAATGTAATAGCACAAAAGTATAAAACATTAAAAACACAAGGAAATTATAATAACCAAATAGGTCTACCCCTAACCATATTGGGATTAAAACAAGAAGAAGCCTTAGTGGTAGAAATGGGAATGAACCATTTTGGAGAAATTCGTTATTTAACAAACATAGCTAGACCTAATGTAGTAGCCATTACCAACATAGGAACAGCCCATATCGGTATATTAGGTTCTAGAGAAAACATTTTAAAAGCAAAATTAGAAATATTAGAAGGTATGCAAGAAGGTGGAACAGTCGTTATAAATAATGATAATGACTTATTACATGAATGGTATGAAAACAATAAAGAACAATATCATATTGTAACATATGGTATAAAAGAAACCAGTGATTATATGGCAACCAAAATCATAGCAGAGGAAGAAAGAAGTACATATCAACTACATACAAAGATGCAACAATCACAAGAAATAGTAGTACCCGTTGGTGGAAATCATTTTGTACAAAATAGTTTATGTGCCATTGCTATAGGAGAATGTTTTCATATTCCTATAGAAGCTATAAAAGAAGGGATATCTAAATTTGAACTAACTAAAAAAAGAATGGATATCAGTAAAATAGAAAAGAATATAACCATTATCAATGATTGTTATAATGCCAATTTAGATTCTATGAAAGCAGCTATCGATTATTTGGGAAATTTACAGGGAAAAAGAAGAATCGCCGTATTAGGAGATATGTTAGAATTAGGAGAATTCTCTGAAGCACTACATAGAGAAGTAGGAAAAGAAATTGCTAAAGAACAGATTGATAAGCTTATTTTAGTAGGAAAAGAAGCAATTTACATAGGCAAACAAGCAAAACAAGAAGGTATGGAACAAGAAAATATTATACTTTGTCAAACAAATGAAGAAGCGGCACAAATCATTAATCAAATGAAAAAAGAAAACGATGTCATTTTATTAAAAGCATCCAATGGTATGCACTTCGAAGAAATTATCCACAAGATAACCACAAAATGTGTATAACAGATTCAATTTTTGAAAGAAGTGAGGACAAAAAATATGAAAAAAATAAAATTAGCTGTCATATTTGGAGGAATGTCTACAGAACATGAAGTATCTATTGTATCTGGCATTTCCGTTTTAAAAAATTTAAATAAAGAGAAATATGAAATTTTTCCTACATACATAGACAAAGAAGGCACTTGGTATACCTATAATGAACCAATTGAACAGATAAAAGAAAAACAAGTAGGCGATAGTATTGAAAATATAGAACCAATCAAAGACGTCATGACCTATTTAAAACAAATGGATTGTTTATTTCCAGTATTACATGGATTATATGGAGAAGATGGCACCATACAAGGGCTGTTTGAGTTACTAAAAATACCTTATGTAGGTTGCAGAGTATTAGCTTCTAGTGTGGCTATGGATAAAGTCTATACGAAAATTATTTTTGAAAAAGCAGGGTTAAAACAAGCACCTTATGTATATATCAGAGCCTACAAAGAACACTATGCCTTCATAAATGAAAATTTCTGCGAAGAAAAAAAGAGTATAGATGAAATCATACAGATAGTAGAAGAAAAAATAAACTACCCTATATTTGTAAAACCTTCAAACTCTGGTTCTTCAGTCGGCATAAAAAAAGCAAAAAATAAAGAAGAACTAAAAGAAGCCATTATTTATGCAGCACAATATGATGATAAAATTTTAATAGAACAAGGAATTAATGCAAGAGAAGTAGAATGTGCAGTACTGGGAAATGAAGAGGTAAAAGCATCTTGCGTAGGAGAAATCTTATCAGCCGAAGAATTTTATAGTTTCGATTCTAAATATAAAAACACACAATCTCTTACCGTTATACCAGCAGATTTACCAAATAAAATAAGTGAAGAAATTAGAAAACAAGCTATAAAAGCATTTAAGGCAATAGATGGAAAAGGACTATCTAGAGTAGACTTCTTCGTAGAAAAAACAACCAATCAAATCATCATTAATGAAATTAATACATTGCCAGGGTTTACCAATATCAGCATGTATCCAAAACTATTTGAAGCATCTGGTATCAGTTATTCAAAGTTATTAGATTCTCTAATAGAACTAGCTTAATGCCAAAAGGGACGTTCCTTTTTGGCAATTTCTTTTTCTTTAAATCTGAAAAAAACCTTTAATTCTAAAAATAAGTATGATATAATAAGCACACCATGAACTTGGGAGGATGTCAAATGATTTTTAAAGATTATTATAAAATATTAGAGTTAGAAAATAATAAAGTAACGATAGAGGAAATAAAAATAGCTTTTAGAGAACAAGCTAAAAAGTATCATCCAGATGTAAACACGGATAAAAAAGCAGAGGAAAGATTCAAAGATATTAATGAAGCTTATCGTGTATTATCAGACAATACCAGTAAAAGAAAATATGATAGAATTTGGTATTCTCATGTAGGTAAAAAGAAAGCAAAACAAGAGCAATCAAGGGAAGAAAGGGCTGACTTTTTAGGAATCCTTTTTGGACATGTAACTCCAGAAGAAAAAGAAGAAAATAAGGATAACAAGAGGAAAAAGATACCTGCAAAAGGGGAAAATATAGAAACAGAGATACAAGTATCTATAGAAGAGGCTTTCTATGGTTTAAATAAGAAAATATCCTTAAGGGCAGTTGATGGAAAAATGAAAACTTTTTCAGTAAAAGTACCTGCTGGTATTCGTAATGGAGAAAAAATTAGGCTGATTGGACAAGGAAAACCGGGAGAAAATGGCGGGAAAAATGGAGACCTTTTTATTAAAATTCATATCGAGAACAATAAAAAATATAGATTAGAAGGTTATGATATGTATACCGATTTATTGTTGACGCCATGGGAAGCAGCTTTGGGTACTAGAGTAGCAGTACAAGCTATTGATGACCAAGCAACCGTGTTTGTACCACAAGGTATTGGTAGTGGAGAAAAAGTAAGAATTCCTAGCAAAGGCTATAAAGATGGGAAAGGTGGAAGAGGAGATTTGGTGGCAGAAGTTAAAATTGTTGTACCAAAAAATCCAACACAAAAGGAATTAGAAATATTTAAACAATTAAAAGAAATATCAAAATTTGAACCAAGAATGGAAAATGTTAACATAAAAGAGTAAAAAGTGTTGACAAGCCATAATCTACAAGGTATAATATTAGTTAGTGAGTAATAACAAAAGACAAACTATGAGAATTTTTGGTTCATAGAAAAAGGGGTGTAGAAATGGAGAACATACAAGGAAAGCACTTTAGTATAACAGATCCTGAAGGTGTAAATACAGTAATTTATAGAATCAATAAAACAGCAAAAGAGTATTTAGATGAATACCCTAAATATACTGTTGAAAGATTAATTTCTGCAGAAGAACTGAAGGGTAACCTAAAAAAGAGAACTTTTTTTATAGATGAACCAGAATATGATGAGCAACTAGTCATTTTATCTTTTGGAAAAGAAAAAGTAGTTGTCAATATGGGGCTACTAGAAGATGACAAAATAAAGATTGCTAAAAGACCCGTACCAATTAAGTTTGATACTTTATATTCTGAAAAAGAAACAGAATATAAAGATGTAAAATATACACCAAATCTAAAGAGACCAATAACGATTATTGATCCAGAAACTACAGAAGAAATAAAACCAGTTCTTTATTATGATAAAGTAACGGATGAGGTAAAAGGAAAATGTAAATTAAAACCTTATAAGTCTTATTTTGCTTTTGAAGTAAGAGACCAAAAAGAGGATAACTAGAAAGGGGAATTTAAAAGATGAATCAGCCAAATGTGGGTTCAACAAAACAGAGTGAAATTTCAGTAGTTACAGCGGTACCAATGTTAGAATTTAAGGAAAGAGAAGAGCAGAAAATACAAATAGCCGAAGAGAGAAGTAAAGAGATAAATTCTAATCTTTTTGGAGAATTTATTTTTATGGGTGGAGTAAAAAATAGTAGTTTAGATGAATTAATTGAAGAGGGGGTTTTCTGTAAAGAAGATAAGGCAGAATTAATAAAAAATAAAAATAAACGTCCAAATGTAAAAGCAAAAATTAAAGAGGAAGAACAGCGTTAGAGAATAAACAAGTAAAACCAAAGAAAAGGTGGAAAGCCATGGAAAAATTAAAAAAAGTCATTGCACAAAGCAAGGTGTTCTTAATAACAATAGCAGTACTATGGGTTGTATTAGCCATAGTACTTGTTTCGCCTATAGCCTATAGTATAAAAGAAGCAACCAATGCAATGGGCGTGTTTAATATAAATATCTTTTTTGAAAAGGTAATACCAGCCATAACGAGTTTTACAACAATAGGAAAAATGTTTTCAGCAACTTATTTTGAAACATTTACCACCTGTTTAGGAAATTTTAGCATTATATTTATTTTTTGTTCAATCATTGGTTTTATTAAATCGAAGCCAAAGGGAGAATATCACAATATAGAACATGGCTCTAGTGATTGGAGTGAACATGGAGAACAATATAAGATATTAAGCAAAAATAAAGGTATTATTTTAGCAGAGGAAAACTATTTACCAGTAGATAAACGAGGAAATATCAATACACTAATTGTTGGACGGTTCTGGTTCTGGTAAATCAGCATCCTATTCTAAACCAAATGCTTATCAAATGCTAGGTTCATATGTCTTTACAGACCCAAAAGGGGAACTATATGATGATACAGCAGGATATTTAAAAGCACATGGGTATGACATAAAAGTATTAAATTTAGTAAATCCAGCTAATAGTGATGGATATAACCCTTTAATGCACGTATCTAGTGAGCTAGACGTAGATGTTATTGCCAATACAGTTGTAAAGGGACAAAAAGCAGAATCTTCTTCAGAGCCATACTGGGATGACATGGCAGAAATGCTATTAAAAGCTTTAATTTACTATCTAATTGCAACTAGACCAGAAGAAGAACAAAACTTAGCAAGTTGTTCAGAACTAGTAAGAGCAGCTAATAGTAATGGAGGAAGCAATTTATTAACAGAATTAATTAATCAATTGCCATATGATCATCCTGCTAGAATGTACTATAAATCAATTGAAATTGCACCAGAAAAGACATATGGTTCTATTTTAAGTTCTTTACAATCTAAGCTAGGAAAATTTGATTCTAAAGACATTGCAGAAGTAACATCAACAGATACCATTAATTTTGAAGATATAGGAAGTAAAAAAACAGCAGTCTATGTTATTTCATCAGATACACACACTGCCTATGATTTCTTACTAACTATTTTCTTCTCTCAAATGATACAACAATTATATAATTATGCAGATTTAAATGGTGGAAGATTAAAAATGCCTGTATTCTTCATACTAGATGAGTTTGCAAACATTGGTAGGATACCAGACTTTGATAAAAAAATCTCTACATCAAGAAGTAGAGGAATCCAATTTAGTGTTATTTTACAAAACTTAGACCAATTAGAAGCTGTATATGAAAAATCCTATGAGACGATTATGGGTAACTGTGATACACACGTATTCTTAGGAAGTAACTCTTTTAAGACAGTAGAATATTTTTCTAAATCTTTAGGAGAAAAAACGATATTTAGAGATAGTCATTCTATTAATAGAGACAAAAAAGCACACAAACAAGGTATGAGTGATTCTGAACAAGTCATGGGAAGAGCACTCATGACACCAGATGAATTAAGAAGAATGGATAATGATTTATGTATTATCTATGAAAAAGGAATTAAACCTGTAAAAGCACGAAAATATTACTATTTTGAACATCAAAAAATGCTAAGAGAATTGCAAGCCAATAAAATGGACCACAATCACTTTGATGCGGGAAATAGAGGTGTTTGGAGGAAATATAATCCATATAACCCTTATGTTCCAGAAGGTGAGAAAAAAGTAGAAGATTTAAAAGTAGAATCTTTAGACGACTTATTTGATGACGAAAGAGTTACAGTCAGTACAAAGCCAGAACCTGTAAAAGCAGCAAAAGAAAGTAAAGAGTCAAAGCAATCCAAAGAAAATATGGTACTAGAAGGAAAAGAAACAGAGGCACCAATGCTACCACTAGAAGATAATACAGAAGACATTTTTTCACCTGACATACAAAAAGAGTTGGAAGCAAAATTCGATGAATTATTTGGACCAATAGAAGATAATAATGATAATTGATAAAAAAGTAGCCATTAGAAAACTAATGGTTATTTTTAAAAAAAGAAACAAAACAAATGTTTTAGAATTATTGACTTTTCTAAGAAATACCGTTATAATGCAAAAGAGAAAAAAGGAGGCTAAAATAAAATGAAATTTGTACATATAGCAGATATGCATTTTGACACCCCATTTACCCTACTAAGTAATAAAGCAGAATTAGGAGAGATAAGAAGATTAGAACAAAGAAAAGCTTTTAAAAAAATGATAGAATATATTAAAAAAAACCAAATTCCATATCTATGGATTGCAGGGGACTTATATGACCAAGAGTATATAAGAGAAAGTACGATAGAGTATATAAACGGATTATTTAAAGAAATACCCAACACACGTATTTTTATAACACCAGGGAATCATGACCCCTATTTAAAAAATTCTTATTATGCAACTTATCCATGGAATGAAAATGTTAAAATATTTACAAATCATGTAGAAAAAATAGAGACACCAGAAGCAGATATTTATGGATTTGGTTTTGATGATTTTTACTGTTATCAATCAGAAGTAGAAAATATCCAAATAGAAAATCCAGAAAAAATCAATATTCTTATTACACATGCCAGTTTAGATGCTAGTTTTAATGAAGATAAAAATTATCATGCAATTTCCAGTAAAAATTTAAAAGCCTTAGGATTTGATTATATAGCATTAGGTCATATCCATAAAAGAAATTTATCGCTAGAAAATCAAAACATGCTATATCCAGGTTCTACCATTTCTCTAGGCTTTGATGAATTAGGAAAACATGGTATGTTGATAGGAGAGGTAACAAAAGAAAAGGTAGAAGTAGAATTTATACCATTAGATGAAAAAGAATTTGTAGAACAGCCATTAGAAGTAGATAATTATAAAACCATAGAAGAATTAGTAGAAGCAATGAACGTGATACCAATAGAAGAAAATAAATTTTATAAAATAAAATTAATAGGTAAAAGAAATTTTGAAATTCCACTATCCAAAATAGAGAAAATGATAGAACAAAAAAATATTCTTAAAATAAAGGACGAAACTACTTTAGGATATTGCTTAGAAGATATGGCAAATGATGTAACTTTAAAAGGTATTTTCATAAGAGAAATGCAAAAAAAATTACAAGAAGATACACAAAACAAAGAAATAATAGAAAAAGCTATCGAAATAGGGATAGAAATATTATCATAAGAAAAGAGGTGCTATTTTGAAAATAAAACAATTAAAAATAAATGCATTTGGAAATTTAAAAAATAAAGATATTGTTTTATCAAATCATATCAATATTATACAAGGAAAAAATGAGAGTGGAAAATCTACTTTATTACAATATATCATTAGTATGTTTTATGGAATTTCCAAAAATAAAAGAGGAAAAGAATATACCGACTATGAAAAATATTTACCTTGGAATGATGCAGCATTTTCAGGAAAATTAGAATATATATTAGATAATGGAGAACAATATGAAATTTTTAGAGACTTTTATAAAAAGAATCCCCAAATTTATAATGCCAATTTAGAAGAAATATCTAAAGAATATAATGTCAATAAGACAAGTGGAAATGAATTCTTTTTTGAACAAACCCATATAGAAGAATCTATGTTTTTATCTACATTAGTTAGTAAACAAGAAGAAGTACGAATAGACAGACAAACGCAAAATATTTTAGTTCAAAAAATAGCAAACCTTGCGGGAACAGGAGATGACAGCGTCTCCTATAAAAAGGCCATAGAAAAATTAAATAAAAAACAAGTAGAAGAAATCGGTAGTAATCGTTCACAAGGACGACCAATTAATAAAGTGCAAGAAGAATTAAAAAAAGCACAATTAGAAAAAGAAGAGTTGGTTTGCTATAAAGACAAACAATATATAATAGAAAAAAGGCAACAAGAATTA
>CATXTS010000003.1 GCA_958402495.1 uncultured Clostridiaceae bacterium
ATATGGTAATAGCATCCATGCCTCATCTACTAATACTCTTTTTCTAGAAGCTTTTGTTCTATCTTCACTATTTTTCTTAACATATTTCTCCCAAATCCAAGAAAGTAATATTTGTTGTGCAAGTGGTCTTGCAAATCTTTCTTCTAACTGTGAAATATCTAAATTGATAAACAAGGTACCGTCTAATAAATCAAAAGTAGACTGTCCATCAAAATACGCCATTTGTCCATCATACTCTCTAATATATTGCTTCATTACCTTTAATAAATAACTATAATGAAATTGGTAATCCACATTTGTGTTATGTATGGCCTTTTGTTCTAATCGTTTATACCAAGAACCTATTGTTGGCATCATTTTTTTCTTTCTTCCTAACATAGCAACATCCATTGTGTTTGCCTCATATAAACTGTTAGGATCATTGTTAATATTATTAGCTGCATACTCTTCTGCAACAGATTCTGCAATAATTTGTTTAGTAAGTTCATTTACTTCTTTACTTCTTGTACTTCCTCTAGCCATTGTTAATAAAGCTTGGGTTACGTCTTCTACTTTATTTTCTACATTTACAACAGATCTAGATTTTCCTGTTATTTCATCTTTTATAACTTCTGATTCTATATCAAATAAATTAATAACTGTTTTAGAAGTTGGACTTAAAACAACATTAACGCCTCCCAAACTTTCTGCTACAATGCTATACTCTCCTTCTGCATCTAATGCTAAACTTTGTATTCCCATTAAAACTGCCGATCTAGAAATTAATGTTTTCATCGTAACAGATTTACCAGCACCTGACTTTGCAAATATTACCATATTATAATTTGTAAGGGAAGAATGGAAGTTATCAAAAAGGATTGGCACTCCTGTTTGTTTGTTAAATCCTAATGGAATTCCTGTCGGATGTCCTACTTCTGATGTTGTAAAGGGAAATACTGTTCCCATTGAACGCCTGTCAAAAGTATGTGTTTTTTTTATTTTATCTTGCATTAAAGGTACATTACTTTTAAAAGCATCTTCTTGCATACCCCAAGCACTTTTTACACCTACTAAAGACTTAGACATCTCTGATGCAAGTAATTTAGTATATCTATCTAAATCTTCTAAACTATAAGCAAATAATGTAGATACTACAGATGCTTCGAATAATTTATTATATCCTGCTGCAATCTCATCTCTTAGTTGTTCTGCCTCCCATCTCTTTTGTCCTAAAGTACTCTCTCTATTAATGTTTCCTTTGTCTGCAGCTACAATTCGTTCTGTTTCTAATTCATTAATTGTTCTATTTAATTCGTTTTGTGATCTAGATTCTGCTATTGGATTAATATAGATAGAAGTATTAATATCTCCAAATAAATACATATCTCTAAACAACTCTGGGAAAGTAGTCATTCTAGGAAGTGTCGAAACAAAGAAACTCCTTGCATATCTTGTTACATTTGAAATAATTTCCAGGTGATCTATATTACTTGCATCAATTCCAGAAGGTGCTATTAATTCTTTTATAGTTTGTTTCTTTAAAATTTGATATTCATTCACATTAGAATAATCATTTTCAAAATTACGCTGTTTTTGGTTTTCTACCACGTCTGACTTTCTCTTTTTTAACATTTTCTTCTGTTCCTCCTTTTTCATTTTTGCTTTCTACCTTTTCAATAGCACTATCAGCAACATCATCTCCTATATACATCCTATTTTCTTCTATAATCATTTTAGCTAATTCATCTATTAAATCTGGTTTATTTCTTCTTTTTTCTTCCAATGCTCTTTGTTTATCACTCTTTGCTTCATTAACTTTACTCTTTGCTTTATCGAAGGCTTCTTCGTCAATCTCTTTATCTAATAATCTCATTTGCTTCTCTATTACATCTGGAGCCGTTGAATATAGTTCATCATACCCTGCTCTTAACGCTTTATCTAATCCAAATACTTCTGCTTCATCTCTATTGTAAGCGACATATAACAACTCTACCAACTCATGAGAAGATAAAACTTTTCCATTTACACCACAAACCGCTAGTGTTCTAATAACTGCTTGTGCTCTTGTATACAATTCTGAAAAAGCCATATTTCTTTGTTCTTCCTTGTCAAAGTTATTATCTCCTAGTTCTTCTACAAAATAGGGAACAATTACATAATATTTTTTATTTAATACATTTTTATTTAAACTCATTTTCTCTGTATTATATATGATATCTTTACCGTATTCATATAAGTTTTTCTTTTTTGTAAGTTCAAAATATACACTTTCTAGTTGCTCTTTTGAATAATTCTCTGTTTTAAGCATTTGATTATATTCTATTTGCTGCTTTTCTAGTGCATCTTCTATTTCTTTTACTTTTTGTTTATAAGTTTCGATACTACTATCTAAATTAATAGTTCTAGTTTGAGTATATATTTGAACCGGATATCTTAAAGTATTTAAAAACTGAATAAATCCTTCTTCTACAGAATTTTTCTCCATTTGAGACATTAAATCATAATTAATTCCTTGACACTCTACTACCATAATATATCTCTTTCCATCTTTTTGAGATGTCATATTATCTACTATGGTATCAAATTCCATAAAATCCATTACTGACTCTATCTTATATTCCTTAACCTTCTTACTTTTTTCTGCCTTACCATTGCCTACTTTATCTTTTGTTATATCTTTTTTTTGATTTTTAGAAAATAGAAATATAATTCCTAATATAATTAGTAATATTAACATAATTCCTAGTACTATTGTTAATATGATTGTTAGTAAGTTTATACTATCCATTTTTTTCCTCCTTTGTATAAATATATATTTTATTTCCATTCTTTTTAAACATAATTGCTCGTTTAATAATATTATCTATATTTTCTCCCCCTACCTTTTGTGTAAACTTTAAACCTGCTAATTCAGGGAATTTAAATGTTGCTATTGTAAATCCTACTAATGCAAAAAATACAGTTATAATAATACCTACCATATTTATTCCTAATACAGAAAATAAAAAGTAGAATGGTAATCCTATCACAGTTCCTGCACCTGTAAAAATTAAACTTTTAGTAGAGAAAATAAATAATATTCTCCCTTCTCCTTTAACATTTCTTGGTATATTATATGTTCCCAATTTTAGAATCCTCCATTTCTATTCTTATGTATATAATTCGGCTTAATTATATTATAACAAAAAATATATAAAAAAGTAACAAAAATACAAAAAAAAATGCATAAATATGCATTTTTAATCAAATTGTAATATATTTGTAATTTGTGTGTAAAAAAGTTGCATTAAAACGCACTTTTTATTAATTGTTAACTAACACTATTTAATCCATTTGCCATATTGTAAACAACGTTTACGATTGTTGTTGCTGCAAAAATTAGAACAGCACCAACAATATATGGTATCATTGTCTTTTTATATTCTGCTTTTTCTTCAGCACTACCCATCATATATTTAATGCCTAGTACTAATAAAACAACAACTGCTACAACAATGCCTACTGTTTGGACAATGGCAACCACCATTCCTCCAACGTTCATTACTGAAGTAGTCCCTTGTGCATCTGTATTTCCTAAATCTTTAATCGATTGTGACAAATCTTTCGCACCTAAAGTAATGGTAGCAACAGAGCATAAAATTGTTAAAATAATTAAAGCCATTGATATCATTTTAACCGACTTTTTCATATTGAAATTCCTCCTTTTTCCTTCTTATACCTTATTATAATATATGTTACTTTATTTTTCAACTGTTTTTTTATATTTTGTCATTAAATTATATTAGACACTCATCAACATCATAAGGATAATTTTCCATATAATAAAGGCACCAAATATAATTACGCACGCTACTGTATAGGGTATTAGAGATTTTTTTACTTCCGCTTGTCCCTCTATACCTCCAGTCACAAACTTAATTCCCATAACAATAGCAACGATAACAGCAACAATAATTCCAATTACTAACAAAATATTATAAAGTGTATCAGACATAGTCTTTAAATTTTGTGCAGTAATTATTGTACTTCCACCTTCTATGCCATCTTCTATAAATTTATCTGCCCCTTCAACCATCTCTCCTGTTGTATATTTTCCAGAAGCATATGAAGGCATTATATTAATACTTATAAAAAAACTTATTATTAAAATTATTATCCATACTTTTTTTATTTTTTTCATAACACCTCATCCTTTTAATAAAATTCCTGTATATATTAAATCATAGAAAATAGACACTATTATAGAAGCTGAAAATATTAATATAGCACCTATTAACATTGGTATCATCGTTTTCTTGTATTCCGCTTTTTCTTCAATACTTCCCATCATATATTTAATACCTAAAATCATTACCATTAAAACAGAAATCACAACACCTACTATAGTTAATCCCGAAATAATGGTGCTTCCTAACTTGAATGCTTTATCTGTGTCTTCACCTGTTAATTTTCCAGGTTTAAAAGCACCTATATCCATTCCACCTATTGTTGTTCCTGTTCCGCCACTACTTCCATCCCCACTTGTTCCCTCAACTTGTGCTCCATAAGAAGGAATACAAATATTACATAGCAACATTACTATTAAAAACATCCATATTACTATTTTATTTGTTTTCATATAGTTCTTCTCCTCTCTTATATAAAACCTCTCTTTTTATTATACCTCATTTTATCCTATTTTTCAACACTATTCGTTATTTCTCTAGAAAAAGGAAGATATCTACTGCACAGTAGATATCTTCCTTTTTTAATCTATACCATTAAATAACTTATATTTGACTTTTCTTCTTTTGTATCTTCGACCACGTCTCTTCTATAGTACTTTGCTATTAGTTCATCTAATTCTACACTTAATTTGTATGTTATTGTGTAATCTTGTCCATTGATAATACTTTCATTTAATTGCTCCCTTAATTTACAAATTTCTTCATTTAACATATTATCACTCTCCTTTTTTGTGCTTTTTTCTTTTGTGTATATTTAAGTTACCATATTTTTACATTTTAGTCAATAAAAAACGCCTAAATTTTGGCGTTTTTGTTGTATTTTCTTATGACATTTTTTTCTATTTTCTTCCTTTTTTCGACACAGTGTTTTAATTTTCTTTGACAACTGACAGAATATTGTTTTTTTCATCAAAAACTTCTTCTAAAATTTGTTTGGTATATTCTAAAGTTACAGTTGTATATTGTTCTATATAGTCGAATGTTTCAATTCCTTTCCAGTAATCTGATAAAAACATTCTCGCAATATCGGCTATATTGTTATATTCTGCCACATAATCTCCATAGATTTTTTTCTGAATTCTTTGAAAATGGTCTTCCTGCATATTTTCTTTTAATTTTTTCACTTCTTCTTTTAAGCGGTTGTTAATTTCTTCTGGATTTTTAGATTGACCAGAAATTAATATATGTGCATATTGCTCACTAAATTCATAGTCTAAATCTGGTTCAGATAAAAGAAGTCCTTCTGTATATAGGTTTTTATATAAATCAGAACTCTTTCCTATTAGCATATTTAATAAAATTTCTACCGCAATATGCCTTCTAATAATATCTGTTGTTTGTGCTTTATCCTTATATCCAATCATAAATAATGGTTTGCTAACTTCCATTGTTGTTTCTTTATATGGTTTATGAATTTCTTTTTCTACTTCTGGATAAATTCTTTTGATTTCGCCTTGCTTTTCTTTTGGTATTAATCTTTTTTGAATCTCTGATAATAATTCTTCCGGCTGAAAATCTCCACAGGCAATAAGTGCCATATTGGATGGGTGGTAAAAGGTATGATAGCATTTATATAATACTTCTTTATCTATTTTACTAATAGATTCTACAGTACCTGCTATATCTATTTTAATTGCGTTATTCTTATATAAACAATCCATAGCATTCATATATAATTGCCAACCTGGGTCATCATCATACATGCCAATTTCCTGACCAATAATTCCCTTTTCCTTTTCTACATTTTCATCTGTAAAATAAGGATGTTGTACATAATCCATTAATTCGTCTAAAGCCTCATAAAAGTGGTCATTTGCCTCAAATAAATATGCTGTATGATTATTCGTTGTATATGCATTTGCATCTATACCTAATGCCATTAATGTGTCTAAACTATTAGTCCCGTTTTCTTGTTCAAACATTTTGTGTTCTAAAAAATGTGCCACACCATCTGGTACAAAAACTTCTTCTTTTGTATTGGGCATTATAAAATGATTATCTATAGAGCCAAAGTGGGTACCCCATATAACATATTTTTTCTTTGTATTTTTTTTTGGTATTATGATTATTTTCAACCCATTATCTAATGTTTCTATATAGGCTTTTTCTTTAATTTTCAAACTTTCTACTAGCTTCATGATGACTCCTTTCTAATTTTCACCTTTTAAGAAATAAATTGTATCCATTTGTATCTTGTTAGCAATTTGTATAATTTGTTCTTTATTGACTTGTTTTATTTTTTCTTTATATTCTTCAATAGATATCTGCGTATTGGTTAATTCTTGACCAAAATAATAGGTTAATTCCGTATCTTGTTCTTCTGGTATATTGTCTATAGTTGCTATTAATAAGTTCTTAGCATTTTGGATATCTTCTTGTGTAAAATTGCCCTGTTTCATATCTTCTAATTGTTGTTTGATAATATCTACGGCTTTCTCATAATTTTCAATTTCTATACCAGCTCTAATAAATATATTTTGTTTTCTTTTTACATAACTAGAACTAGCTGTATAAGCTAAACTTTCTTTTTCTCTTACATTTTGGAATAATTTAGAATTAGCACCACCGCCTAATATGGTGTTATAGACAGAAGTAATATAACCAGATTCTTTTTCTTCATCTTGTACATCTAATCCAATAATGAGTTTTCCTTGTGTAATTTGCATATTTTCCTCTATTGTTCTTGGCTCAGCCATTTGTGGCTTTAATTTATTTTCTTGTGCTATAATTGCTTTTCTATCCTTTAATTTTTGGATATTCGGATTTTGTTTTATTTGTTCTATGATTGCTTCTTCCATTTCTCCTGATACAAAAATATCTATTTTACAATTTTGAATCATTTCTTGATAATATGCATATAATTCTTTTGTTTCTATTGTGTCTAGGTCTTCTATATAACCTAGTTTATATAAACCATAGGGCTTGTCTTTATACATTTCTTCTATGCATCTTTCTAATGCATACATACCTTTATTATCAATTTTACCTTCTATCATTTGTTTTAAACTATTCTTTTCTTCTTGTACGTATTGTTCTTTAAATCCATTATTTTCTACTAGCGGATTAAAGGCAATATCTAATAAAGTTCCCATACTTTTATCTAGAATTTTCTCTTGCTTTGGTAAGAATTCATCACTAATAGCTTCTAAATAAAATTTAATAGTATGATTATCTCCTATCTTTTCTATACCACAATCAAAAGCAGCTCCATACATTTCTTCTAAATTTTGACTAATACTTTCTTGTGTTGGCATTTGCATGGTTCCTCTTCTTAAAATAGCTGTTATTAAAGCATTTTTTGTAACTGTCTCTTTGTTTAGTGGCATTGTTAAAAAAACAGCTAATAGATTAGTTTTAAATAAATTCGTTGGTATTTTGTGTAGCACAATACCTTCTTTTAATTGTATTTTTTCATCTTTCATATTGATTCTCCTCTTCTTCTATCTTTGGTCTTGTTTTTATTATAATACAAAATGGAAAAAATATACAAGAATCCTTGTATATTTTTAATTTGATTGATATATTGAAAATCGACTAATTTCCCCTTCTTTTATAAAGTGATTTCTGATATAGTCTGTTACTTTCTTAGATTCTTGGTAAGTACTATCCTCTTGTGTTAAAATTAAAATTTTAGTGTTTCTTAGTTTTTTTATTTGTTGTATCATACCTTCTTCGCCGCTTTTTCCCATGTTACCATAGAAAGGTAAATCCATTTCTCCATTGTTCTTTCCAAGTACATTCATATATAAATTAGCATAATAAGAAATTACTTTTACATCCATACCATTTTTATTTTGTTCTTCTATATATTGACACATGGTATGGATTTCATCAACTGTCTCTTGTTTTGCTAAAGCACCATAATAAGGGCTATTGACTTCAAAATAATAATCTGGACTTACGATTTCTTTTACATATAAGATATTATGTGTTAGGCTTAATATTAGAATTCCTATATTTATGCATAATAGCATTGCTTTTTGAATTTTTTTTGCCTTTCTTCCCTCTAAGATTTCTTGTAAGAACATATTATCTAATAAATATAAAAAGAATATGATAAAGATAATACTTCCGGACATAACATGAGATATATTTACTATAGGATATGCTTGCCAAATCATGAAGAAACTAACACTGGCTAATAACCTTATGCGATTTCTGACTGTTTCATTTTTCCATTTTATTTTTTTGTTATATGTTAATATGATAAATAATATATCTATAACTATTTCTACCATTAATGGTAATATATTCCAAAAGTTGTATACTAGATTTTTCTTAGCAAATTCATTTATTCCTCCTACAGTATAGTTCAAGAACGCTTCTAAACTACCAATTGCTTGCATATATAAACAAAATATTCCTACTGACATTATAAATGAAAAAATTATGCATATTATATTCTGTATTTTTTTCTTCCAGCTATTAAATTCTATCATTTTAAAGCATAATATCCCTAACAAATAGAAAACACCTATATTTTGTTTAGTCATAAAAACAAAAAAGATACATATTCCTTGTAACATGTTATATATTAATGTTTTTCTTGATTTTTTGATTTCTAATTGTATACCTATTAGAGAAATAGCTATTGCTAATACACCATACTCTCCTGTAGCAGTTATTGATAAAATAAAAAGTACAGAAAACATTGTATATATAATAGCATCTTGTTTTTTTATTTCCAATTTGCGAAAAGTTCTATATAGCATTAAGAATAAGAATATATTAATTATATATCTATTATAAATCCTATATATTAGATAATTACTACCAAAAACTTTAAAAACAAGACTTCCTAAATAGAAGAAAAATGGTGTAACAATTACATTTAAATCTTGATATATTTGAAAGCCCTTTGTCATTTTAAATATGTTAGAAAAATTCCATAGTTCGTCATTTGCATTTAAAGGAACATCAAATAAGTATACGGATACTATAAGCGATATTATCAAAAATACTACTGCATATTCGCTATTCTTTATTTTTTCTATTACTTTTTTCATTTTTCACCTATATTTATGCTAATTTTTCTTTGACAATTTCGTTAATTATTTTTCCATCGGCTGCCACTCCTATTTTCTCTTTTGCAGCTTTCATAACTTTTCCCATGTCTTTCATAGAAATTGCTTGTGTTTCTACAATTACTTCTTCTATCATTTTTTCTATTTCTTCCCTACTTAATGGTCGTGGCAAATACTCTGCTAAAATAGTAATTTCTTCATGAATTTGATTAATTAAATCCTGTCTTCCACTTTTTTCATAATCTCCTAAAGAATCTTTTCTTTTTTTCGATTCTTTTGCTATTATTTCTATAATCTGGTCATCCTCTAATTCTATTTGTTTATCTTTTTCCACCTGTAAAATAGCAGCTCTTACCATTTGAATAACATTCTTTTTAATGATTTGTTTCTCTCGCATTGCTACTTTCATATCCTCTAATAATCTCTCTTTTAACATCATCATTCCTCCTTTTAAACTCAAAAAGCGCTTTCCAAAAATCTTTTTCTTTGGAAAACGCCTATATAATCATGGTATATTAAAATTTTCTTTTTCTTGCAGCCTCTGATTTTTTCTTTCTTTTTACACTTGGTTTTTCATAATGCTCTCTTTTACGAACCTCTTGCAATACGCCATTTCTTGCACATTGTCTTTTAAATCTTTTTAAGGCATCTTCTATATTACCATTATTTACTTTAATTTCTGACACTAATATTCCCCTCCTTCCAGTAATACACTTCTACGTGTGGGATATTTACTGGTAGATTTTATTTCATCTTACCTTACATGATACGTATTATACCTTAAAGTCCTATGTCTTGTCAATACTAGTTTTGCATTTTTGTAAAATTTTGGCTAAATCCCTTTTCCTATTTTTACCATTTATTACAATTTTAGTGAATATGATTGACTTTTTTTGTAAAAAGTATTATGATATATATGTAACTATTAACATCTTTTAAAAAGGAGAAAAGAAATGAAGCGGAAAACAAAAAGTGTATTGGGTGCAGTAATTGTTGTTTTTGTGATTGTAATTCTTATATTTGTTTGTCGGAGTTTTCTTAAATCTTCCAAACAAGTACCTGAGATTGCAACCGCAACTATGACAGAGTCTACAATCTCATCAGAGGACCCCGGTGGGACAGAAGAATTTGTTCAGTCTTCGGAAGAAACAATTCCTATGGAATCTGAAACACAATCTGAAAGCGAAAGTGAAGTCGAGACATTCTCATCCGTTCCCGAAGTAGAGCCTTCCATTGATTTGTCTACATTATTTGCAGACGACGTATTTCCTACAGCATGTTTGGAATATGAGAAGGTTTTTGGAGAAGGCAATTACCTTTCTAAGATGAATGGCATGTCCGCGTCAAGAGGTAATCAGTCTCTTTCCTTCGTAGGCTTCGGCTTTCCTTTGAAGATGAAGGTAAGATTTATAGGTGTTCCTTCTTATCCTGATTTTTCAGATGAAGAGACCTGTTTTGTATCAATATGTTTTACTGAAAATATTGATAATCCTGATGAGTCTCAAATTCAGACAGTTCCTCTTGATGGAGAAATTCATGACTTAATTTTCTTACTTGAGGAGGAACCCGAATCAACGTATTATCTTCTCCTGAATTTTGGCACTGCTGCACACTATATGGCAGTGGCAAAGCCTACAAACTGAGAACAGATTCTATTCTCACAAAGAACGGACACATTGCAAAATGTGTCCGTTCTTTGTTATATTATAACTGTTACCCTTGTATTCTTCTTTAGTACTTACTTTGTTTTTGTACGTTTTGTTCTTAACACACCATCAGTCTCTTTTATTCGTACTGCAACATATAAAAACAAATAGTTTCATTACTCTTTATACTAATCCTTTAAAATTTTTTTCTTAATAAAAATAATTCCTACTACTATAATTCCAACAGTTGCTATAACAATAGCTGCTATAATATAGTAAATGCCTGCATCACCAAATGGTGGTAAAATTCTTACAATTTCTGCTCTATCTGTGTCTATTTCTTGAGAGTCTTCAGCAGGATTTTGATTTCCTACTACAGAGTATTCATTCTTTCTACCTACCATGTTGCTTGTTTTTACAATTTCTACAATGTTTCTATAGGTTAAGTCATCTGTATCGTTCTCTGATGTAATTAATTGTGTTAAGATTAAATTGTCTGATACACTATCTACTGCATTTCTATTTACTTTTTCTTTATATAAGCTTGGCACTAGTGCTGTCTTAGCAATATTAGAGTTTGCAGATGTTGTAATAATCGTATTAAATTTCTCTATATTATTCTTTAATGCTGTATTAATTAATCCATCACTTAACAACTTATCCGATTTGATAACTTCAAAACTACTATTATCTGCTACATAGAATTGTAAGTTGTTTGCTACATAATCAACTAGTTGATTTGCTGTAGTTGTTACAATATTATTTGTGTTAGCAATTTGCCCTGTATAATAGAAACTATCTTCTTTATAGTCTACTTCTCCTACGTTTGTAACTGTAATTTGATAACTTATCTTAATCGTTGCTCCATGCATTAATTCTTCATCCATACTTAATTGTATTAATCCAAATTTTGAAGCATGTTGTTGTCTAATGTTAGAAATTGTTCCAAATTTACTTGAATCCATAAAGTTTCCACTGTATCCTGTGTCGTATTTCTTATGGTCTTGCCATAAAACGTTAGATGCTGTTTGCTTTGCATCAAATAATACAGAGCCGTCTGCTAATGTCAATTTTACATTTGTTACTTGTTTATCAATTGCAAGTTGTGCTTTTGGTCTTTCTTCAAGTCCTAAATCGACATTATTAATTGAGTAAGAAGTTTGATTGTTATTCTTGTTATCTCCTGTTGATTGTCGGTTATATTCCAACTCAATATCTATTTTTCCAGTTTCAGCTGTCATCTTTGTACGGTCCATTAATTCACCGATTAAAGATTGGATTTGTGTTTGATTATATTTTGTTCCATTATAACTTGGTTGTTCTCTATAAGATGCTAATACTTCAGCTATATGGTTCATGACATTATCATCTGAATAATCAACTACTTGAATTCTTCTTTCTTTCAAATCCTTAGCATCTGATACATTAGAAGCCGTGTCTGACCTTCCTATATCATAAGTATAACTTGCATGTGTATTATTTCCATCGTAAGTACCTAATCCTGCTTGGTAGGTTGTTGATTTATAATCTTGACCATTGTATGATTTAGCATTTAGTCCTTTTTGTCCATATACATTGCTAATATTCTTTGCTTCATCACTAGAAGATGTATCATTTACTAATACTGTTTTAATAGTATCCCCATAAATATATCTTACAATATAATTACCTGGAATAAACGATTTAAATGCATATTTACCTGTGCCAGTTTCTCCAATATTGTAGTCAGGAACTAGTCCATTGATATTGATAATTGGGGTAGTTGAATTTGCTGTTCCAGAGCCATTTTCAAATGTTCTCCAGATAAATTCTGTGCCATTTTCCATTAATTCCACTAGTTGTACAGTAACACCATTAACTGGCGTCTCATTGTTTCTTATACCATCTCCCACAGTTGCTGCACCATTAATCTTATTTCTTTCATCTTCCCATACCGCTCCATTAATCACTCTGTTTTCTTTATCATCTTTGTATAGAATCAATCTTAAGTTTGGTGCTTTATCTGTATCATCTTCGAATTTCTTGTAGACTTCTTTTACTTCGTTGTCAGACATGTCTTTCTTAATACCTGTATATTCTACATTACCTGGGTTGGAGTCTCTATCTACTAAACCTGCTGCTAATCCTCCTACATCACCTACGTTTGCTACTTGTGTTCCGCCTGCATATTTTCTTTTCCTACGCCAATTGGTGTAGCTGCTTGGTCAACAGTCTCATCTAAAATCAACCAGTTATCTTTCTTATTTACTTCAAATGTTAAATATACATAAGCTGTCTGTCCAGATTTTAGATATACACCATCATTTAAGTCTATTTCTCTATCTCTCCACTTTTGTTCTCCATTTTCGTAGTAGTAAGTTCTTTCTGTTGCTCTAGTTCCTGCTCCTAATCCGGTGATGTATAAATTTTTGTATCCTTGGATATTAGCTTTTCCACCTGGGTATATAGTTTCATTCTCTTTAAAGATACTACTTCCATCTTGTTTATTAGCATGAATGATTGTTCTAACATCTCCTACTTGTGTATAGATAGAAGAACGACTTGGTACGAAAGTATAATCTTCATCAAAGTAATCTACAATCTCATTAACTCTTCCTTGTATACTCATAGATTGGTTTCGTATAGTTAATTTATAAGTAATAAATACTTTTAATTCATCATCTAAGTCTTTTCCGTATTGTCCTGGATTTTCACCATAATTACCTATTTTGTATGCATAATCTGATTTAAATAGTTCTCTAGAATATCTAGTGTCATAGTAAGCATCTGAGATTCTAGCTTCTATATCCCATGTCCTTTCGTATTCATCATCACTTACATTTTCTCTTTGATTATATTGGTATACATGAGTTTTTCCATTAATCTCTAAGGTTGCTTTTTCTACGTCTTTCTTTAATGCCAAATCTATTTCTTGTCTTGCATTATATCCTTGATTAATATGATCATACATTGGATACAAAGGTGTTACTTCTGCTCCACCTACTAGGTTTTGCATTAAGTCAACTCTTTTAAACTCCCTAGTAACTACTTTATCATCCACAACAAATATATTTTCTAATGGGTACAAATCTGGCGTTCCATTATTTCCTGCTAGAGAATCTAATTGACAATCTCTTATAAATTGTTGCATAGATGTATCTCCACCGCCCGTTGGATTTCCAAAGTCATCAATTGCTCCTGCTGCTTTTAATTCATCTCTAGTATAAGTTTTATTAGTTCCAGCAAGTCCACTATAGTTTGCTGGTGTAGAGCCTATGGTTGCGAATCTGGCATTTATATCTAATCTTTCACTTCTAGTATCTGTACCATTCGAATTTACTGCCCAGTCTGCTGACTTTCTAGTAGTTTGTGGACTTGCATAAGTAACTGGTTCATAATATTGGGAATTATACGTAAATTTAATATAATATTGTTTCATTGCATTTAATCCCTTAAATACATAATTACCGTTTGCATCTGTTTTCGTTGGATTGGCTGAAGACGTTTTTGCTAAACTTCCATCTGCATTATATATAGTTACAGTTACATTAGCCATTGGTGTATCACTTGAACTAAATTTAGCATCTCCTACTGTTTCTTTTCCTCCTAAATTATCTACCCATACGGTTCCACCCAAATGGATAGTTAAATCTATAGGTTGTCCTCCATCAGGTGGTACATTTGGCGGTGTTTCTCCCATTCCTACTATCGCTGTTGCTTCAATTATTTTATACTCTCTTTCTCCCCCTGATGTCGCTGTTTCTGGCTGCCCTGTTTCTCCAACTTCTTTTTTATCTTTCATTTGGACATATGGTTGATATACTTCTCCAGTTGAATAAGTAAACGATGGGTCATAAGTAGTTGTGTCATAATATGTTTTTCCTCCACAACAAGTAAAATGGTCATCATCTCGTCCATGTGTATTATTATCTAGACAATATTGAGTATGCCCTGTACGAGTTGTTGTTTCTGTATAATGAACATCCACATGTATTTCCCAAGTTCCATGTGCCATTTCATATTCTCCAGATGTCTCTGTATATCCTATATATCTATAAATATTTCCCTCTGATGTAAATCTTTCATAATCTACCTTACAATTTGAAATATATTCAAAATTAATATGTAATTCTGCTTTTGTCGGATTGTTTGTTTTTTCTGCTGAAAATACTATAAAAAAGTTTTCTCCACTTTTTGGAAATTGTCTTGGAATGCCATTAGAACCCATAATAACTGAACTATTCGTTTCACAAACAATTCTAAATTCATCATGATTTTGGTCTACATATAATGGATTTCCTGTGTCTGTTGTTAAATACATAGATTTTATATAAGAAATATCTTCATAGTCCGGATAATTCGCTTTAAATGGTCCTACTATATATTCTTTCTTCTCTCTGTTAACAACAATTTGTGCATTTTGCGCATCTATAACACCTTTATATCCATCTTTTATTTCTTCTATAAATTTTCCATATTCTTCTGCTTTTTGTGCTAATTTTTTTCCATTTTCTGTTAAATGTACTAAATCAGATGGATTTTCTGATGTTAAAATCCAATAGGCTGTTTGTAAGTCTTCTGCTGTATATTGATTTGCATATTCTGGATTTCCATATACATTTTCTAATGCTGTTAATGCATAAGCAGCCTTTGCATTTGTTCCACCTCCAGCTGTAGAATATGTTCCTGTTTCACTTACAGTATACCCATTTTCTGCTCTATCATTGGTTTCCATTACACAAACTTGTGGACCTAAATTTGGATCCCCATCCCAATCATGATACGTATTCACTGGGTCAATTGGTGCATCCCAATCTTGCGGTTTTTCTTGTCCTGCTAACTGTGCCATCACTTTTTGCATCGTACTTCTTGCTGCACCTTCTATAACTCCTCGCATTGTTTCTTCGAAACCACCTCCTCCGCCTGATGGACTGGTTACTATAAGTGTAAATGCTGTTTCATTTTTATCAAATTTGCCTATCAAAAAGTCCTTAACATATGCACTAACTCTTAAATTATCTTTTCCTGCGTATTGTTGTTTATAAAAGTCTACTGCACTGACCTTATATCCTTCCATTTGCTGGTTATAAGTAGTTCCTACTTCTGCATAGTAAATTTTAGGGTCAAATTTACCATTTCTTAAAATAGTTCCCTGCTTTGCACAATATACATTACCACCAGTAAATACTGCATTCCATGATTTTGTTAGAATATCCCATCTTTCTTCTGGTAAACTAACTGTTCTTTCTTGTATATAAATCTGTGGCATTAATCCTGTTGTTGGATTTTTTCCTCCAAAAGAGGGCATTCCTCCATGCGAACCATTCCACTTTTGCATGGCTTGTACATGATTACCTGTAAATATACTAATTGCTAGAAAAAGAATGATAAATCCTATTGTCTTTAATATCATCTTCCATCTACTTTTATTTATATCCAATCTTTTCACCCTCTTTCTTATCTTAAAACTTTCTTCTTAATAAAATATGCCCCTGTACCAATAATAGCTATAATACCAATTGTGATTCCTATAAACATAATTGTCTTACCTGTTCTAATCGTAATTAAAATATCTGCTGATGAAGTATCATCTTCATTTGAAGCCTGATTTCCTGGTGTTGAATCAATGTCTTCTAACCCTAAATCATTATAAGCTTCATATATTTCCGCAGTATTATTAATTAATCCTAAATTATCCTCCGATACTTTCATTGTTAATAATAAGGTTACTTCCTTACTTTCACCTGATGCTATTTTGGTATTTGCTAAACTAGCATTAAATATCATTCCGTTTTGTGTTGTATACCAATCTCTATTTAATTCTGCATTAAATTTTAATCCGACAGGTAGATAATCTACAATTTTCTTTACATATGCATCTACGCCACCTTCATTTGTTACCTTAATTTTATACTCTATTACTAAAGTTGTACTATCTACATACTTTCCAATTAAATCTCTTTTGGCTAGTTTACTATTATCATACACATACTCTGCTGTACCAGTAGGATTTTGTACTGTTATTTTAGATACTGTCTTATCTAATTTTAAGTCAAACTTTGGACTACTTACTAACCCTAAATCTATATTAGATATATTTTTATTTGTAACGCTTAGTTCTTCTGTAATGGCTGCTATTCTGTTTGTGCCATTTAAAGTTATCTTTGTATCTATTGCATCTGAGTTTTTATCTTCCTCTACATTATCTTTTTGATAAGTAGTTGCATTATAATTAGCTGTATCATATAAGAAAACAACTGTATATTTGCCTTGTGGAATCTCTGTAAATGTATAGCTTCCATCTTTTCCCGTCTTTTGTATAATTACATTGCCTTGTGTATCTACTAAAGTTCCAGTTGCATTATTTAAAAGCATCACTTCTACATTTTCTATTAATTCTTCATCCATCTCTCTCATGCCATTTTGATTACTATCTTTCCATACCATACCGCTTATTCTCTTTGTCTCTGTTTCTGGTGTTAACGTTCCGTCATATGCCTTTATTGTATGTGATAGTTCATTTGAAATTACTTCTCCTAATTCTTCATGTCTTACTTTTGCTTTATTCATTACTTTTGTTTCATTTTCTATTAAATCTGCATTTACATTTACTTCTACTTTTACAATTGCTTTCCCTGGAATGTTTAATTTCATTTCCGGATTATCATTCTCATTTAATGTAGAAATATATTTTATTGTCCCATCAGCATTTATTATTTTTGCATTATTAAAAACAAACTCTGTTGGCAAATAATCTGTAAAAACTACATCATTTAATATAATAGAAGAAAGATTTTCTATTGTAAAAGTAAAAGAAAGGTCCTCTCCTGGTGCTATTTTTGAATTTTGAGGAATCGTTGCTGTTTGCATGATGCGTACCCCTGCTCTATTAATAATATTTGAAACATTTTTTATGCCTTCCTCTGGTGTATAATCTGCTTTAACAGTAGCTTTTGTTATTATTTTTCTTTCATAAATACCTGTTTGTAAAGTAGTTGTCTTTGTTATAATCTCTAATTTTTTTCCATAATAGCCATCTATACTACCTATTTGTATGGTTAATGTTCTAGTATTTGTATCAAATTGTACTTTTGCCTCTTCTGTTTTATCCTCATATTGACTAGTTGTAGTATTATATTGTGTTAATTTTATTGATTCGTAATTTAATTCATTTGGTAATACAATTGTTAAAATTACATTTTCTCTTGTAGATGTTTTGTCGGAAGATTTTACTTCAACCATGTATTTATATGTCTCATCCTCCTTAAGCACTTGTGCACTTTTAATAGAAGAATAAGCTATCGTCGAAAAATAAGATTTTATAATTGTATTTTTAGCTACTAATGCAGAAATAGGTTTTGCTAGATTTTCTGCACTAATATTAGCTCCCATTTCTATCAAGGCCTTATAGTCTGCATCTGTATGTACAAATTCACTACTATGATATTTTTCACCTTGTCCATCTGTCGTATAATGTGATTCATCTTTGCATATATCCTTTAATGAAAGTTTCTCTACCTTCATCCAAAATTCTTTTACAGATTCTTTACCTGGTTGTATCGTACCCATATCTATAGTTAAAATATCTGTAACACCTGTATATTTATATCCCAAGCTAGACTCTTCGTCAGATTCTACATTAGACATACAATTAGGAATATCTATAGCTGCCTTTACATTTTTTGCTACTTCTGTTCCTGTATTTTTTACTTGAATTCTATATTTTATCAAATTTCCTTCTGGAATTTCTATATTCTCCTCAATATTAGAAGACATACTTGCTTCTAACACTGCGCCTTTACCCGTTGTTACTCCAACTTTAGCAGCCTCTGTCTTATCTTGAATTGTTCCTGCTGCTAAATGATTATCAAAGTACACCACATATGTCTCATAAGCATTTTCATTATGTTGTAGATTTGCAGGAATTTGTGCTGTGTAATGAAAATTAAAACTATCACCTGTATGCATTATATAATCATTAATTACTATTAAATATGACTTAACATTTGCCAAATTACTTGGCGCAGTTGTCCATCCATTACTGCTATTGCTTAAATCTTTAGTAGCTTGTTCATTTTCTGAATAGTAAATAGTTACTTTGCTAGCATCTACTCCCTCTACTTGAACAGCTGATTGTAATAACATATTCATTGTAGAAGATAAATCTTGACTGGTTAAAATGGTCTTATTTCCCTTACTTGGAATTCTACCTAACACCTGTATATTATTAATCTCATTATTGTAGTTATTAATAACACTCATAGCAAAATTGACATTTCTAGCATCTGCCATAATTTCAATCACACCTGTTTGTTCTTCTCCACTAATAGAAGTTAAGGTATCTTTTCCATCTGCATAATTAGAAATACTATTGGTTGTTATAACTCCAGTTGGTGCTACAAAATTGATTGGAGTACTTGTTTGTCTTTGCTCTACTGCACTTCTTGTTCTAGTACTAATATTACTATTTGTATAATTCATTACAATTTGTGCTTCTTTATTTGGTGTTAATTTATTGACAGTTATATCTGCTGTAATAATGATATTCGTTCCTCCAGAAACAGAACCAATATTATATTTTGTTTGTTCTCCTTCTAAAGTAAGTATAATAGATTTTGTACCATCTGCATTTTGTACTAAATTTGCTGTCTTTATCTGCAATTCATCATCAAATAATACTCTGACATCTTTTACTTGAATACTTTCTATATAAGCAGGTAATATAATCTCAACCGTTGGATTCGTAAATAAATTGTTATCTATAGAATCTGTTCTTAATATTGCCTTTATCTCTACATTTTGGTTAGTCACCACCGTAGATAAACTCTCTTTATTCATAACGATATCTGCTTTTGTTTCTGGTTCTATCATATCTATGGTATTTTCCAATGTTTGTTCTACAAATTTTGTATCACCACTATAAGCTTCTCCTATACCTTGAAATGAAAGACCATCAAAACCTCTCATTTGCTCCTTGCTATAAGTCATATCTCCTTTTATTGCTTTTGACATATGCATTTCTAATTTTCCTTCTGTTATTGGCTTACTTGTTTCTACTTTCAATTCATTACAATCCGCTTGCGATACATCTATTATATAGTTACCATTCTCATCTGCTTGTGTATCTTTATTAATAGTTGCAATTACCGTATCTCCCTTATAAAATTGAAGAGTACCTTCTTCTCCAAATAATTTTATAAATTGTGCTTTAGAAATTGTTACTGTTTTATAGTAAGCATAATGCTTTCCTGCAACCGTTGTAGAACCTTTACTGTTTCCTTCTTTTTGTACAAAAGTCTCTGCTTTTTGTGTAAATACAATTTTATCAGTTAATTCTGCAAGTCCAATGTTAGTGGTTATTGTTTCGTCATAATTTGTCTCTATTTTTTGAGCAGCCTTGACATTGGCATATATGTAACCTTTACTTATTTTTTGTGTATGATTGGTCATTTCAAAACTGATAATTTGACTAATTTGTTCTTTTAATGTTGCTTTATCTTCTACTTGTGCTTCTATCTTATCAGCCTTATAATGGTAAGCCTCTACTTCTACTTTTGTATTTAAAGTAACATCTGTACCCTCTTTTTTCATTTTACTTAGCACTTCTTTTGGATACACATAGGTTACTAAAAATTCATCCTGTGCTTGTTTTTTCCATGCTACTTTTCCATTTTCATCTGGTTCATTTTTTACGGTTATATTTAACATTCTACTTTCTGCATCATAAGTATAATTCTCTTTCGTAAAATGTACTGCTTCTTCTTCACCATTGGTTGCACTTGTACTATTGCTAACTACTTTTACTTCCTCTGGTGCAATGCCCTCCAATGTTGGAACTTGAATTTGTATTTGTGTTTGTTTAGTAGGTAATGCATTATCTTTTATGTTTGTTTTTATAACCGTTTGTAAGATAATACCTGACGTTTGATTTATTTGATAGGGAATATATTTAGACACCTGTTGCTCAACCACTAATTCTTGTGTATTGGTCCATGCTAATTTTAAGTGAATTTCTTTTTCTATTTTTACTTCTTTACCATTGCTATCCACATATGTACCAGTTAGTATTACTATATTTTCCTTTTCAAAACTACTCATATCTATCTTATCTGACATAGGGAACTCAACTGGTATTTCTATGATGCTTTCTGAGCCTTTATTGATTTGATTTAAAGTAACTTCTGTTCTTGTTACAGTTTGTACTTTATCTTTTTTCTCCATATCCCCTATTACAAAGTTTGCCTCTTTTCCTTGTGCATCTTTTATTTGTATCTTAGCATTTTTTAAGTACCCAGCTTCTGCTACACTTACCTTTGCATACAAGTTAAACACTTCACCAATTTTCTTAACAGCTTCATGTACTTGTTTTTCATTTTCTACAAAGTAAGCATCAAAATGAACATTGGTGTGATTTGTCTGTGTAGATTGCTTTTCTAAATTAGCTTCTACCGCATAAACACCAATGCTGGCTATATTGGCTAGTGTTAATATCATAACCAATATGGTTGCTACAATTTTTGTTCCTATTTTGTACATAAAAAATACCCTCCTACTTATTTGTTTTCTATTTTCTAAAATAAAAATAATATTCAATCTCTAGTCTATTATACTTCATTTTTCAGTATTTTTCAATGTTTTTCCCTTAGTTTTTAAACATTTTATGTAGAATACATTTTTTGTCATTCTTGTTTTGACCATATTTCTCCCTTATTATACTAATATACTATATTTTTACATAATTCTACTTCTTTTTCAACACCTAGTATCTCCTTTTCATTAGTCATGTAACTTCTTCTTTTACGGAAGCTTTCTTTCACTTAAAAATATTAAATTTTTATTACAAATTCATCACCGTTTAAATTCCGCTTACATATAATGAAATAGGAATTTAAGAAACATACTTAGATTTTTAATACATATAGTTTAATAGGGGTGATGTTATGAATGAAGATATGTCAGATATGATGCAAAAGTTAAGTGGTATGCTAGCTGGTAAAGAAGTTCCAGACAACATCAAATCCATGTTTCAAAATTTTACAGCTAATAATCAAAATTCTGAAAACACTTCTTCTACATCTTCTCCAGAGGCAGAAAGCAATAACCATACTTCTGATTCTAACAATCAAGAAAATACAGAAACTAGCAATCCTTTTGGAAATATAGATATTGGCACTATTATGAAAATGAAAGCCATTATGGATAAAATGAATCAAAAAAAAGATGACCCTAGGTCTAATTTATTACTTTCCTTAAAGCCTTATCTAAAGCCAAGTAGAAAGCAAAAAGTAGACCAGTATATACAACTTTTTAGTATGACAGAAATTTTAGAAGCGTTCAATTCTACAGGTGGTGAGAAAAAGCAATGATGTATCCTTATCCTTTTGGCTCATTTCCTAATTTTAGAAGAAATTATTACGGTCCTGGTTACCATAATTATCAATCTGGTAACTTAGCACAACAGCAAAGTGCTTATTTCCCTAAGTCTACAGACTCGCATACTTCTTATAAGACTTATCATGCACCCTCTCCTCCTGATTATGCTGCTAAAAATGAAATGTGTAAAACAAATTCTATAAAACATAACTCTACAAACATGCATCATTCTGAGACATGTCCTGAAGAGGAAGAAGAAGATAAGCCTATTTTTGAGATTTTAGGTATTCGTTTATATAGTGATGATCTTATCCTTTTAGCACTCCTCTTTTTCTTATACAAAGAAGAAGTAAAAGATCCTTCCTTATTTATTTCTCTTATTTTATTATTACTTAGCTAAACTAGTAGGGACGGGTCTGTTTTGTTTAAACAAAACAGACCCGTCCCCATCTTACTCTAATATGATTTCATCTTTTTCATTTACGTAGGCATAATTATGTGTTTGTGCTTCTTCTTCTGGTTCTATTTCTTTTATAATATTGGAAATTCGTATTTGTGGACATTCTATGTTACCGGCTGCTATGATGGCTTGTTTATTTCCCTTTGCACCAGCATGGGCTAATCCTCTTAAGCTACCTAATACGATTATGTTTTCTCCTGCTACTACCTCTGCTCCTCCATTGACATCTCCTATAATGACAATACTTCCTTCATATTCTACTTTTTGTCCTGATCGTAAAGACCCTTTTTGAAACTTTGTTTCTGAAGAGGCTATTTCTTTATGAAATGTTTTTTTGATTCCATGTAGTCCTAGCATTTTGGGACTTTCAAATTCGACATCTACATCTATTTCCTCTTTGATTATTTTTTGTAATTCATCCATTTCTTTATTTTTCATAACCTTTCCAATCACATAAATTGGTGTTTTATCATTTTTATATAGTTTTTTTAGATCTTCTACTTTTTTCTTTAAACATTCTATTACTTCTTTTTGTTCTGCTTCTTCGTTAATTTTGACTAAGATTTCATCTTTTCTTAATTGAATGGTTACACAATTTTTCATAATTTAACATCCTCTTTCTTGATTGCCAAATACAATCGTTTCTTTTAAACACTTTGCACTTTTTCATAATTCCTAGCGTTTTTACTACTTTCTATTAATTTATGGTTTCTACCATTGGTACGGCCGTCATGTTTTCTGTTACTTTATTGGCATTCATTCCAAAGTATTCTGCAATGATGTCTCTTGCTGGCTGTGCCGCATAACTTCCGTGTTGTCCATTTTCTATCATAACGACAACAGCAATTTCTGGGTCATCATATGGTGCAAACCCTACAAACCATGCATTTGTAACACCTTTTTTTCCAGTTTGTGCAGAGCCTGTTTTTCCACCTACTTCTATATTGAAGTTCTTAAATATAGAATATGCTGTTCCTCCAGATTCTGTAGTAACACCTTTCATTCCTTCTAATACAGCGTTTAAGTTTTCTTGTTTAAAGGTAACTTTTTCTGATGTGTCTTCTTCAATGCCTAATCTTTGTTTTACAAATTTTTCGATTTCATCTTTTGCAATTTCATTACCATCTGCATCGATGACGGATTTAATGATTGTAACATCAACATCTTTGCCTCCGTTTGCTAGCATGCTGGTATATTTTGCCATTTGTAATGTTGTGAAGCTGTTATTTCCTTGTCCAATTGCTGCTGGTAATATATCTCCTCCATTCCATGTTTGTCCTAATGATTTAGAAGTTTCTGGACTTGCTACATAACCTGCCTCTTCTCCTAGTAGTTCAATACCTGTTTTTTTACCTAGTCCTAATGCTTTTGTGTATTTTGCTAACGTTTGTATCCCTGTTCTATTTCCCACTTCATAGAAGAAGTAATTACAAGAATGAATAATTGCATTGGTTACATTTAAATATCCATGTCCTCTTCCATAAGATTGGTATATCCAACATTTTGGATTGTAATCTGATGAAAAACGATAGACACCTACGTCATTGATTTTTTCTTTGGTGGTGATAGAACCTGATTCTAGTCCTGCAATCGCTGTTACCCTTTTAAAGGTAGATCCTGGTGAGGATGGAGAAGATATCGCTCTATTGACAAATGGATGGTTTTTGGCATATTCTGAAGTTTCTTCTGCTGTGTAATAATTCCATTTGTCTGTACTGATACCATTTGTAAAGTCACTCGGGTCAAAGTCTGGATAGCTTGCCATAGCTAGAACTTCTCCTGTTTTGACATTCATAACAACCGCTGAGCCTCCTGTAACATTTACTTTTTCCGTTTGTGTTATTTTATCTATGCTTCCTTTTAGAGCATTTTGTGTTACTTTTTGTAAGTTTGCATCAATGGTTAAGGCTACATCATTTCCCGCAACTGCTTCTTTAGATACATATTCATCTGTTACAGTTCCATCTACAGCCATATCAATTTGTTTAATCCCATCTTTCCCTTTTAAATATGGTTCAAATATGTATTCTATTCCTGTTTTCCCTATATTGTCATTTGGTGTATATCTGTCCTCTTTTCCTTCTAGTTCTTTTTCTCCAATTCTACTCACATAACCTAATATATGTGATGCTAAATTACCAGAAGTATAATTTCTAATAGGTTCTACAGGTAAATTCACACCAGGAAATTCTGCATTTCTTTCACTTAACTCTGCCAAGCTGTTTTCACTTATATTACTGGCTAGTTTTACAGAATTCGTATTACTATATCCATTTTTACTGATAGCATATCGTAGGGTCATAATTTTTCTTACTTCTTCTATGTTTTCATTATCTATCTTATATTTTTCTTTTAATAAGTTAAAGCACTCTTCTGCCGTTTTACTTTCTTCTATACTATTTTGCTTTTTCCATGTCTTTGCCGCTTCTTCGCTTACGGAAAAAGCAATTGGATTGATGTTGATTGGTAATTCATCTAAGTACTTATCTCCATTTTTCTCTAATACCTGTGCTATTTTTAATAATGTTTCATTCAAAGTTTTGGTATCTACTTTGCTTTTATATAATTCTAAATTGGTTCCTGCTATGGTACTAGCTAGTTTATTTCCAGATTGGTCTAAGATATTGCCTCTTGCTGCTTTTAGTATACTTTCTCTGGTTAATCTAGTATTGGATTGTTCTCTATATTCTTCTCCATGTATAATTTGTAGGTTAAACAATTGAATCAGTAAAACAATACCTATTATATAAATAACAGCTGATAAAATATTATAACGTATTTTTATTCGATTTGGATTTTGTGAATGCAATTGCTCACCTCCTATTTTTTATTGTCTTTATTTTAGAAATATCTAGTTAATATATTTTGTCCTTTAAAGATTTCTTCTAATTGATATCCTAATTTTTGAATACCTGGATATAGGATAATTGTTAATAGTGTGTTATAGACAATTTCTATACATAAGGTTCTTGTAAATGGTAATATTTCTATATGGGTTCCTAGTTGCAGTATATGGAATACATAGATACCTACTTCATAAAAGCAAGTACTGCCCATGACCATTAGCATAATGGTAATACGACTTTCTTTTGAAAAATTTTTATCGAAATATCCTCCTAGAAATCCGATAATTGCTAGCATTATCATACTAGCAGCTACATCTTGTCCTATCCATATTTCTAGCAAAAAACCTCCTAGTAATCCAGCTATGATACCAATTTTCTTTCCAGCATATAATCCTACAAATAATACTAGTAAAACAAATAGATTTGGTTGGATACCAGCAATGGTAAACCAACTAAAGAAGTTGGCTTGTAGAATATATAAGATTACAAATGTTATAAACATAAGGCCTGTTGCAATTGCTTTCTTCACACCCATTTCCTTTCTCGTTTTATTTTATGACTAATACGGTTTCTACTTTTGAAAAATCTACTGCTGTTTCTATTGTTGCATAACGATCCGTTACATTTTTGGTATTGGTCACTTATTTGATAGTACATATTAAGATTCCTTTTGGATAAATACCTCCTAATCCTGATGTTTCTACTGTGTCTCCTTGTAGAAGTGTTGCTTGTGTCGGGATATAAGTAGCTTTTAAGGTAGATTCTGCTTCTAAAGTTCCTCTTGCAATAATGGTATCTCTGGATGTACTAATGGTACAACTAATGGTACTAGAGGTATCTACAATGGTTTGGACTTTAGCTGTTGTTTCTGTTACAGATACAATATGTCCTACTAGTCCTTGGTCTGATATAACTGGCATATTAACTTCAATACCATCTTTACTGCCTACATTAATGACCATTACGTCACTGTAATTACTAATATCTTTATTAATAACATAGGCTGGAATGGTATTATATTGTGTATATTTATCTTTTAAATTGACGTATTCTTTTAAGGTAGCATTTTCTGATTTAATGATTTCTAATTCTCGTAAAGACTGTTCTAGCTCACTATTTTTCTTTTTTAATTCTTCATTTTCTTGTTTTAAGTTATTAATGTCTGTGAAGAAAGTGTTGTTTCCTGCTATTTTATTTTTTAAGTAGGTCAGACCATTTTGAATTGGCATTACTAAAGTACCTACTGCTGTTTCTATATAGGATAAATGGTTCGTTGTTATATTGGATAATACTACAATGACGATTAATATGATAACTGTAATAATGATACCCGCTATTCCTGTCTTTTTCGTCCTATGCATCTTTCTTCACCTTTCTTTTTATTATCTTCTCCTTCTAGAATTTAAAAGTACATTTTTTAATTTTTCTAAATCTTCTATGGTTTTTTCTGTTCCTTTTACGACACATTCTAAAGGTTCTTCTGCCACATATACTGGCATGCCTGTTTTTAGGCTTAATAGCTTGTCTAAATTTTGTATTAAAGCGCCTCCCCCTGCTAGTACAATTCCTTTTTCCATGATATCTGAAGCTAATTCTGGAGGTGTTTTTTCTAAAGTTTGTTTTACGCTTTCTACAATTTCTGCAATAGATTCTGCCATTGCCTCTCCAACTTGTGAGGAGTAAATCTCTATATTTTTAGGTAATCCTGTTCCTAAATCTCTTCCTCTAATTTGCATAGGCATATCGGTCATTAATGGTAATGCACAACCAATTTGCATTTTAATTTGTTCTGCTGTGGTTTCTCCTATAGCTAGGTTTAGTTCTCTTTTTATATAGTTCATAATGTTATCATCTAGTTCATCTCCCGCTACTCTTAGAGAATTACTAACAACAATACCGCCTAATGATATAACGGCAACTTCCGTTGTTCCTCCACCAATATCTACAATAATATTACCACTTGGTTCTGAAACATCTAGTTTTGCACCAATTGCTGCAGCCATTGGTTCTTCTATTAGATACACTTCTTTGGCACCGGCTTGTAACACAGACTCTTCTACGGCTCTTTCTTCTACTTCCGTTATGCCTGATGGAACACCCACGACTACTCTTGGTCTTACAACACTATATCGATTGCATACTTTGGCAATTAGGTTTTTTAACATTAATTGTGTTGCTGTAAAATCTGCAATAACACCATCTTTCATTGGTCTTACAGCTTTAATTTGTTCTGGTGTTCTTCCGAAGCATTTCTTTAGCTTCTTCTCCTGTTGCCATGATATTGCCTGTTTTTTTATCTATTGCTACAACGGATGGCTCTTTTAAAACAATCCCTTTTCCTTTTAATGTAACGAGTGTATTGGCTGTCCCTAAATCGATTCCAATATCTTTACTTCTAATAGAAAATACATTCATCTGCTTTGTTTCCTTCTCTTTTCTTCTATTTAGATTTTTATGGTTCTACCTATAAACCTTCTTTCTCTTTTATTTTCTTTCGTTTTGCTGTATTTTTCGAATGAGAAAAATACTCGTAAATTTCCCATCTCCTATGACAATATGGTCTAATAATTGTACACCTAATAGCTGTGCTGCTTGTTCTATTTTTTCGGTTAATGCTATATCTGATTTGCTAGGTGTAGGGTCTCCGCTAGGATGATTATGGGCCAAAATAATTTTAGGGATTCCCATTTTTACAGCTTCTGCTAATACATCTTTTGGCTGTATGACTGCAAAAGATGTAGACCCTAATCCTACATCTATGATTTTCTGTACGACATTTTTGGTATTTAATAAGATAACTTTTACGACTTCTCTTTGTTCATATCTTAGTTCTTCCATGATTAGTTTTGCAATGTCTTCTGGAAAAGTGATGGTACAGTTTAGGTCATGAATTGGTCTTGCCATTCTTTTGGCTAGTTCACACATAGCCTTTAATTGAATCGCTTTTACTTTTCCAATGCCTTTAATTTTCATAAATTCCTCTATGGACATTTCCTGTAAAAAACGTAGATTTTCTCCACCTTTAGTGTTTTGTATCGCTAACACTTTTTGTGCTAGTTCTACTGCTGTTTCTTCTTGCGTACCGGATTTGATAATAATGGCTAATAGTTCTGAGTTAGATAAAAATTTAGCACCATACATTTGCATTTTCTCGTATGGTCTTTCTGAATTAGGAAGCTCCTTTAATTTCATATTTCTAATATCCTTTCCTAAGCCCCTATTTTTATCCTCATTTTTTATATTTATTACATTTTTTTATAGATAAAGATGGCAATTACCATTCCAATGATGCTTGCTACATTAATTTTGAACATGAGTCCAAAAGAGATTTGTACAATGTTTAAGTCTAATTCTAAGGGATTTGCTAGTCCAAAACTTTGCCCATAAGAAAGCCACCATAAAAAATCTATATTTTTGGCAAATTCTCCTAATAAGCCGCCTATTACTAGTCCTGATAAAATAAATATCATTAAAATCCATATATTTTTTTCTCTTGTTGCCATTTGTTTGATTCCTTCTTTCTAAATTGCCCCCAAAGACCGCAATTTTCTTTTGTTTTATCGAACCTTATTATATATGCAAATTGCTTTTTTTTCAAGGGATATCTATGAAAAAATTTCCAATTTTCTTGGTTTTTTTCTGCTTTTGGTCTTTTCTTTTTCTATTAGCTATGTTATATTAAATAGTACGTTTTTGGTAATGTTCTCATATACTATATTAATTACCAGAAATTGTTCGTTTTCTTTTAGAACGGGCAGTGTTATAATAGATATAGAATCTGTTAGGAGGCTATCACATGCGATTTGAAAAGTTAAATGAAAATAAAATAAGAATTACCTTAAGTAATCAAGATTTAGAAGAAAAACATATCGATTTTCACTCTTTTATGTCTAATTCTCTAGAATCTCAAGATTTATTTTTTGATATGCTAAATGAAGCTGAAAAGGAAATTGGTTTTATTACAAAAGATTATCGTATTCGTATCGAAGCTTTTGCTATGTCTGGTGGAGATTTTATTGTAACGGTTACAAGAAGCCTCCCAGAATCCGAGAAAATACCAGTTCGTAAAAAAGTGAAAATCAAAAGAAAGAAAGCAAATATGGAATCTGCACAAGCTTTATATGCCTTTGGTAGTTTAGAAGATTTTTATTCTTTTTTAGACTTTTTAAAGAATCATCATTTTTCATTAAATCAGGTAGCTAAGAAAATGGCTCTTTATACTTATAAGCATACTTATTATTTTGTATTACAAGATATGGTTATGCAGGAAGTGGCTTTAAAAAAACTATTTTCTATGATTACCGAATTTGGTAGTTATATTCATCATTCTGAACTTTTTATTCGAAAATTAGTAGAATGTGGTGAAATAGTTGTTAAAAATAGTACTATACATAATTTTATGAAAATTTCTAGTTAATAAAGCAATTATAAACTTAATCTAAAACAAGCCCTAAAAGTTAATAAAAAGGCTTGTTTTTATTTTGGTAAAATGGTTAAAATCATTAGAAAGTGTAGTAAATTTAAGAAAAATGTGCTAAACTAAAATGAATAACGAGAAAAAAGGAAAGAAGATTCTTATGAAAATATCGATTGCTGCCATGCAAAAGTTATCTAAGATAAAGAACTCAGCCTATGATGCTATCAAAATAGAGTATTTATACCATTCTAATAAATTAGAAGGAAGTACTTTTAGTAAAGAAAATTTACAGGATTTATTAGAAATGAAACAAGTTGTCGGTGAGCACTTTTTAGATGATGTTATAGAAACCAAGAATTCTTTAGAATTGTTCGATAAAGTGGTTTATTCTTTAGAGCAACCTTTTGATAAATATCTATTATGGGATTGGCATAGGACTCTAAAAAAGGGTAGCGTAGATGATGAAATTGATAATATTGGTAAATGGAAAAAATATGCCAATAGTCTTTCACACACAGATTTGAAGTTGTGTGAGTCACATCTTGTTGAGAGCAACATGTTTAATTTGTTGGCTTCTTGGGAGGAAAGTAAAAAGGACATTTACGCTATAGCAGATTTTCATCAAAAATTTGAACATATCCATCCTTTTCAAGATGAAAACGGAAGAATTGGAAGATTTATTATTCTAAGGCAATGTTTAGAAAATAATATAGATTTAATCGCTATAGATGACCTCTATAATAAAGATTATAAACAGGCATTATACGAAGCGCAAACAACTGATTCTATAGATGCTTTAGTTAAAATTTTTAGAAAATGTCAACTTCGACTAGATGAAAAATTACAAGATTATATGGGTGTTATACAGCAAGTATCTGAGGAAGTTAAAAATTAGAATAAGCTTTAGATTTCATTTCTAAAGCTTATTTTAATTTTATCCTTTATAGACAAAAATACTTCCCTATTTAAAATAAGAAAGTATTTTTAATATGTATTTTCTATTTTATTTTTAATAAGATACATAATTTAATGGGTTTTGTGCTACACCATTGACTCTTACTTCAAAGTGTAAATGGTTTCCTGTAGAATCTCCCGTAGAGCCTACTGTTGCAACCAACTCTCCTTGTGATACTTTTTGACCAGTTGTTACTTTTAGTGTACTACAGTGTCCGTATACCGTTTGTACGCCATTTCCATGAGATATAATAACATAATTTCCATAACCACCATTATAGCCATATTGTGATAAAGTAACCGTTCCTCCTGCTGCTGCTTTAATTGGTGTTCCTTTTGAGGCTCCAATGTCGATGCCTTTATGACCTCTTCCCCAACGGTACCCAAAACGAGAGGTTAATACACCAGATACTGGTCTTATAACAGAGATTCCAAGGTTTACTTTTGCAGTTGTTGTATTTTGTCCTGTTGCATACATCCCCGCTGTATAAGAACTTACGGATGCTGACCTTGCCTTTTGCTTAACGACTGGTTTTTCATACAAATTTGCTACACAAGTTTCTACTTGTGCAAAATCTTTTAATTCTGTTTCATATTTTTCTAGAATGCCTAATTTTTCTTTGTTACTACTATTTTTTTCTTTTAGTTCTTTTACTACTTTTTCTGCTTCTTCAAAACTAGCTACATAAGATTTTTCTTCATTATTGACTGTAATAGCATAATACTTGTAATAGGTAGTTCCTTGTTCTACTACTTTATTAAAAATAGCTTCATCATCTGTTTCTACATCTTTTTTTGAAAAACATAACTTATATTGTGGCAATGTATCGATATCCACAAATGCTACATTTTCTTCATTACCCTTTTCTATGTACGCATTAATTTTTTCTTGTAATTCGCTTTTGTTTTCACTATATCCAATAATTTCACCATTTAAGCTAACACTATATACTGGTTTGTAAAAAACGCTAATCGCACCTACAATAAAAAAAGCAGCTATTACAATTAGTATCGTAAATTTTGTCCAAGTCCTTACGTGAACTAGTGTCTTCTTTATTTTACTAATCTTAAACACTCCCTATCTTTTTTATATCTTGTGGTTATTTTATCCTAATCTTCCTTTTTTCACAATTCGCATATAACTCTAAAATCTTCTATTTTGATTGTCTGCCCGCTTTTATCTCTTTTTCTTTCGGGTATGCTCTGTTTTTCTTTTTAAATTGAACAAAACTTCCTTACGGAAGCTTTGTTTTTACTGTTGTAATTCATTTTTTACAGTTTGTATTTCGGTTACAGTTGCAGGTGCAGCTGGTTTATAATAGCCTTTTGTTTCTGCTACTTTAAATAATTCATATTGGAAACTTTCATCGCTATTTCTCATCTGCTGAATAGTTTGTCTTAATTGCATATTCTCTGCTTCTGAAATAACACCTTGATAAGTTGTTAAACTAGCTTTCACACTGTTTAAAATATCATTGACCATTGTTTTTTCGTCCATGTATTCTCTCCTCCTTATTTTTTGTCCTAATTATTTAGAAAAGACATTAATTTTTGTTTTGCATTTAAGGCATCTTGTGCTGATTTTGTAAACATTTGCTTAATTTGTGGGTCTACTGCTTGTGAAGCATATGTGTTTAACTTTTGGTATGAAGTCTCGTGTGCACCAATTAAGTGTCTTAAATTTTGAAGTTCTACTTGACTTAAATTTGCCATATTTATCCTTCCTTTCTTTTCCTATTTATTTTTATTATGGACGTTTTTTTATGTTTTATACTTTTACAAAGAAAAAAATGAGGATATTTTTCATTTTCCTCATTTTTTCTATTACAATAATCTTTCTTCTATTTCTTTCCAACTATTTACTCTAACAATCCCTCTTGTCTGTAATTCTTCTTGTGTTATGTTTTTATTATGATAAGCTGTAAATAATAGTTTTTGCTCAGATGCATTTTCTAAATGTCTAAAAATATCATCTATCTTAATGTCTGCTTGTATAAAATCTTTTACTGCACCAAATACAAATTGTTTTGGTGTTAAAAAAGGAAGTTCCTTGTTCAAATAATAAAATTTATTTCGTAGATTTTCTCCTGAATAATTCGGACATTCTGGATAAATATAATCGGTTATGATATAGACTTCATATTGTTTATTTAATTTTTCTATAACGTCTTTGGCATCTGGTAACATTTGTACATAATCATACACATTTTCCTTAGAAAAAAACGTTATCCATTTTTCTTTCTTCTCCATTGGTATTAAGTCTTGTATATAATAAGTGCAAATATCATTTTGTGTATAATTCGTTTTTAAAAAAGTATTGACTAATTTTAAGAAACCTCCACCACAAATAACATCGTCCATATCTATCATTAACCTCTTCATCTTCTACCTCTTTTACTTCTATTGTAAAATCTCTAGTCCTGCAAATTTTGCCATTAATCGTTTATGCCCTGCTTTATCAAATTGTATATCTACTTTTAAATCGTCTCCTTCTGCTTCTATAGAATGTATCGTTCCTTCTCCAAACTTCTTATGATATACACGTTGTCCTGCTTTATATTGGGATTTATCAAAGCTTTCCTTTGGTTTTTGAATACTATTTAAGAAACTTTCCGCTGTTCTAAAAGCAAATCCTTGATTCACATTGGTATTTTCTTTCTTCTGCCCAATATGATTAGCTGCTACTGTTACGCCTGCTGTTTCTCCAAATTTATAGGTTTTTACTTTTCCGGCATAGTTTTTACCATATTCCCATCCATAACTACTATCTTTAAATGTTTCTTCTGCTTGTTTTGGATTCTCTATTTCTTCATATCCTTCTAATAAGTCTTCTGGAATTTCTTTCACAAATCTGGATATCGCATTATAACTAGTTGAGCCAAATATCGTTCTACGTTTTGCACAAGTTAAAAATAAGTTTTTCTTGGCTCTGGTTATGCCTACATAAAATAGACGTCTTTCTTCTTCTAAATCTTTTGGTTCTCCTATAGATTGATAACCTGGGAAAATGCCTTCTTCCATTCCTACTAAAAATACTGCTGGAAATTCTAGCCCTTTTGCACTATGTAAGGTCATTAATGTAACCATATCATCTGTTTCTTCTAAGTTATCGATATCACTAGATAAGGTAATACTTTCTAAGAACTCATTTAGAGAATTTTCTGCAAATTCTTCCTCAAATTCCATGGCAACGGTTACTAATTCTTCTAAGTTTTGAATTCTGCTTTCTGCTTCTATGGTGTTTTCTAATTCTAAAGCTTTTGTATAACCTGTTTTGTTCAAAGTTTCTTTTAATAATTCTGAAATTAATAATTCTTCTTTTTTATTTCTTAAATCTTCTATTGTTTCTATAAATTCTTTTGCATTTAGATATACGCGATTTAAACCATATTGCTCAGCATGTTTGATTATTTCATACATAGAAGTTCCTTGTTCTTGTGCAATTACTTGTATATTATCTATACTGGTTTTTCCAATTCCTCTTTTAGGTTCATTAATAATTCTCTTTAAAGAAATATTGTCTGATGGATTAGCAATTAAACGTAAATAACTAATAGCATCTTTAATTTCTTTTCTTTCGTAGAATTTTAATCCTCCAATAATTTTATAAGGAATATCTTCTCTTCTTAAAATATCTTCTATGGCTCTGGATTGGGAGTTCATACGATATAAGATAGCAAAATCGGAATAATGGTCTAATTCTTCTCTTTTCAGATGACGAATTTGTTCAATAATATATCTTGCCTCATCATATTCATCATCTCCTTGATAAATACAAGGCAAGCTACCTTCCCCATTTTCTGTCCATAATTTTTTATCATATTTTGCTTCATTATGCTGAATGACACTATTGGCAGCTTTTAAGATATTGCCTGTACATCTATAATTTTGCTCTAATTTTATAATTTGTGTGCCTGGAAAATCTTTTTCGAAGTTTAATATATTAGAAATATCTGCTCCTCTAAAGCTGTAAATACCTTGGTCATTGTCTCCTACAACGGTGATATTGCCATATCGAGAAGCAAGTATCGTGACTAAGGTAAATTGTGCTTTATTCGTATCTTGATATTCATCCACTAATACATATTTAAACTTTTCGGTATAATATTCTAAGATATCTGGATTTTCTGTTAAAATTTTAATCGTATCATTAATAATATCATCAAAGTCAATGGCGTTATTTTCTTTTAAACGTCTTTGATATAGTTCATAGATTTCTGCAATTTTGCTTTTTCTATAATCTCCTGCATATTTTACACTATAAGCTTTTGGTTCTAGCATTTCATTTTTGGCATTACTAATTTCTGCTAATACCCCTTTATCGCTAAATAATTTATCATCTATGCTTAGGGCTTTCAGACATTCTTTTATTAATGTCTTTTGATCACTAGTATCAAAAATCAGGAAAGAACTATCAAACCCAATTCTATCAATGAATTTTCTTAAAATACGTACACAAATAGAATGGAAAGTTCCCATCCAGATATCCTTTGCTGCATCTCCTACTAAATTTTCTACCCTTTGTTTCATTTCATTGGCTGCCTTGTTCGTAAAGGTAATGGCTAATATATTCCATGGTAATACTTTTTCTTCTGCCATCAAATAGGCTATTTTATGGGTTAGTACCTTTGTCTTACCGCTTCCTGCTCCCGCAATGACTAAACAAGGTCCTTGCACTGCTAAAACGGCTTCTCTTTGTTTGTTATTTAATCCTTCTATTAAATCTTGCATGTTATCTCCTTTTTAGAACTTCTGTTTGTATCTATTTTATTCCTTTTTACGCTTTCTGTCAACCTCTTTATGCATTTTTTTCTAATTGATTTTCTATTCTTTTTACTATTTTTTCTATTTGGCTATTTAATTCTTCTGCACATTGCTCATAGACTGCTTGTCCATATCCCATAGGGTCTGTTATATCTATATCTTTTCCTTCTTGGTCTGTTTGCGCATATTCTTTTATGGTATATACTTTTCCTTTTAAAAATGGATACTTATATAAAACAGCTTGTTTATGTGAGATAGTTGCACATAAAATCAAATCCATTTCTTCTATATCGGCATCTTCTATGTTGGTGGCTCTATGTCTACTAATATCTATCTGATATGGTTTTAATGCCTCTATTGCTTCATAAGATGCATAATCACCCGTTTGTGCAAAAACACCACAAGAATATACTTTTATATTTTCTATTTGCTTTTGTTCTAATTTCTTTTTTAATAGGCCTTCTGCCATAGGACTTCTACAGTTATTGCCTGTACAAACGAACATAATTTTCAATTTTTTCACTCCTTTTTTACTGCCTGTTTATTATATCAGTTCTATTTCTTTCTGCCAATATTTTTAAAGAAAAAGATAACATTTTTAAGAATTCAAAAATGTTATCTCTTTTCCTTATTCTTGGACTAAATCGTTTCCTTCTTCTTGAAAAGGTGTATATCCTCTTTTTATTGCTATGGTATTATATTTTTGAATTAATAAATCTTCTTCTCTCCTATAGGCTTCTACTCTTTCTTTCCAAAAATCCGTTAATATTGCTCTTTGGTTTTCTTCTTTTTCCACTATTTGTATGCCTTTTGCCCTCAACATGGCTATTTCACTTTCATATTGCTGATATACATCAAAACGTGTTTGTTTCTTATTTTGTGCCTTTTCTACTAATAGATTGCTTTTTTCTAGCAGCTGGCTTGCTGTTTGTTCATATGGCGCCGTGTACTTTGTGCGGATGTCTTCTACTAGTAATTCTTGTATTAACAGTTCTTTATATTTTTCAACTATGCTCTTTTTATCTACACTTCTTGCTAACTGTATTCTCTTTATTCTTTGCTTTGCTAAAGTAACCATATCTTCTTCTGATAATGGTTTTGTCATCAATTCCCTATCTGTATTATTTAAAATTTCTTTTATATCTTCTTGTGTTAAGTCATTTTCTTCTGTTGGTACTTTTGTTGCGTCAAATTTTAAATCATTAGAAAATTGTTTTCTAGTATTTTTTTCTTCTCTTTGTTTTTCTAACATTTCTTCTAACGCCTGTATTCTTTCCTCTGAAAGTGTAAATGGCGTTTTGCTTTTTATTTGAAATTGGTCTGTAAGATGTTCTTTACTAAAAATCTCTTCAAATTCTGGCGTAAGTTCTAAACGATATTCTGGTTGATTCATTTTGGCTATATAAAAAGTATTATAAAAATTTTTAGATGTGTGACTTGGTGTCCCACACTGTATTAAAAATGTCTTCATATATTTATCAAAGTTATCCCTAATTTCTCCTACTCTTAAATCTCTTACATCTTTGAACTTAGCTATCGGAAAATAGTGTTTTCCCTCTTCTTCCCCTTTTGCCATATAATATAGCAACATGGCTTTTTTATCAAAATTTTCTACACTGATAATAGAACCACCTTTATTTAAATCAAAAATTTTTGACATATCTATTTGGTAACATTCTTCTATTTTTTGTGGTTTTTCATTTTTTCTTGTTTGAATATTCCTTTGTTTTTCTAATTCTTCATTTCCTGCATTTAACGCTTTAATACCTTCTTGCGTTTTTAATTTTCTTTTAATCCAGTCTATTACAAGCATATTTCTCACCCATCTTTTGTATTTTTATTAATTATATCAATAGAATCCTTTATTAACAATACTTTTACATAATTTTTTGCCTTATTTATCTGTTTTTATAGCATAACGGCTAAAATACCTATTAAAAAGCCTAACATATTTCCGACTGCCGTCATTCTTCCTTGGTATAGTTTATTAGATTCTGGTATTAATTCTCCGAGAGACAATATATAACATGGCACCTGCTGCAAAGCTTAAACATATGGCAATGACATCTTGTGATATTCCTCCTACTAGTGCACCAAAAAAAGCACCTACTCCTGTTGTAATACCGGATAAAATGACATAGAAGACCACTTTTAGTGGATGCATGCCTCCATTTTTCATTGGTACACTCATGGAAATTCCTTCTGGAATATCATGCAAGCATATAGCAATTGCTAAAGAATAGCCTAATGTTAAAGACGCACCAAATCCAGAACCTATTGCTAGACCTTCTGGGAAGTTATGGATGGCTAATCCGATACTGACGACTATGCCTGTTTTTAAAAGACTATTTTTATTATCTGTAAATCTTGTGTTGGTACTAAACTTTTTCTGTACGATAACATCACAAATTATCATTGTTACAATTCCTGCTATTATTCCTAATAATACATTGCTCAACTGGGCAATTTCTAATGCTTCTGGTATTAAGTCAAAGCAAACAATTGCCAGCATTAAACCAGAGGCAAATGATAAAATAAAACTTAAAAATTTATTAGATGTTTTTTTACATACAACGCCTATTATACCACCTATTGTGGTGCCAAAGGTTCCAAAAAACAATCCAATTAGTGTAGTTTGTATTAAATTTTCCAAAAGAAAGACCCCTTTAAATATACTTTGTTTAAGTGTATTTAAAAAGGTCTTACTTTATGCTTTTATTCTTCATTTCCTTTTAATCTTTCTGCTCTATCGGCAGCAATTAAATTATCAATCATTTCATCTAAATTACCATTTAAGAAATCCTCAAACTGATATACATTAAAACCAATTCTATGGTCTGTAATTCTTCCTTGTGGATAATTATAAGTACGTATTTTTTCACTTCTATCTCCACTACCTACTTGACTTTTTCTTTCATTTGCAATTTGACTGTCTCTTTTTTCTCTTTCTTGTTCATACAAACGAGAGCGTAATAATCGCATAGCATATTCTCTATTTTGTAGTTGTGAACGTTCTGTTTGACATTCTGCTACAATCCCTGTAGGAATATGTATTAACCTTACAGCTGATGAAGTTTTATTAACATGTTGTCCACCAGCACCAGAAGCTCTATAAACTTCTAATTTGATATCTGATGGGTTAATATCAATTTCTACATCTTCTACTTCTGGAAGTACAGCTACGGTTGCAGTAGATGTGTGAATTCTTCCACTACTTTCTGTATCTGGAACACGTTGTACTCTATGGACACCACTTTCAAATTTCAAACGACTATATGCCCCTTTTCCAGTAATCATAAAAGAAATTTCTTTGTAGCCTCCTAATTCTGTTGCATTTTCGTTTAGGACTTCTAATTTCCAATGTTTTCTTTCTGCATACATGGTATACATTCTAAATAAAGTACCTGCAAACAAAGCTGCCTCTTCGCCTCCAGCTCCACCTCTAATTTCGCAAATAACATTTTTATCATCATCTGGGTCTTTTGGAATTAATAAAACTTTTAATTCTTCTTCTATTCTTGGCATTTGTTCTTTGGCATTTAGCATCTCTTCTTCAGCTAATTCTTTCATTTCTGGGTCATTCATCATTTCTTTAGCTTCTTCAAAGGCTTGTTTTGCTTTCTTATATTCTCTATATTTTTCTACAATTGGCTCTAACTCTGCATGTTCTTTCATGTAGTCTCTCCACTCTGTTTGTCTACTAATAATTTCTGGGTCACTTATTTTTTGTGTTAATTCTTCATAACGTTTTTCTACTGTCTCTAATTTGTCAAACATGTTATTTCTCCCTTTCTCTTTTTTTGCAAGCTTATTATACTATATTTTCTGTATTTATACAATAGCCCTCTTTAGAGATTTTTTTCGTTATCTATTCATTAATTTTTTTACTATGTTTTCTATTAATTCAATCGTTTCTTCTACTCCTAACTTTGCTGTATCTATTAATACATCATAACCTTCTTTTGCTCCCCATTTTTCCTCTGTATAATAGGCATAATAACTAGCTCTTTGTTTATCTATTTTTTCAATTGCTTTTTTTGCTTTTTGTTCTGACATTCCTGCAAATTCTACTTTTCTATTTATTTTAAAATTTACATCTGATGCATATAGGAAAATATGTAACGTATCTGGTTTATCCCTTAAAATGACATTTGCACACCTTCCTATGATAATACTGTTGTTTTCTTGTGCAATTTCTTCAATAATTTTAGATGTCTCTATGAAATATTTATCTTCTGTTGGAAGGTCTGTTAAAGAATTCACACTATCTTCAAAGGACATAGCTGACATTGCTAACGTATACCAAAAACTGTTTTTGTGTTTTTCATCCATGGATTCTAATAGTTTCTCATTAATATTTTTTTCTTTTGATAATCTTTGTATAATCTCTTTATCATAAAAAGACATTTGTAATCTTTTAGCTAATTGCTCTCCTATATATTTTCCTCCACTACCATACTCTCTACCAATTGTAATAATCATTCTATTTTACCTCCTCTTTTTCTAATTTTTTGATTTGTTTTACTTCTAATCCAACCAATATAACTGCTAATACAAAGGCTAACCCATCTGCTGTTGGTCCTGCAAATAAAATACCTTCTATGCCAAATAGTTGACTTAGTAATAACATAGCTGGTATTAAAAATAAAATCTGTCTAGATAAAGAAATCATGGCTGACTTCATTGGTTTTCCTATTGCTTGCATAAATATACCAGAAATCATTTGAAAACTATTTAATAGAATAAACATTAAAAAGATTTTAAAACTCTTTTGTGCAAATTCATTATATAGTCCATTTTCTTGTCCAAATAGGCTAATAACCATTTGTGGAAATAATTGAAATATAATCGTTCCTACCAAAGTAATGATAGCCCCTATTTCTATTGCTTTAATAAAAGTTTGCAATACTCTTTTATATTGCTTTGCTCCATAGTTGAATCCTAAAATTGGTTGCGCTCCTACGGCTATACCAATAATAATGGAATTTACAATTTGATTAACTTTCATAACAATGCCTAGCGCAGATAAAGGTATATCACTTCCATATTTAGAGGCTGCCCCATATTTAGCTAATAATTGATTCATAACAATTAAAACAACCGTTATGGATATCTGGGTAATAAAACTAGAAATTCCTAAACTTAATATATTTTTTATAGTTTTTACTTTTAAAGTTAAACTTTCTTTTGTTACCTCTACCATTTTAAATTTGGGAATATACATAATGGATAAAATACCAGAAACCACCTGGCCTACTACAGTGGCTATAGCGGCTCCTTCTACACCCCATTTTAGTACAAAAATAGCAATGGGGTCTAAAATAACATTAATAATCGCTCCTATTAACATAGTCCTCATGGCATAGGTTGGTGAACCATCTGCTCTAATCATAGAATTTAAAGTATTGGTTAACATGAAAAATGGTAATCCTAATACAATATAAAACATATACCCTTTTGCATAACTATAAGATGCTTGTGTTACACCAAACAATTTTAATAATGGTTCTGTTGCTATTAATCCTACCACTAAAAATAGAATACTAATTAAAATTACCAAAGTTATTCCATTACCAATTCCTTTTTTAGCACTTTCTTTATCTTTTTTACCTAAGCTTAAGCTTAAATGTGCTGCTGCTCCATCTCCTATTAATAGTGAAAAAGCTAAAGCAATAACTGTCAATGGGAATACAATATTGGTTGCTGTATTTCCTAAATAGCCAACGCCTTGTCCTATAAATATTTGGTCTACGATGTTATATAAAGCACTCACTAGTAAGGAAATAATACAAGGAATACTAAATTTTTTAATTAATTTTCCTATTTTTTCTGTTGCTAGTTCATTTGGCTTTACCTCTTCTTGTTTGTTTAATTCTTCTGTTTGTTCCATTTTTTCTCCTCCTTTTATTCATAGAAATAACGAGTATCTTTAACACCATTTCTTTTTGGTAAAAGACCACTCGTTTTTCACGTATGTTTGATTATATCACATTTTTTGATATCGTGTAAGTATTTTTTATTATTTTATTATTTTTAGGATAACTCTATTAATTGATAGGGTATAGCTTGTTTATCTAATATTTGTCTTTCTCTATTAGTACAGGTAAATAATAGTATTTGATATTCTGGAAATGCTTTATCTAAATATATTAATATATTCTCTAAACGCTGTTCATCATAATAAGCAAAAGATTCGTCTAACATGATTGGTAATTTTTCTTGGGAAAGTTCTTGAATCATAGAAAGTCTTAGGGATATATACAGTTGGTCAATTGTCCCTACACTTAATTTTTTAGCTGGTATATATTCTCCATTTTCTTTTTCTACCATCATTCCCACTTCATCGTTGACACTTACCTTTTGATATTTTCCATTAGAAATAGTGGAGATACTTTTTGATAGACTTTGTGTAAATTTCGGTGTTACATTTTCTTTCATTTTTTGATAGGCTTTTTCTAATACTTGTTTTACCAGTTCTATACACATATTGTCTTTTAGTAAATTTTCTTCTTGTTCTTTTAGTATTTCTATTTTTTCTTCTAAGAAAGCTAATTTTTCTAATTTTGGCAGAAGAGCATTTTTATCTAAAAATAAAGTATGTAATTCTAATTTATTTTCTTGCAATTGTTTTTCTACCTTTTCTTGTTCTTCTTCTATATTTTTTTCTATTAAATATTCATTTATTTTTTCTATATTCATTTTATTTAAATATTTATTTTTTATTTTTTCTTTTTCTAAATGATTTTCCATATTTATTTTTTGATTTAATTCTTGTATTTCATTTTTTCCCTCTTCTATATTTTTTTCTATTATTTCTATTTGTGAATTTATTTTTTCTAATTCTTTTTTTAACTGATTATTTTCTATTTCTTCTTCCTTTTTTAGTTGTATTTCCTTTTCTTCTTGTTTTTTATATTTTTTATAAAATACCATATTATTATAAAAAACACCTAACAAATCTAACGGAATCAAGCAACTTAAAATATAGAATATAGAATTATTTTTTATAAGAATATGATTTAAAATAAATAATAATATGAATACTATAAAAATACTAATACATATGGCATTTATTATTTTCTTTTTATTGCTCGGCATTTATATAGCCTATCGCTCGAATTT
>CATXTS010000004.1 GCA_958402495.1 uncultured Clostridiaceae bacterium
ATCGGGACCTGGTCCCAATGGACACTAAAAGACATGTGGCTGCCAATTAGTGTTGAAGGTATATAATTTGGACGGTCTATGTCCTGCATTTTCTTCATATTCTTGGGTTTCTATGACCATATCTGTTATTTTTCTTCTAAAGTTGGCTTTTAATAGTGGCTTATCTAATAAAATTTCATAGACCTGCTGTAGTTTGGTTAATGTAAATTTTTCCGGCATTAGATGAAAAGCTATTGTAGTATATTCTACTTTATTTTTTAATCTTTCTATAGCATAAATGAGTAATTTAGCATGGTCAAAGGCTAAGTTTGATTTTAAAATTTGTGTATAGATGCTAAGGTTTCCATCTTTTAGTTCTTTGACAACTTTGACTTTGCTGGTTAGTATGTCATGGCTACCTTCTAAAACAATTTCTATTTCTTCTGTTTTTTGATAGCCATATTTGTTTTCCTTACTCGTTTCTTTGACTGTGTTTAATTTAACAGTAAACCAATCAATATCTTCTATATTTTTTCCGGCTTTAATTTGAATAGCTTGACTATCCACTAGTCCCATATAAGAAGTACTAATAACTCTTGTTCTTGGGTCTCTTGCTGGGTCTCCCCATGTATATAGTTGTTCTAAGTACAAGTCTTTCATATTGGCTTTTTCTTTTAAACATCTATCTACCGCTTCTTCTAACTTTTCTTTTTCTTGTACAAAAGTTCCTGGTATAGACCACGTATTTTTATAGGGTTCTTCTCCTCTTTTAACTAATAAAATCTGTAGTTTTTTTTCTGGTAATTTTCTATAGTTATCTGTTTTCTCATCTCGAATAGTAAATACAATCGAATCTACTGTAACAGATGGCTTAAAAAATTTCTCACGACTTGTTTCTCTCATTTTCTTTTTTTATTTCCTTCCATAAAAAATTAGTAGTTAATACTATTTTCATAATATCATTTTACTACTAATTTTGTCAATTTTTATTTTTTATAATTCTAACTTCATGTCTCCTTCTTGAATAATCCCTTTCTTTCTCATAATATAAGCAACTAAAAAGCTAATGATACCTGGTAAAATAAAATGCAATAAAGCTATTTTTCCTATTAATACAATTGGATTTTCTACTACACTCATGGTTTCCCATGTCATGATTTGTCCTACTAGTCCTGCTGTTCCCATACCTGCCCCTGAAGCATTATTAGTCATATGAAATACCATTGTCGATATTGGACCTAATATGCCACTGGCTATTATTGCGGGTAACCATATTATCGGTTTTTTCATGATATTAGGAACTTGTAACATACTCGTTCCGATTCCTTGAGAAATGAAGCCTCCTAGTTTATTTTCCTTATAACTAGCCACTGCAAACCCTATCATATTGGCACAACAACCAACCGTAGCTGCTCCTGCTGCTAATCCATTTAAATTCAAAATGATGGCTAATGCGGCCGAACTAATAGGTAGTGTTAGTATCATTCCCATCAGTACAGATACTAAGATTCCCATAATGAAAGGTTGTTTTTCTACAGACCAATTGATAATGCTTCCTAACATGCTCATAAATTCTGAAATAGCTGGACCAATGAATAAACCTACTATTCCTCCTATTAAAATAGTTGCTAATGGTACCAAGATAATATCTACTTTTGTTTTTCCAGTAATTTTGTTTCCAATTTCTATACCAATGAAACTTGCTAAAAACGCCCCCATCGGTTCCCCTGGTCCTGTGAATATAATACTTGTATTATCAAACACACTACCTGCTAAGATTTTACTAGCAAATCCACCTATCATGCCTGCTATAGCAGCTGAGATAGTGACATAGGGACTGGCTTTATATTTTACAGCTACACCAATTCCTATTCCTGCTCCTGTTAAAGAAGCACATATCTTTCCTATCACAACTAGTAGATTTCCTACCATGTGATTACCAATCAATTTTCCTATTTGTTCAATAATTAACCCTATAATTAAGGTAGCAAACAGCCCCCAAGCCATTCCTGTTAGTCCATCTATAAAAATGTGATTAAATACTTTTTTTCCCTTTTCTTGTATCTGTTGTTTGGTTATCATATGCATTCCTCCTTTTATTTTATTTTGATAAAATTATTGTTTTTATCATTTTAATACTATCATTTTTTATATTAGAAGGACACTTGCTAAGTGCCCTATTTTTCTTGCATAGCCTTTTCTAAAAGATTCTTTCTCTCATAGGGATATATGGGAATTTCTCTTCTTTTATGTGCAGATATCCTATACTTTTTTTCAATCTTTTCCATAACTTCTTGTTTTGTTTTTCCTGTATCTATATATTGGGTAATTTGTGCATAAGTAATTCCCATTTTTTGTTCATCGGTTAAACCTCCTAACCCATCATTTGGTGCCTTGTGTATAACCTTGTCTGGAACACCTAAATATTCTCCTATTTGTAAAACTTCCTCTACTGTAAAATTCCCAATAGGATTAAAATCACTACTACTATCTCCCCACTTCGTAGTATACCCTACCATTCTTTCACATAGATTACCTGTGCCGATGACTAAATAATTTAAAGTTTGTGCTACCATATATAAAGTAGTCATTCTTATTCTTGGTTTACTATTAATAGAGGCTTCTTTTCCGATTTCTTTTGCTAAGTTTGCTTCTTGCATTGCTTGTATCGTTTCTTTTTCAATAGCATCATAAGCCTTTGTAACATCTATTTCTAATAAAGGAATATAGAATTGGTTAGCCACTAATTTGGCATCTTCTAAATCCTCTGGCAGTGAATGGCATGGCATAGCTATAGCTAATACTTTATCACTACCTAGTGCTTTAGCAGCTAAGGCCATAACCGTTGCACAATCTTTACCTCCACTGTTTCCTATAACCACTCCTTCTGCTTTAGCTTGCTTTACATAGTCTGCAATCCATTTGGTTATGTTTTCTACTTCTTTTTCTAAATACTTTATCATATTATTTTCCCCTTTCCTGATAAAGGCCATTTTGTTTTATATAATCACACACTATATCTGGTGCTAGATAGCGTATCTGCTTTCCTTCTTTTATCATACCTCGAACAATAGTTGCACTCATATAATTGGGTGTTCTATTTTTTACTTTTATAAAAGCTTGTTGATTTTCTTTTAAAAAGGCATCTGCTTGTAGTATTTCTTCTAGTTGGTCTTCTCCTCTTTCTAATACCAAAAAGTGATAATGATTTACTAAGAATTCTGCTTGCTTCCAAGTTTTTAACAATTTTAAATTATCTGTTCCTAATAAAAACCAAATGTCATGCTCTGGATATTGTTTTTGGATTTCTTCTAAAACCTGGAAAGTATAGACTGGCTCTTCTATTTGCATTTCTATATCTGATAATGTAAATTTTTCATTTCCTGCAATTGCTTGTTCTACCATTTTATAACGGTGAAAATTACTTTCTAAACCAGTTTTATCATATTTAGAATTTACAGGTACAAAAATAACGCTTTGAACTTCAGAATATTCATTTACGACATGTTGTGCTAAAGAAAGATGAGAATATAAAATAGGATTAAAAGAACCTCCATAGACTACGATTACCTTATTCTTTTTCATGGTATCACCTTCCTTTTTGTTATTATCAATTTGTTAATAAGTTTTATTGTTATTATTATATTGATAATATCTTTAAATGTCAACACTTTTTAAGAAAAAAAATAAAAAACGTCAAAAGACGTTTTTCTTTCATAATAGATTTATACATTATTGTAGCGATTCATGATATAATTTTGATTTCTCATAATTTTCTTGTACTTGTTCTTTACTTAAAGCTTGATTATATAGTCTTAAAGTATAGGCATTCATCCTACTATAATGCCACCAACCTTCATTAGTCATAGAAGACCTGCCTATACAGAAATATTGTAAACTTTGTAATCTATTATTTACAAAATCATCCCATTGTTTTTTATTATAACCACCTTCATATAAAATTTCTCCATCTCTATAAAAAGTTTGTTTATAATACTCCTCATTATCTCTTACAAAACTACTAGTTGTATCTAATGTTACAGTAAAATAAACTTCTTGACCTGGTGTATAATCTTTTAGAACATAATCTATATTCCATGCCGAATCTTTTGCACTAAAATCTGATTGTCCTCCTGAAAAAGTCATGTTCCATCTTAATGTATAATTATTTAATATTCCAAACCTAACTTTAGCTTGGTTTTCTTCTTTTCCATTCCAATAACAAAACATCCCTGTGTATGTATGTTGTATTGGCTCTTTTTTTTCATTATAACTATTTCCTTTTTCTATCGTTCCATAATATTCAAAAGTAAAGCCATTTTGTGCTAATGTTTGTTTTTCTTCTGCATTATTATACTTTAATTTGATATAATCATCAATTCCATCAAATTGAAAGGCAGATGATGTAAATCCACTATTATCATTCCAATTAAAGTTTAATAATTCTACATTTTCTCCTAATTGACTATAGTCTCCTTGTTTCAATCGTTCTACATCTACATTTTCTACTACAGAAGGGTCTAAGTTAAAGATTAATCCTTCTTTTACAGCTAATGCTGTATCATAAGAAATATGATTATAACTTGCATCTGCTAATTCCACTTTTTCACCAGTTTGTGGATTCATTACCCAAGCACTTTTTAAAATACCATAATCTTCTAAATGAGTACCTTTTTCTACAAAATACCACCCAGTTCCATATTGTTTATGCGTATCTTTTAAAATAATTAAATTCCATCGGTTACCATTTTCTAAATTTTTATCATATAAAGGAATTCCTATTGGTTTTTGCTGTGCATTTTCCTTTAAATTAATAGACAACAAAGCAAGAGAAATAGCTTCTTCTTCACTAGCAACTTCTGTTTTCTTTTTTGCCTCTTTTGCCTGTCCAATGATACCGTTTTCTCCAAAGACCAAATTTAAGCTAACACCTGCTAAAATAATTAATACAATAATCGTAATGACTAATGCAATAAGCGTAATTCCACATTCTTTTAATTTTTTATTATCCTTTTTTTCTAAAGTTTTTCTTACGATTTTTATCATGATTTCCTCCTTTGTTTTCTCTTTTTACTAATTGATTGTATCGTTTTTTATAATTTTCTTTAATCTTTTTAGGAGGCTCTATTGTTTTAAAGTTTGCATAATATTCAAAATAGAGAAAGTATTTCTACTTTCCCTACCGACAACTCCATAATTTTTTATACTTATTGCATTAAAGATTCATGATATACTTTTGATTTTTCGTAATTTTCTTTAACTTGCTCTTTACTTAAAGCTTGGTTATATAACCTCAAAGTATAGGCATTCATCCTACTATAATGCCACCAGCCTTCACTAGTCATAGAAGACCTACCTATACAGAAATATTGTAGCTTGTCCAAATCGTCATGAACAAATGCATCCCATTGTTTTTTATTATAACCTCCTACATATAAAATTTCTCCATTTCTATAAAAAGTTTGTTTATAATATTCTACTTCATCTTTTATAAAACTATGGCTGGTATCCAGAGTGATAGTAACATATAATTCCTTATCTGGAGTATAATCTATGATTGGATAGTGAATATTCCATGGACTTCCTTCCTCACTAAAATCCGATTTTTGATTTACCATTGCTGCATTCCATTTAATTGTATTTTTTATAGTTTCAAAGCCAAACCTATATTTAGCTTGTTTCGTTTCTTCCCCATTCCAATAACAAAACATACCCGTATATGTATGTTGTATTGGTTCTTTTTTTTCGTTATAACTATTTCCTTTTTCTATTGTTCCATAATATTCAAAAGTAAAACCATTTTGTGCTAATGTTTGTTTTTCTTCTGCGTTATTATATTTTAATTTAATATAATCATCAATTCCATCAAATTGAAAAGCAGATGGTGTAAGTCCACTGTTAGCATCCCAATTAAAATTTAATAATTCCACATTTTCTCCTAATTGACTGTAATCTCCTTGTTTCAATTGTTCTATATCTACATTTTCTACCACAGAAGGGTCTAAGTTAAAGATTAATCCTTCTTTTACAGCTAATGCCGTATCATAGGAGATATGATTATAACTTCCTTCTGTTAATTCCACTTTTTCATCTGTTTGTGGATTCATGACCCAAGCACTTTTTAAAATACCATAGTCTTCTAAATGAGTACCTTTTTCTACAAAATACCACCCGGTTCCATATTGTTTATGCGTATCTTTTAGAATAATTAAATTCCATCGGTTACCATTTTCTAAATTTTTATTATATAAAGGAATGCCTATTGGCTTTTGTTCAGCATTTTCCTTTAAACTATTAGACAATAAAAATAGAGAAATGGCTTCTTCTTCACTAGCAACTTCTGTTTTCTTTTTTGCCTCTTTTGCCTGTTCAATGATACCGTTTTCTCCAAAGACCAAATTTAAGCTAACACCTGCTAAAATAATTAATACAATAATCGTAATGACTAATGCAATAAGCGTAATTCCACATTCTTTTAATTTTTTATTATCCTTTTTTTCTAAAGTTTTTCTTACGATTTTTATCATGATTTCCTCCTTTGTTTTCTCTTTTTACTAATTGATTGTATCGTTTTTTATAATTTTCTTTAATCTTTTTAGGAGGCTCTATTGTTTTAAAGTTTGCATAATATTCAAAATAGAGAAAGTATTTCTACTTTCCCTACCGACAACTCCATAATTTTTTATACTTATTGCATTAAAGATTCATGATATACTTTTGATTTTTCGTAATTTTCTTTAACTTGCTCTTTACTTAAAGCTTGGTTATATAACCTCAAAGTATAGGCATTCATCCTACTATAATGCCACCAGCCTTCACTAGTCATAGAAGACCTACCTATACAGAAATATTGTAGCTTGTCCAAATCGTCATGAACAAATGCATCCCATTGTTTTTTATTATAACCTCCTACATATAAAATTTCTCCATTTCTATAAAAAGTTTGTTTATAATATTCTACTTCATCTTTTATAAAACTATGGCTGGTATCCAGAGTGATAGTAACATATAATTCCTTATCTGGAGTATAATCTATGATTGGATAGTGAATATTCCATGGACTTCCTTCCTCACTAAAATCCGATTTTTGATTTACCATTGCTGCATTCCATTTAATTGTATTTTTTATAGTTTCAAAGCCAAACCTATATTTAGCTTGTTTCGTTTCTTCCCCATTCCAATAACAAAACATACCCGTATATGTATGTTGTATTGGTTCTTTTTTTTCGTTATAACTATTTCCTTTTTCTATTGTTCCATAATATTCAAAAGTAAAACCATTTTGTGCTAATGTTTGTTTTTCTTCTGCGTTATTATATTTTAATTTAATATAATCATCAATTCCATCAAATTGAAAAGCAGATGGTGTAAGTCCACTGTTAGCATCCCAATTAAAATTTAATAATTCCACATTTTCTCCTAATTGACTGTAATCTCCTTGTTTCAATTGTTCTATATCTACATTTTCTACCACAGAAGGGTCTAAGTTAAAGATTAATCCTTCTTTTACAGCTAATGCCGTATCATAGGAGATATGATTATAACTTCCTTCTGTTAATTCCACTTTTTCATCTGTTTGTGGATTCATGACCCAAGCACTTTTTAAAATACCATAGTCTTCTAAATGAGTACCTTTTTCTACAAAATACCACCCGGTTCCATATTGTTTATGCGTATCTTTTAGAATAATTAAATTCCATCGGTTACCATTTTCTAAATTTTTATTATATAAAGGAATGCCTATTGGCTTTTGTTCAGCATTTTCCTTTAAACTATTAGACAATAAAAATAGAGAAATGGCTTCTTCTTCACTGGCAACCTCTGTTTTCTTCTTTGCCTCTTTTGCCTGTCCCATAATACAATTATCTCCAATGACAAAACTTACACTTACCCCTGCTAAAATAATTAATATAATAATCGTAATCACTAAAGCAATTAAGGTAATTCCTTTTTGTTTTCTATTTTCCCTCATCTTTTTTCTCCCTTCCTTTTCTTATGTTCTTAACTTTGATTCTCTTACTTTACTAGCATAATTCTATATTTTTCCATAAAAGCAACTACTTTTATTTTTTATTATACGTTTTTTCTTTTCTTCTTTTTATTTTTTTGTTTTGTTTAGCTATTTATAAGTTTGCATAAAAAATACACCTACTTTTGTAAATGGTAATAAATTACAAAAGTAAGTGTATTTTCTTTTTTGATAAATTAGTCTATTTTTTCAAACATATCTTTTCCTACACCGCAAAGTGGGCAAGTCCAGTCGTCTGGAATATCTTCAAATTTTGTTCCTGGTGCAATTCCACTATCTGGGTCACCAATTTCTGGGTCATAAATATAACCACATGCCATACATTTATACATACCTTTTTCACCTTCCTTCAATTTAAAAAATTCTTTATATCCTATGCATACAACAGCAATCACCATTAATGCAAATGACAAAGCTTTCCAAATATCACTTTCAAACAAAATAATAGCAAACATACCACAGGCCACGCTAATACCATATAATAAAAGCACCGCTTCTTTTTGTGTAAGTCCTTTGGCAATTAACTTATGATGTAAATGTCCTTTATCTGCTTGTAATACTGCTTTTAGTGATTTTCCCTTTATAATTCTTCTAATAATTGCCGCCATCGTATCAAAAATAGGAAGACCTAATACAATAATTGGTAAAACAACCACAAATGCTGTAGCTGTTTTAGCAATTCCCAAAATGGAAACTATTGCTAAAGCAAATCCTATAAAATTAGAACCTATATCTCCAATAAATGTTTTTGCTGGACTAAAATTAAATGGTAAGAACCCTGCCAAAGCCCCTACTAAAGCCGTAATAATGATAATCGCAATGAGTGGTGAACCATTTAAGGAAAAGATAATGAGTAATGACACACAAGATATAATTGCAATTCCCGTTGAAAGTCCATCTAACCCATCTATTAAATTAATCGCATTCGTAATTCCAATAATCCAACCCATTGTTAGAATAATAGAAAACAAATTACTAAGTACAATATTTCCTTCTAAAAATGGCAATGTAAAATTATCAATTCTAACACCACAAGCTACTACAATACCAGCCGCTAATATTTGTCCTGTTAATTTTGTTAATGGATGAATTCCTTTAATATCATCAAAAAAACAAAAAAGGCTTAGTATTAAAATCCCTAAGAAAAACCCAAGTAACTTTAAAGCATAGTTCTCTGGACCAAATATATTTAAATTACCTTCTATAGAAGATGTAATTATCAAATAAATCGTGGATAACAAAAATCCAGCAATAATGGCTGGTCCGCCAAATTTAGGCATTGGTTTCTTATGCATTCTTCTTTCATCTTTCGGTACATCTACAGCCCCTATCTTTCTAGCAATTTTAATCGTATAGGGCGTTAAAATAAAAGCCGTAATAAATGCTAATAAGAATGCGATTGCAATATCTCCCCACATAGGCTTCCCTCCTATGTTCCTTACTATACCATAAACTGCTGTATATTACAATATTTTCTATGTAAATTTTCCTTTCTTAAATTTGGCTTTTATATAGTTCCTATTTTCTACATTTCTTTCATAAATTTCCTATCTTGCTATTTTTTATAATGCTTAAAATCCCACCTCTTCCTGCTTCATATATATATCACATAAATAGTTCATTCCTGTTAAAAAATGTTTCCTGATAAGTAATTGTCTTTCATCTCTTAATTCTTCTATATAAGTATTAAAATACGCTTTTAACCTGTTATTTAAAACAAGGACGTCTACACTAATTCCTCCATTTTCTAATGGTTCAATTAAATTAGGACAATCACATGTTAACCTACTTGCATTTTCTGTAGAACCAAAGTGAAGAATTCCACATCTTATATCCTTGTAAAATTTCATAGAGAAATCTTTTGCATCTTCCCCAAATATAAAGAATTCCTCTAAAAACTTTATAAATCTATTTTGGTTCTCTTTGTAGTATACAAGTTTTGTATAAATTCTATTATCCAATACTCTTTTTTCTGTAAGATATTGATTTGTTCCCTTTCTTGTATTGGGTCCATATCTAAACTTTACTAAAGTATCTATCAATAAACATTGTATAGCTATCATAGAAAAACCATATGTAAATATACTTTCTTGATTACCATCTTGAGATAATTTATCAATTGCATTAAAATATCTACTTTGCATTCGATTTTCGAAGATTTGAATGGCTCTTCTCCACACACGTTCTGAACTATTCATATTTAACTCTAATCCCAAATAGTCTTTTAACTTGTCCGTATTAGATAAATAAATTTCATTATCAAACATCCCTCTTACCTCCTATAGATAACTAGCTAATTCTTAATAATAATTCTCAGATGGCTATAATCATATGAAATTTCTTTTAAAATTTGTATTAATAATTTCATTAGAGTCTCTGTATCATAATGGGTTTCTATATATAAACCATCACACAATTCCATAGGACTACGCATATGAGTTGCATCTTTCGATAATCTACTACGTACTTTTCCTAATAACTTATCATTCAATCCCATTATTTTATTTTTCATTTCATCTTCTTTCATTACTTCTTTTAAAATAGTCTCTACTACGGTTTTCCAAGTAGGCGTCATGATACGTTTATTTTCTATTTTAACCGCTATTGGTTTTTTTCCCTTAAATCCTGTCGCATTGGTTATTGGATATTCACTTTCATAAATAGCCTCGTATGGATTTTCTCCTAAACCTTGCTTCTCTAATTGCATAACTATTTCATCAAATGTAGTATTTATCATGACAATTAATTCATTTTGTTTTTCACGAACTTCACTTATTATACTCATATAGATACCTCCTTTTGTTATATTTTAGCACGTGCTAATTTTATTGTCAAGCCTTATTTTTTATTTATCCATAGAAAAAGACAGATGAGATTTTCACTTCTATCTCCTCTGTCTCTATTTACCTTATTTTTTAACACTTTCAAAACTCTAAGCTTCATATTCTTTTTCTAATTTATCATTCGTATAAATTTTAGCAATTAAGGCTAACTGTCTTTGATTCTCTGGTGCTATCTGAAAGGAAAAAATTTTTTTAGCAGGTGCTAAAATAATATATTGTAATGCTTGTTTTGTAGACTCTGATATTTGAATAGCACCTGTATCTTGTTTAGCACAATTTTCACATTTTAAACCACTATCTTTGAAACTGAAATACTCTAATTTTTCTTTATCTTTACAAATACAACATTCCTCTATTCTAGGTCTAAAACCTAATAAAGAAAGTAATCTAATTTTAAATATAGATTCTATAAATGTAAAATTTTCCTGTGTTTGTTCAATCATATATAAAGTATTTAAATATAATTGTAAAATCTTATAGGTATTTTGATTCTCATCTGTTACATCTTGAATTATCTTTGTAATATGTACTGCACTTTGTAATTTATCTAGGTCCATACGTATATTATAAAATAATGCAATGGTATCACAAGAATTGATTGTATAAGTATTGGAGCCTTTAAATAACATATATTCTCCAAAACACAAAAATTGAGTGCCTGCCATTAATTGACTCTTTGCTCTTCTAGCACCTTTTGCAGAACACCCAATTTTTCCATTTGGTGTTAACATTGTAACCATTTTATCAAAATCTCCCATATTATTTTCTGCAATGATTATTCCTTTGGTTTTAAATGTTCCCATATTTTTTCACCTTTATTTTAGTATATTTCTTTTTTCGTATCTATACCAATATTTTCTCCTAAATTATTGGGTATTTGTTTTCCTTCTGCTTCTCCATTTTCTTGCTTCATCGCTCTTTCTATATTTTCTACTTCTACTAATTCTAAATACGCATTAATATCTCCTGTATTTTTAAAAGTATTCCATGCTAATTGTTTTATCATCAGAAATCATCTCCTTAACATTTAAAGAACGAGCTTGTAATATTACAATTTCTTCCTCTAATCTTATCTTTTGCATTTTTTGCGAATTTATACTTGGAAAGTTTTAGTATTTGTTTTATTTTGATATTATTTCAATTTAAACTTTTTTACAATAACATCATTATTTTGCCAATCCTCTTTCACTTTCACCCATAATTTCAAATTTACCTTTGTATCTAACATATTTTCTAAATCTTGTCTAGCATATGTTCCAATTCTTTTTAGCATACTACCATTTTTTCCAATAATAATCCCTTTATGAGATTCTCTTAAACAATAGATAGTTGCCTCTACATCATAAATTTCCTCTTTTTCTTTTGTCTTTCTTAATTTCATCTTTTCTGTTTCTATATACAAACCATGTGGTACTTCTTCGTCTAATAATCTTAACGCTTTTTCTCTGATTGTCTCTTCTACTAATTGTCTTAATGTTTGATCTGTATATTCTTCTATATCATAATATGCAGGACCTGGTTTTAAGTTCTTCTCTATTTCCTCTAATACCAATTCCAAATTTTCTTGTTTGGTAGCACAAATTGGTATTACCGCTGTGAAATCATAAGCTTTTTGATACACATCTATTAAATGCAATAACTTTTCCTTATTTTGCACCATATCAATTTTATTAATCAGTAAAATTGTTTTTTTACCAGCTTCCTTTATTTTGTCTAATATTTTACTATCTCCTTTGCCAATCTCTTCTGAAGTACCATCTATTAAAAATAATACCACATCTACTTCTCCAATATAGGTAAAAGCAGTATCTATCATGGTATGGCTTAATTTGGTTTTTGGTTTATGAATACCTGGCGTATCTATAAATACAATCTGAGAATGTGGTCTATTGACTATAGCACGTATAGCGGTTCTGGTTGTTTGTGTTTTATTAGCTACTGCTGCTACCTTTTCTCCTACTAAACTATTAATTAGTGTTGATTTTCCCACATTGGTTCTTCCTATTAAAGATACAAAACCAGATTTAAATACGACTTCCTTTTCTTCTTCCATATTTCCTCCATTTATTTTGTATTTGAAATTATACTCATTATACTGCATTCCAAACGCTAAATTTGTAAAATTTAGGGACCTTGTTTTATTTTTTTATTATATCATGTTCCACTTAGTATTTCAATGAATTTCTTTTACCATTCAAACTACAAGGAAAGAAGAGGGCTTTACAATTGTAAAGTCCCCCTTCTTTTCTTACAGACTACTGTCTGCACAGTAAATAACAAAGTTAATTTAATTGTAGGCGAATTCGTTCTGCCAAAGTTGCTATAAATTCGCTATTGGTAGTTTTACCTTTATCTCTAGAATAGATACACCCAAAGGTTTCCTGCAACTTTTCCCAATTTCCATTACCAAACGTAACTTCTATGCCATGCCGAATGGACCTTTCCACTTTTGAGGAAGTTGTATGATATTGGCATGCAATGCTTGGATATAATTGTTTGGTAATACTCTGCACTAACTGTGGATTTTCTACTGTCATCATAATAGCTGTACGAACGTAGCTAAATCCTTGAAGATGCATAGGATAACCTATTGCACAGAGTTCCTCTGTAACTACCCTTTGCAGATTTTCTTTACTGTTTTCTGCATTTTGGATTTTTGTTTCCTTGTCTTCTAATGCAGTAATTAGTTCTGCAATCTTCCGTTGCATCTGCGTAAGTTGTTCTACTACCTCTACCTTTGTCATCTTTTTCACCTCATATATATATTTCTAGAAATTTTGTTCTAGATAATATAATTGTAGCAAGATTTTTATAGTAGAAATACGCTTATTCATACCTTTTCCAATATATTATTTACATAATATACACTCTATTTTTCTATTTTCTCCTTTATAATTTTGTATAAAGTAATGCTTACGTAACAATTATATATTCTTTAATTAAAGAAAGGAGTCTATTATGAACTCATTTATAAGTGGTATTTCTTTACCTCTTCCCTTATCAGCAGACGAAGAAAAACAACTATTCGCACAACTACATGATAATCCTAAGATACGAAATACACTCATTGAAAGAAACTTACGGTTAGTCATACACGTTGCCAAAAAATTTCAAAATCCAGAACTTTCTTTGGAGGATTTATTTTCTATTGGCTGTATAGGACTCATAAAAGCTGTTAATACTTTTTCTTACGAGAAAAGCCCATCTTTAGCGACTTATGCTAGTAGATGTATTGAGAATGAGATTTTAATGTATTTACGGAAGAATCAAAAACACCTTTGCACTTACTCTCTTAACTTTCCATTACATAGTGATAAGGATGGAAACACGTTTCTTTTAGAAGATATTCTCACAGATGAATCAGAATATACGATTGCTAACTATGAACAAGAAGTAGAAAATATACAAACTATTGAAAATGTCGTTAACATAGCATTAAACCATTTATCTAAAATAAAAGCTTTTGTATTTTTCTCTTACATTAGTGGAAGAAATCAAAATGAAACTACTTCTATCCTCCACTTATCACAAAGCTACATATGTAGAATATGTAAAGCCTCTAAAACAGAATTGGAAAAAGTCTATGAAACACAAAATATATTACAAGATAAGTATTCTTTTTCTATACTAAACGATTATCATTATCAGCTTTGTTTACATTCTATCTGCGACTTGAGATTTAAAGAAACCTTTGAGGATTTTTTATCTAAATATCCTCATTATCTTCCTATCTTTGTAAGATTTGAAGAAAATAGCCAAAAGCAATTCGTTATAACACTTAATCGGACATTAGATACTTTTAAATTTATTGCAGATTTCGTGTACAATACTTAACAAATAAACCGAGGATTCTAATTGGATTCTCGGTTTATTTTCTAAACCATATAACAAAATCAATTTAGTTACATTCTGCTTAGATAGTAATACATTTACTATAAATTGTTTTTTCTTTTTTGTATTTCTAAGAAATACGTACCTATTTTAAAATTGTAAATAATATACCCCTACCGTTCTTTGTGTTATTCCGGTTCCATATTGTATGATAGGTCCTCCCTCTGTTGCGACACTTAATTTTCCAGTTGTTGCATTATATGCCCACCTGATTTTCCATGCTCGACTTTGACTAGTATTCCAATTGCTCATATCAAAACTAGATACCATAACAGGATTTAATGTTTTATGTAATTCTAATTTTTGATAATTCGGAATACTGGTTAAATCCCAAGACATTCCGTTTGAGTTAGCAGTTGGTGTACCTACCATCGTTTTATATTCCCATTGTAGATTATCTGCACTGCTTGCTACACCTTCTACTTTTTGTCCATTTACCCAAGCTGTTTTCCCCTCCTTTATATCTTGCTTAGTTGCAGTGGCTTGAGTTTGACTAGCTAAGCTATTAGCCGTTACTTTTCCTGTACCATCATGATAACCTGCTGGAATGGTATAACTTTGTCCACAATTTAGGCTACTACTAATGGCCCTTGGTTAGCCATGGTACCTGTTAGTAATTTTCCTCCACTATAGACCTTATAACCTGCTAATATTTTATCTGCTGTAGCATTTGTCTGTGCCAGTAAAGAATTTAAGTTATTCAATTGATTTTGTAAGTCCTGTATTTTAGCTTCTTTCTCACTTATCTGTTTTTTAAGTTCTGCTATTTCTATATCTTTACTAGCTATCTGTGCTTTTAAATCGGCTATTTCTTTTTGTAAGTTAGCTATTTGTATAGTACAATCCTCTATTTGTTTCTTTAATTCTGCATTTTCTGTCTGCAAGCTAGCTACCTGTTTTTGTAATTCTTCTACTTGCTTTTGCAGTAAAGCTATAATTTCATCCTTTTTGGCACTTTCTTCATCTTCTGACAATTCTCCACCTGTTTCCAATTCATAGTATAACTGATTGAGTTGCATAGCTTCCGCTTCTCCTGCCAATACTATATTTTGTTTTGCCTGTTTTACTTTTGTAATAATTCCCTCTTCTCCAATAGTCATATTTATACTAATGCCTGCTAAAATAATTAAAATAATAATGGTTACCACCAAAGATACCATTGTCATTCCTATTTCTTTTTTCATTTATTTACTCCTTCTTTTATCTATTTTGTGATACTAAAAGATTTGATGTTTTTTACAGATTCCTGTCTTATTATATAAATTACTTTATCTTTTCTTCATCTTTTTGATTATAGACAATAAGCAGAAGTTTTCATAAACAAAAGAAGTTAACCAGCATTCAACTATTGTTAACTTCTTTTTTATTTATCTTTATTCAAAATAGAAATATTCTACCGTAAAACTACTATTTCTTTTTCCACCTCCGGTATTGGTATCATCTGTATGACTACCTGGAAAAGTAACAGATAGTGTCGTACCACTAAAAGAACAACTAACACCAGCACCTACATAAGCATTATAGTTTTGTTGCCAACCATATACATTATAAGAACAAGTTTTTAACATAACTGCTACTAATTGTTTTCCTGTATTATAACTAACCGTTTTATTCCCATTTAATCTATCATTAAAAGAATAAGTAGCACTTTTTAAAGCTGATTTTCCTGCATTATTTCCTGCTGCATAGCCAGCATTATAGCCATTATTATAGCTATTGTTAACGTCTGTTCCATTTCCTGTAATTTTCTGTCCATTCACATAGGCAGTTTTTCCACTACTTAAATTATTGGCATTTGCTGTTGCATCGGATGTATAGGTTCCCGTTACTCCAGCTATATTCTGTCCTTTTGCTACTTTTACTTCTGTCACTCCTAATACATTTTGTAAATCTTTTTCACTAATTCCTATATAACCATCTCCACCTAAGTTATGACCTCCTACGCCTCCAAAAGCACCATATGGTGCTTGTAAACATAGTCTTTTTACACCATCTCCATTAACTGTATACCAATGAGCACCTGCATAATTTGTAACACCCACATTTGTATAAGTAGAATTTAAATAAGTTTGGGCATTTCCTCCATTGCCATAATGCGATAAATTCGGCAATGTACCAGTTACTAGTTTTCCTCCACTATAGGCTTTATAGCCTGCTAATATCTTATCTGCTGTTGCATTGGTTTGGGCTAGTAAAGAATTTATAGTATTTAACTGATTTTGTAAATCCTGTATTTTTGCTTCTTTCTCACTGACTTGTTTTTTTAATTCTGCTATTTCTATATCTTTAGAAGCAATCTGTGCTTTTAAATCTTCTATTTCTTTTTGTAAATTGGCTATCTGCACATTTAAATCCTCTATTTGTTTTTTTAATTCTGCATTTTCTGTCTGCAAACTAACTACCTGTTTTTGTAATTCTTCTACTTGTTTTTGTAGTAAAGCTATAATTTCATCCTTCTTTGTAGACTCTTCATCTTCTGATAGTTCACCACCTGTTTCCAATTCATAGTATAACTGATTAAGTTGCATAGCCTCTGCTTCTCCAGCTAATACTATATTTTGTTTAGCTTGCTTTGCTTTTGTAATAATACCATCCTCTCCAATAGTCATATTTATGCTAATACCTGCTAAAATAATTAATATAATAATGGTAACTACTAACGATACCATTGTCATACCTGTTTCTTTTAATTGCTTCATTTTCCATTCCTCTTTCTCCTATGTTTTCCCTTTTATTTTCTCTGTTCACATTTATTTTTTCAATTTATCTTATGTAACTACATGAATAATACTTTAGAAAAAAAGAAAAAAACTGGAAGTTTTCCAGTTCCTGTTTTTCTATTTTATCCTAAAAAGTATATAAGATAGGTCTGAAGGAAGTTCCAGCAGATTTTTCACCACTTGTACTACCAATACTTTCTCTCACACTGGTATAGAAAAGTCCATTGTGATTATAATATCTGCCACCTCTACAAGTTCCTGGGCAAGCAGTATTGCCTTCTATTCTAGTACAATATTCGGTTGTCCATTCATATAAATTAGATGCTAAATCATTAATTTTACATCTTTCATCTTTTGACTCATCATCTCTACCAGTATTTTTTAAAGAATCATTAAACGAATCTTTAATAGAATAGGTTTTATCATTGGAACATTTCTGAATAAACACTATAGCTGTATCATAAGCATAGCTATTAATTAAATCTGTTTCAAAACTTGTTTTATGATACATATCTCTGCACGCCATGGCTGCTTTTGTTTGTGTTGTATAATTCCAAATTTCACCTTCTTTTTTTTCAGGTTCTAGAGAAACACTTAAACTTTTTTTAACATAGGGTACTATACCATCTCTATAACTAGATTCATATCTACCAATATAGTAACCACCATTTATTTTTACACTTTCCACAAAACCACTTAAATTTCTAGCTGTCGTATTTGTTCCTTCTAAGGTTTCCAATTCATTCGAGATTCTAAACTGTACTAATTCTTTATAAATTCCATAATTATTTTCTATACCTGTTTCTTGCTCAAATTGATTTGCACTTTGTATTAACGTTTCTTTTCCTGTCCCCATATATTTTTTTTGCGTCTCATCCCATATTCCTGTATCAAAAGTATATCTTCCTAAAGTAATGTTTTCTTTGGTTCCATCTGCTTTTAAGAATTCTCCTACTGGTACCCATACAAATTGATTTCCATCTATATCCTCTATTACCACGCCATTTGCTACATATATATCTGATTCCATAGATACTTTGAAACCATCTGGAATAACAACTTGGTTATGCCTCTTATCTATTAATATCGTATTTTCAGTTGCATATATTCCTTGATTTCTCCATTCTTCTACTGTCTTTGGTGTATATTTATCCTCTCCATTTTCTAAAGTATTATATAACGCATTTAACATTTTTGCCTCTTCTTCTTGTGCTATTAAAATATTTTGTCTAGCTTGTTTAGTCTTTGTAATAATCCCATCTTCTCCTATCGTTGTTTGTATGCCTACACCAGCTAAGATAATTAAAATGATAATGGTAATCACTAGGGCAATCAAAGTAATTGCTTCTTCATTGGTTTGTTTCATCTTTTTTTCCTCTTTCTTTTCTATTTCATATTACCTTTTTATTTTCCTAATAGTTACTCTGTTTTTCAATTACTTTTATGTAGCTTTTTGCATATCATTTTTTTCACTTTCATAGCACTAGAAAAAGCTAACCTTTTATAGTTAGCTTCCTCCAATTTTTTCTATCCTTTTTTCTATGTTAATTCTATTACTTTTTGTAAAACATCTCCATATTTTTGTATAGCTGTTTCTCCTTTGTTTACCAAGAAATCTTCGAATGTATAAGTTGTTTGTATTTCTAAGTTCTTTCCGTTTTCTGGTTTAATCCAATAACCAGTTATTTCGCCACACTCTTTTTGTAAAAGAGAATATACTTCTTTTGCATTTAGCTTAACAATTCCATTCACCTCATTTGTATCGAAGTGAAAATCTTCTATATTTCCTTGAAACTTATAAACATATACATTAGAAAAGGCTCTGTCTTTGAAAACAGTCCCATCTGCTTTTATTTTATCCATTTTAAAGGTATATACATTCACTTTCTCAGCTTTTTCATAATCTACTAAAATGCCTATTTCTTCTTGAATCTCCCTTCCAAAAGCCTCACAGATAGTTTCTCCTGCCATCACATGCCCAGAGGCTGTGGTATATAATTTATTTTCTTCTTTACGAATTTGAAAATAGATATTTCCTTCCTCATCATAAATCCAACAATGTACGGTATTATGCCATAAAGCATTAGCATGTACATAATTTCTCTCAAACTTTCCTATATATTTCTTATTTTCATCGTAAACATCCAAATATTCCATGTTTAGTCTCCTTTCCCATTTTTACAAAAATTTTCCGTACATTTACTTTTATGGATTATCCCCCATTTACCACTAGTTTTTTGCATTTTATAAGAAATCAAAATCTATTATTTTATTTTCTCTAAAATTACTTCTTTTTTCAATTATTTTTATGTATATGCTTATATATCCTTTTCTTGATTTGTGCAAACAAAGACCAACCATTTAGATTAGTCTTTATCTTTTATCACCCTTTATGAATTTACTTGTGTATTGGTATTGTTTTCATTAGAGTTTATACCAGGTTCTATTTTTATCTCACTATCTATTGGGCACATTTGGATAAATGTATTTCCATCATTTACTTCTATCTCTTTTCCATTCATATCCTTATAGACCGTTTGTGCACTTCTAGAAGATTTCTCACAAGTAATTTTGATAGCCTTACCATTTGTAATGTAATATCCCTCTAAAGTACCTACATTATCTAATGTTTGTCTTCCTTTATTTTCACCATCATTTAAAGTCGTATTTTTTACTTTAGCAATAATAATATTTTTAGTCGTTACTGTCTCTTTCGTTGTCCAATCTACTTGTTTGGTACCTCTAGAATAACGAACATATCTACCAGTTACTTCATCATACTCATATTTAACCGTATTGCTGGTAGAATATGGTATAGTAACTGTGGTAGCTATCATTTCACTATCTAATGTAACAGGGTCTGCTACATAATTTAATACACTCTCTTTTTTAGAAGTCGTTTGATAGCCTTTTCTATTAGCAATTTCTAAGATTTTTTGTGTGCTAGTCGCTACATTATGTGGTGATGATTTATCTTTAACTCTCCAAAAAGAAGTAGAGCTTTCATAAATTCCATTAATATTATTAACTCCTAATTTCGTAATATCGGACTGTGCTTGTGGACTCCAACCAAAATGTACATAAATAGCATCATTTTCTAAAGCATAATCTAAATAGTAATGTCTAGCACTTCTAACAGGACCAATTTTGTCTAAATCAGAACCCTTAAATAGTTCCATTAATCTAGTTTCTCCACCCTCTACAATCATTTCATATACTAAATATGCATCATTTAATCCAGCTTGCGGCATAGCTGCTTTATGATTATCTATCATTACAGCAATCGGTCTATCATTTCCTTGAAAGATTTTAGGTTCTTTAATTTCTACTACTTTTTTATCATCTTCTACATTGGTATTTCCTTGTTCTCCTACTGATACGGTTTTATTTTGATTATCGTTTACTATTTTAATGGCTAAAAGTACTCCTGCTGCGATAATTAAAATTACCAAAATGACTACTAAAATTTTAATTCCATTTGAATTTTTCATTGTCATCTTCCATTCCCTTCTAGTTTAAATTATATTTTACTAATGAATAATATTCCAGCTACTATAATTGAATTTAATGCAGCCAATACCACTGCTCCTGCTGCTACATCTTTAGCAAGCTTTGCTAGTGGATGAATTTCTTTTGTACATAAATTTACAGCTGTTTCTATGGCAGTATTGACTACCTCTGTTACAATCACAAAGAAACAAGCAAACACTACAAATAACCATTCTGTTACTGTTAGTTTGAATATAAAACAGGCAATCAAAACCAATAGCATAATCACCAATTGAATCTGTATATTTCTTTGAGACTTAATGGCGTACCAAATTCCATTAATTGCATTTTGAAAGGCTTTGATTAGATTCTTATTTTTTAGTCTTTCTTCTTCCATTTTTACTACCTCTTATGTATTATCCCTTGTAATATGTAACTGTTCTAGTATAGCTTCTTCTTTAGGTCTCATCAATACTTTATCTTTTTCTTCTATATGGTCATAACCCATTAGATGATAAAATCCATGTACTAACATATAAGCTAATTCCCTTTCAACACTATGTCCATATTCTTGTGCTTGCTGCTTTACCCTATCTATAGAAATAACAATATCTCCTAACACTTCTTGTATTGGTAGTGAGACCTGTTCTTTTATGAGTATGTCTAATTCTTGTTTTTCAAACATAGGGAAAGATAAGACATCTGTTTCTTTATCTATCTGTCGATAGGTCTGATTTAAAATACGAATGTGTTCTGGTGTCGTTAAGGTCACACTCATATATAAATTTAATGCAGTTAATCCTTCTTGATTAAAACAGGTTTGCACTACTTTTTGTATCAGTTCTTGATAAGGTATATTTTCTTCTACATCTAAAAAATGAATAGCAACTACTTCCTGCATAATGCTTTCCTTCCTATAAAACTTCCTTGTGATAAATAATTGTTTTTTAGTTCTCTCATAGCGCCTAAGGTTACTAACTTGTCTTTATAAAATTGAATGATTTTATAATAACGGTTTTCATTCTTACGTACTTCTTTTAAATCACTACTAATAAATAAAATTTCTTTCTTATTCCTATACTCTATATAGTCTACCTTCTTGTTTTTTTCAATCTCTTGGTAATCTTTCCAGAACTGCTTATAAAAATCTCTTTGTGCTGGTTTGTCCCAGTAAATCTTAGTAGAAAGAAGCTTAATATTATAATCTTCTATTAAACGAATTAATAAAGAATAGGCCTTTTCTTGTTTCTTGATAACTCTGGTATCTACAATTAAGCTTCTGGTATCTTTTAATAATTTCACATAGCATTGCTCTGCTACAATAAGTGGTAAACTGTGTGTAAACAATTTTCTACTAATCGCTAGTAAAATCATCTTCTTTTCTATACCATCATTTTGGTCTAATTTTCCGACACTAAATTTTTCAAATTTATCATATTCTTCTAAAATCTCTTTATAGGTATTGGTTTCATCATTTTCTATTTTTAAAGGTAAAATATTCGTAATATATTCTTCTAACGTAGAAAATATTTTTTCATATACCTCTTCTTTATTTTGATAACTTAAATTATCTGCTAATTTAATAGAAAAATGTTTTAGTAATCCTTTATATAATCCATCCATTTTGCTAACATAAAAAGGAAGATATCTTTGCATTAATTTTGGTTTATCCAATTCTTTTAAAGTCTCATAGTCTAATTCTAATAGATATTTTTGTTTAATGTATTTATATTCTAAATATTCGCTTTCTTTAATATGAATGACTTCATAATATCTAGATAATGCACTTTTTTCAAATTCTGTAGCCGTATCATTTTTTACTTTCTTATAAATGGAATCCATGATATGTTTATCAATCGCTTCTAAATATAAAGAAAAGGTATCCTCATATTTCTGATGGATGGCTTCTTTTTTCTCTGTATCTTCTTCTGTTTCATTTTGCTGCTCTATTTCATAAGCCTTTAACACATTATTTCTTTTAATCGATATCAACATGCCATTAATCCCTATTTTTGTAGGAATTAACATTTTTGTAATGGTATTGGTTATCTTCGTGAAAAACGTTTTGTCTGCATAGACTCTAAGACTTCTTTCTTCCATGGTATCCTTCCTTTCAAAATACAATTTTTTCTTTTGTCCCAATTTCTTCAAGTACCTCATATATTACCTCAGCCTCCACACTATCTTCTGTTTGCTGATAGTTAATATAGGTATTTAAAATATTTTCTTTATTTGCAATTTGCTCATCTAAAATTTGTTTGGCTTGTTTTTCTGCCATTTGTTTTGCTTCTTCTATGCTATATTCGATTGGTTCTTCTTTTATTTCATAATTCGTTATTTTACTGACTTCTATTGGCAAATAAAAATCTGAAAATAATTTTAATTTATTATTCTCTATTATTGTATCATACTTTTCGAATTTTGAAAGTGTTTTATATAAATTTATTGGAAAATTATTTAATTTTACGGAATATTTCGTTTCCTCGTTTCCAGTCTTTATTCTTTGCAATTGTTTTAACTCTACTTTTTGTGTTTCGGAATACCAAACTTTTGCCTGTACTTGGCCATTTGCATGCACATATCTAGTGCCTGTATATTTGCCTTCTAGGAACCCACCTACTAAAACAGTTCCTGCTTTAACGGTATCTCCCTCTTTGACTAGGGGTGTACCATTTAGCGCGTCTACCTTCACAATAATGCCCGGTTTTGTTGCAACAATATTACAATACTCTTCCTCATTAATAATCTCTGGTTTTTTATCTGCCTCTACTACTTTCACAATGGCATTGGTCCCTTGTAGTTCTATTCCTACCCATGCAATATCATTTCTATCTAATCGTATTTTATTGATAATTTCTTTACTATCAACACTACTTTTTAACTTACCAATTGTTAACCCTTCTTCTTGTACTGTTTGTAATAATTCTTCTGTTAGAATTGTCGTATTTCCTGTAATTTCTATATTCCATACAAAGTTAGATAAAGATAGAATACCTATAAAAATTAATAATAAGAATACAAAAAATAGCTTTCTTTTTTTATATTTATGAAATATAAAAGGAAGACCTTTTTTAGCTTTTATTTTTACTTTACATTTGGCTTGTTTTGCAATAGTACTGATATTTCTAAAATCATGAATGCTCATATTGGTATATAATAAAGTAGCTTTTTTTCTTTTACTATTCCACAATAAGATGTGTTTACTAATACACAAATTAATAAAACGCTCTATAAAATAGCCTTCTACTTCTATATGAACATAACCTAATAAAAAATTTAATAGTATTTTTATGTACATGATTCTTCCCCTTCATCTACTTGATTTTCAAAATCGATACTTTCAATTTTTCCCTTTACCATGATATCATCACTAGTCATCTCTTCTAATTTTAAATGAAAACCATTTATATTTACAATACCAATATGGGTACTAATGCGAATATAAAACTCTTGGTATTCTAAAATGCCTTTATAATTTTCTATTAGCATTTGTTCAAACCCAACTACCGTAATTTTAGCTTCTTGTGAAGATATTTCCTTAGGAATTTCTAATAGTTCTTCTAGTCGATTTTGCCTTTTCCTAGACTTTGTTTTTCTCATAAGCCACCTCTTTCTTTTGACTTTCCTACTCTTTTTTCTATTTTGTTCTTTATATCTTATTTTCTTTGGTACTAGATTATGCCTGTTATTTTCAAAAGAAAAAACATCCTAAAAATAGGATGCTACTTTCTTAAACATAGTCATAGAAAAAGATAAATATATTTTATCTTTAACCATAGAGTTTTTCATGTAATTCTTCTTATTTATGAATCTTTTCTTCTATTCTACTAAATTTTATTATAGCTTTCATTCAAGCAAAAGACATATAGTTTTAGCTATGTGTCTATGTTTATTATCTTACAAAATCATCTAATGACCTAAAACTATATCCCTTATTTTTAATTTCTTTAATACAAGCATCTAACACATTTGTATTATCTTTAGAATTACCATGTAATAAAATAACCTCTCCATTATGCACATTATCTAATATTTTTTGTTTTGCATAATTTTCTCCTTTTTGGGCATTTTCATTCCAATCATCATAAGCAAAAGACCACATGACAGTGGTATAGCCTAAAGTATTACAATAAGCTACTGTCTTTTCGCTATATTCTCCCTTGGGTGGTCTTATATATTTCATCTCATAACCAAATTGATTATAGATAGATGTATGTAAATCCATAACCTCTTTTTTAATTTGTTCGGTTGTTAAAGAAGGCATACTTTTATGATTGACAGTATGGTTACCTATAATGTGTCCTTCTTCTATCATTCTTCTTACTAAATCTGGCTGTGTATTGACATAGTGTGCGGTAATAAAGAAAGTAGCTTTTACATCGTTTTGTTTTAACACCTCTAAAATTTTCTCGGTATGGCCTGCTTCATATCCCTCATCAAATGTTAAATACACATATTTATATTCTTTACTCCCCATTGCAATTCCATTATTTTCATCAATAATTCTCTTATTTTTACTTCCTAAATCTGGTTGTTCATGATTATCATTTCTTTTAATCCCCCATCCAATCTTTTGGTTGCTTTTATTTTCTATGACACTTCCACTAGTTGCAATCATATCCTGTCTTTGTGTATAGGATAACACACTAAACGTAAAAGCTGCAATGATTAAGATACTCGCTAAATAAAAAATTTTCTTTTCTTTTCGAACTGACATTTTCCTTCACCTCAAAACATTATATGTAGTATAATAAGGAAATATACTCTTATATTTCTACTTCTATTTTATGTGTCCTTGATTATTTTAACCCTATGGTGTATTTTTATTATATACTATTGTATTTTCTTTTCTTAGAGGCACAATAATTCTACAAGTTTCGACAAGAAATTATTTTTTATCTGCAAATATCTATTGACATTCTAAAAAATATGCATTATTATGTATTATAAATTGGAAAATTTAGGTAATTTATACATATATGTCAAATTATATTCTATTATATAAATTACTTTAACGTGGGGGATAAAAAATGTTAAGTTTTGTTGTATGTGATGATAATAAAGTAGTCTTAGATAGACTCTCTAAAATGCTGGAATCGCTTTTTATCCAACATGATTTAGATGCTGAGATTTCTTTTCAATCTTTAACGGCAGAAGGTGTATTAGATTTCTTAGAAGACCATACTGCCAATGTTTTATTCTTGGATATCGATTTAAAATCTAAAATTTCCGGACTTGATGTAGCAGATATGGTTAGAAAAAAGAATAAAGAAATTTATATTATCTTTACAAGTGCACATTTAGAATATATTTTGATGGCCTATAAATACAAAACTTTTGATTTTTTACCAAAACCTATTGTTATCGACAGATTGGAAGATACACTTTTGCGATTAGTAGATGATGTTACCACTACCAGTCCTAAGAGAAAAACTTTTATACGTATTAACAATAAAAATACCATCATTTGTCAAGATAACATTCGCTATATTCGTAAAGATGGAATGAAATTAGTCTTTTATACAGATACAAGAACTTATGAAACTTACGGCTCGTTTAAAAAATTAGAGGAAGAATTACCTCAAAATTTTGTTAGGTATCATAAGTCTTATATTGCTAATATTAATAAGATTAACAATGTAGACCCTAATGGTAATTTGATTACTTTTGAACAAAACTTTGATAGTACAGAAGACTTAAAATGTTATATTGGACCCAAGTACAAAACTAAATTTATGGAGGATTTAAATAATTATGGATATTTTACAGACCGTTTGGACGGCACTAACTACTGAAAATGAAGGATTAATTAATATTATAAGCGTTCCCTTAACATTGGTAGATGCTTGTGTAGGCATGCTTTTATTTACTACAGTATTAAACATTAAAACAACTAGAAAACAACAGCTTATTTATCTAATTGTACTTTCTTCACTGACACTTCTATGTAGAAATTTCTTAGGTTCAATAGGCATGATACTTAGTATGATTATATGGCCTTTATGCGTTATCTTCATTTTTAAGACAAGTATTTTAAAAGGCATTTTCGCAGAGATTATCCCTTCCGCTATTTCACTGATTTTAGAAATTATTTTTGAAAAAGCATTCTTGATAATCACATCTCATCCCATTACTACTTTATTTAATATCCCTATATATAGAGTTTCTGTTGTTCTATTAGTATATTTTTCTATTTATCTTTTATATAGACTAGCAAGACGTCATAATTTTTCAATTGCTATGATTGATGGAATGAGTAAAAAAAATAGAAATCTTCTACTAATTAATGTCATAATCGCTTTTTTTATAATTGCATCTCAATTTTATTTATTAAGCTGTTATAGTGATAATTTTCCATTAATTATGACATTTATTAATACTCTAAGTTTATTAGCTTATTTTGCCATTAGTATCAGTAGTTTCTCTAATATTAGTGCTTTGCAAAACACCTCTACCAATTTAGAAGAAGCTACTTTATATAACAAAACGCTAGAAATCTTATATGATAATACTAGGGCTTTTAAGCATGACTTTGGTAATATTGTTCAAGGTATCGGCGGATATATAAATAATAATGATATGGAAGGTTTAAAAAGTTATTACTCTCAGCTTTTAGAAAATTGTCAAAGAGTTAATAACTTAACAACTTTAAGTCCAAAAGTAATTAATAACCCAGCTATCTATAATGTCTTAGCTAATAAATATCATAAAGCAGATGAAAAAGGTATAAAAATCAATTTGGAAGCCTTTCTAGATTTAAATACTCTTAATATAAAGATATATGAATTTACTAGAATCCTTGGTATTCTCATGGATAATGCTATAGAGGCATCCAGTGAATCAGATAATAAAATTATTAACGTTTATTTTAGAAAAAATGGAAAAATGCAATTATTAATTATTGAAAATAGCTATGTAGATAAAGATGTTGATACAGAAGATATCTATAAAAAAGGATTCTCTACTAAAAAAGGCAATTCTGGTCTAGGTTTATGGGAAGTAAGACAAATTTTGAAGAAAAATACAAATTTAAACCTATACACCACTAAAGATTCTGATTTTTTCAGACAACAATTTGAAATTTATATTAATTAGTTTCTATGTATTTATAAAGACAAGATAGATAAACTATCTTGTCTTATTTTTTAGACATTTAAGGAGGATTATTATGGAAATTTTAAATTTTATTAGAAATACTCTTTTCAGTCCTAACAAATTACTTACTACTATATTAGGAATACCACTAACATTTGTAGATGCTTATGTGGGTTTCTTATTATATTCTACCGTTTTAGACATCTCTTATACAAATAAACAAAAATGGACATATATTTTTATACTTTCTACAATAACATTTATATCTAGAAATTTCATATGGGACCCTTTAGGCATGGTTATAAGTATGATAGCATGGCCTATATGTGTAATTTTCATTTTCAAAACTAGTATATTGAAAGGACTTTTTGCAGAAATTATACCATTAGCAATATCTTTGATTTTGGAAACTATCTTTGAAAAAGCCTTTTTAATTTTTACAACTCATCCTATTAGTACCCTATTTAATATTCCTATATACAGAGCTTGTATAACTTTATCAATTTATTTTATTATTTATCTTTTATACAAAATAGTAAAAAAATGTCATTTCTCAATTTTATTTTTTGACCATATGAACAAGAAATATAAAAAATTTCTATTAGCAATCACTTTATTAGCTTTTTTTATTCTTGTTTCACAATTCTACATATTAAACTGCTATAGTGATATGTTACCAATGGTCATGACCTTTTTAAATATCTTTATATTATTAGCATATTTTACTGTAACCATTGTAAGTTTTCTCAACCTTTGTAAATTAGAGTCTACCTCTATGAGTTTAGAAGAAAGTCAACTATCATATAAAACCTTGGAACTTCTATATGATAATACGCGTGCTTTTAAACATGACTTTGGTAATATCTTAGATGGTTTTCGGTGTATTTGCTGATACAAATGATATAGAAGGTTTTAAAAATTATTACCACGAACTTTTAGAAGATTATGGACACGTTAACAATCTTACAACATTAAATCCTAAAATTATTAATAATCATTCTATTTATATCCTACTGGCTAATAAGTATCATAAGGCTGATAATCTAGGTATAAAAATTAATTTAGAGGTATTTCTTAATCTTAACGAATTAAACATGAAATTATATGACTTTACAAGAATCCTAGGCATTCTGATGGATAATGCTATAGAAGCTGCTAATGAATGCGAGAATAAGATTATAAATATTTCATTTAGAAAAAATGATAAAAATCATCTTCAAATAATTACTATCAAAAATTCATATAAAAAGAAAGATATAGACCTTAATAAAATTTATGAAAAAAATTATAGTACAAAAGAAAAAAATACAGGAATTGGATTATGGGAAGTACAAAAAATAATTAATAAAAATAATAATTTAAATATAGATACTTATAAAAATAATGACTTTTTTACTCAAAAATTAGAAATATCTTTTTAAATATACTAAAAAACAAGATAGTTGTCGAACCTATCTTGTTTTTGTATATAAAGGAAATATTGTAATTTCTGAAAATTAATCTTTTTTGATTAAGCTTGCTGGCATTTTTGGTTGATGAAAATATCCCATAATGAAACAAGCAGTATTTGAAGTTTTAGCATATTTTTCTGCTACCTTTGCTAATAATTTTAACATAAAAATTTCCCCCTTAGTATAGATTTATATAATAAGACATCGCCGGCTGATATCTGTATTATCCAATTGAATCTGTTAAATGAGCATTCTGTTTTTGGTAAATTTCATAACCATACTCATTTTTTGTAATTCTATAAGCAATTCTAGTAATAGAAATTGTTTGTATTAATGTTCCTAAAATAAAGATATTAGAAATTACTACATTTGTTATAGTAAAAGCAAGAGTCAAATTAATACTCAAAATTATATAAGAGAGTATCTTCTTTGTTCTTCTTTCTTTTTTAGTTAATATTGGAACATTCTCTGTATCTGCTGGAGCATATAAACTAATCATCCAAATTCCAAATATCCATAAAATTAAAATAGTTATTAATTTAGCATCTACTGTTGGAAATTGGAAGTTAGTACTAATGTATGCATTTCCACAATAAAACAAATTTGTACACAATATACATCCTAAATGTGTTTTTAAATGAAATCCTCCTGAACAAATTCTATATGGTAAAAGTAAGAAAAATGCTAATAATGTTTCCCACCATAGTCCTAATAGAATAGCTAAGGCTATCATCAAAAATATCTTTGGGATTTCTCCTATAATTAGTTGTATACCATATAATATAACTTCTGCCTTTTCATCATCTATCTCTGGCATTTGCTTCCTAATTTTATCTGTTAAGTATTCACAGAAATGGTCTATCATGTACTCACCTCGTTTCTCTCTGTCTGCATAATATACTTTTTTCGACATGAAATATCATTTTTCCCTTAAAACGCAAAAAATCATATACGAAAAACCTCAAATAATTTTTCATATATGATTTTATTTAGTTTTGTAAAATTAACATAAACTTTTATAAGGAATCCACTACATCTTCTAAGATTTTCCAACTGCCTTCTATTTTTGGAAGTACTCGAAAAGACATCTCTTCCTTGGTTACTGGGTGTATAAAAGAAAGTGCATATGCCCATAAAGCAATTTGTTTGCCTCTTCCTCTACAGCCATATTTTTGGTCACCATATAAACTATGCTCTCTGCTAGCAAACTGAACTCTAATTTGATGATGCCTACCTGTATGTAGATATACTACTAGTAGAGACAGATTTATTTCATCTTGATACTTTAAAACCTCATAATCTAATTTTGCTAACTTAGCACTTTTAGTACCTTCCTTGACCACTCTACTCATATTCATTTTTTCATTTTTTAATAAATAATCTTCTAATGTTCCTGTATCTGTTTGCATCTTTCCATCTACAATGACCAAATACTTTTTCTGAAAAGCCTTTATTCTCACTTGTTCACTCAATCTAGCTGCTGCTTTAGAAGTTTTAGCAAATACCATTACCCCACCTACTGGTCTATCTAAACGGTGTACTAAACCTAAATATACTTCTCCTGGTTTGTGATATTTCTCTTTTAAATAGTCCTTTATAATTGTTAGCATATCCTCATCACCAGTTTTATCTGCCTGAGAAGGAACGTTGACTAATTTTTCTACTACAATAATATGGTTATCTTCATATAGTACATTTAATTTTTGCATTTATTTACTCTCCCATCTACCAAAAATACCACATGGCAGAATTAAATCTGAATTCTTCATTGGCAAGCCCACTTCTCCTGCTTTTAATATCCCTTTGTGTTTATTTTGCACATGCATTTCTAAAATATTGGTTAAAACCGTACTAGAAATACCAGTTGTATAAGAATTTATTAAAAAGAATAAAGGATTATTTGATAAAATCTTACTACAAAGCTCTACTAATTCTTCTACATTCTCTTCAAATTTCCATACTTCTCCATTGGTACCTCTTCCATAAGAAGGTGGATCCATTATAATAGCATCATATGTATTTTGTCTTCTTATCTCACGACTAACAAACTTTACAACATCATCTACAATATATCTCACTGGTTTATCTTGTAAGCCTGAACTACTTACATTCTCTTTTGCCCAGCTAACCATTCCTTTTGAACTATCTACATGGCAAACAGAAGCACCTGCTGCTAAGCAAGCAACAGTTGCTCCTCCTGTATAGGCAAATAAATTTAAAACTTTAATTGGTCTATTTTGCTTCTTTATCTTGTCCATCATCCAATCCCAATTAACCGCTTGTTCTGGAAATAATCCAGTATGTTTAAATCCCATTGGTTTTAAATTAAAAGTTAAATTCTTATAATTCACTTGCCAAACTTCTGGTACTTTTTTGGTATACTCCCAATTTCCTCCCCCAGTGCTACTTCTAACATATCTTGCATTAGCTTCTTTCCATTTAGCAGGAAAGGACTTCTGTTTCCAAATAATTTGTGGGTCAGGACGCACTAATATAATATCCTTCCATCTTTCTAATTTCTCTCCATTTGCCATATCTAATATTTCATATTCTTTCCAATCACTTGCTACTTGCATAGTTCCTTTTTTTCTCCTTCTCTTTTTTTACTTTATAATTTACTAAACAATTCTATAAAATTTGCCATTAATATTGCATCTACCCCTACTAATATAATGGTTATTGTCATAATTACACACATCCACTTATGATTTTTCATCATGTGCATAGCCCTACTTGTCCACTTTGGACTCACTAATTCTATATGCTCTATCGTATCAGCATATTGCACATTAAAAATAACATCTTTTGTATATTCCATAAAAAATCCCCCTTAAAATGATTTCTATTACATATATATGTTCTAAGTTCATTTTTATGAAACAAATCGTATACAAAATTTTTCTATTTCTCTACATAATACTTTCCTTTTCTTTACTATTATATGAAATTCTAGCTTTCCTGTCAAATTTACACTGTTTTTTCTCTTCATATATAGATTATATTTCCCCATCTTCTCAAGAAATATTATAAATAGTTTTTACTTATAGGATTTCTACCTTTCCAGTATCAGCGATTAACTTCTTAACATCATATTGGCCTAGTAGAAATATCATTATATTGTTCTGTATGATACTAGATTGCAGTGTAAATATTTTTCTAGTTTTACACTTTATCATTAAAAATTTATTATGAAGGACAAGGAACTGCTATTACTAACAACTTTGAAAAAACCCAGAATTAGTAATGGAGAATGGGAAATATAATCATAACGTTTATTTACTTGCTGATGAAAATGGAATGTCTATAAAAGTTGCAAGATATGCAGGAACAAATAAAATAGATTTATTAGAAAATTATGAGTTTGGATATTATTCTTTAATAAAAGCAACTCAAAGTGTTATAGATAAAATGACAATAGAAAATAAAAGATTTGCAATGTAGAAATAGTAGTAAAAGTAATACTAAAAAATAGATGTCTTGATTAATTATGTTTAGCATAAGTTTAACAAAATGTATTTATAATAGTTATACATAATTGTATAGATGTAAATACAAAAGGACCAATATATAATTGTAAATTTTTACATTGTTCGCTTGAATTAGGCAAAGAAATACTGTAATATATCATTAACCTTTCATTGTCAAAAGGCAGTCTTTTACATAAGGATGGAAAGGGGGTACATGATATGACATATCCCGAACTTATTCTAAAAATGGTTGAAAAGTTACTAGAAGAAAAAGACAAGAATTATGAACTTCAATCAAAATTAGAAGAATACAAAAAGAGTAAAGACTAGCATGTGTCATACATAGTCGAAAGTGAAGAAGTTGTTACGAGACTTCTTTGCTTTTTTATTTTCTACAAAAAATAAAAAAGTATGTGCAGTTACGATACACATACAGGTAAACAATATAACACATCCCGAACGAGAGTACATTGTTTAATGTAACTATATAATAGCATAATTTTTTAGTTCTGTCAAACAGTTTTTTATTTAAGTTTCGGTATTTTTTTATAAAGTTGTTAAGACTCTAAGATTTGCTGTTTCAATTAGTAAACAAATTTATTTTTGTAATTTTATTAAGGAATTATAATAAATTTTTATTATATATTTTTCAAAAAACCGAAACTTAAATTTCATAAAGGTTGACAAAAACACATATACTATGTAAAATAGAAAACATATTAGAACAACATAATATGTGATTGCGATGAAGATGGCGACAAGCTAAAAGTTACTAAACAGAGAATAAAGGTGGATGCGCTGAGAACCTTTTTAGAAGAACATAGCTTCTGTCTAACACATTGGAGCAATTTATTTAGAAAGTGAAAAATAAGATGTTACATTTTATTTCTAAGTTAGGGTGGCACCGCGGAAATGTATTCGTCCCTGCAGTAATGCAGTTGGACGATTTTTTGTTTTCATTTTCGTCCCTTTCAAAGAAAGGAGTGAAAATTTATGAACAAGTTTAGAAGCCATACTTGTGGCGACATCCGTCTAGAAGATGTCGGAAAAAAAGTAAAAATTGCAGGCTTTGTCCAAACTATTAGAGATTTAGGAGGTGTTGTTTTTTTAGATATTCGAGATATGTATGGTATCACACAAGTCGTTACCTCTGGTAAAGAAGAGCAAGTCGATTTTGCTTCTCATATTCCTATTGAATCTTCCGTTTGTGTAGAAGGAACTGTGCGAAAAAGAGACCCAGAAACCATCAATGAAAAAATAGAAACAGGTCTTGTAGAAATTTTTATTGAAAATATAGAGATTTTAGGAAAACGTACTAAGAATTTACCTTTTGAAATTAATAACCATACAGACGTTAGAGAAGATTTACGTTTACAATATCGTTTCTTAGATTTAAGAAATGACTCTCTAAAAAACAACTTAATATTAAGAGCTAAGGTTATACAATTTTTACGTAGTCAAATGACAGAACAAGGCTTTTTAGAAGTACAAACGCCCATTTTAACTAGTTCTTCACCAGAAGGCGCTAGAGACTATTTAGTACCAAGCAGAATTCATCCTCGGTAAATTTTATGCTTTGCCACAGGCACCACAACAATTTAAACAATTATTAATGGTCTCTGGTATTGACAAATACTTTCAAATTGCTCCCTGTTTTAGAGATGAAGATGCCAGAGCAGATAGAGCCCCTGGTGAATTCTATCAATTAGATATGGAAATGAGTTATGCTGAGCAAGAAGATGTTTTTGCAGTCATAGAACCAGTTATTTACCATACCTTTACGAAATTCACCAATAAAACCGTAACACCCTATCCTTTTCCACGTATTTCTTATAAAGATGCTATGCTTAAATATGGAACAGATAAACCAGATTTAAGAAACCCTTTGACCATTATTGATTTAACTGACTTTTTCCAAACCTGCACTTTTAAACCATTTCATCAAAAAACGGTACGTGCTATAAAGATAGCTGGTCAAATGACGAAAGGCTTTCATGAGAAATTATTAGAATATGCTATGTCTATTGGTATGGCTGGTCTTGGTTATTTGGAAGTACAATCTGACTTAACTTATAAAGGACCAATTGATAAATTTATTCCAGAAGGACAAAAACAAGAATTATTAAAATTAGCTAACTTACAAGCAGAAGACACTATTTTCTTTATTGCAGATACAGAAAATAGAGCTTCCTATCTTGCAGGACAAATTCGTACAGAACTTGGAAAACGTTTAGATTTAATAGATACTTCCTCCTTCCAATTTTGTTGGATTGTAGATTTCCCCATGTATGAATTAGATGAACATGGTGAAATTACCTTTAACCACAACCCTTTTTCTATGCCACAAGGTGGTATGGAGGCTCTATGTTCTAAAAACCCCTTAGATATTGTTGCTTATCAATATGATATTATCTGCAATGGCATTGAACTTTCTTCTGGTGCTGTTAGAAACCATGACCCAGAAATTATGATAAAGGCTTTTGAAATCGCAGGATATTCTAAAGAACATATTGAAAGTAAATTTCCTGCCTTATTTAATGCTTTTCAATATGGCGCACCACCACATGCTGGTATAGCCCCTGGTATTGATAGAATGCTTATGTTACTAACTGACTCCGAATGTATTCGTGATGTGATTGCTTTTCCTATGAATAGTAAAGCACAAGATTTAATGATGGGTGCTCCCGGCATGGTTACTAAAGAGCAATTAAGAGATGTGCATATTAAATTAGACATAAAATAATAAGAAAAAACTTTAGAATTTCTAAATTCTAGAGTTTTTTACATTTATTGTGAATTTTAAAAATGTATGTTATAATATACATAATGTAGTTTTATATAGTAACATTTTTTATAGGTACACAACCAAAAGTAAGTTTCCATCAAAATAAAATCATAGGAGGAAAAAATGGATAGACTTATTGAAGGATTTTGGGATTGTGATTACTGTAACACAAAAGGAATTAGCGGAGGCATCCGTATTTGCCCCAATTGTTCGAAAATGAGAGCAGATAACATGCATTTTTACACATCTAAAAACAGCAAATATGTTCCTGACGAAGAAGCTATCAGAATTAATCGGAATCCAGATTGGCTTTGCGAATACTGTAATCAGTTTAATTCTGACAATACTCGTTCATGTAAAGGATGTGGCGCTCCAAGAACAGCCCATTCATTAAATTACTTTGAGTATCAGCAACAAAAAGCAGCAAAAATGAGAAGTAAAAGAGAAAGTGAAGAATTATTAGATAATTCTTTTACAGAAGAACAAGAACAAAAAAGAGAAGAAGCGTCAGAAAAGGCTTCAAGAGTAATAGAAGAAGATACCACATGGGTTCCTGACTCGCCAAAAGAAAGTTCTTCTTTTCGTTCTCATACTTTTAATTTTTCACATCTCTGGAAAATTCTAATTTCCAGCTCCATTGCAAAAGCAACTTTCTTATCCATAGCTATTGTTTTAGCAATTACTGGTCTTGTCTTTCTATTTATGCCCAGAGAAAAAGAACTTACCATAGAAAATTTTTCTTGGCAGCGTTCCATTGAAATAGAACGCTATCAAACGGTTATAGAAGACGATTGGGAACTCCCATCAAATGCTAGACTTTTATACACTAGGAGGGAGTATCATCATACCGACTCCGTAATTGATTCTCAAACCATACAAGTACCAGAAAAAGTTCTCATTGGCTATGAAGAATATGTCGTAGATACCAAGGATTTAGGAAATGGATATTTTGAAGAAATCACGGACACTAGACCTATATATGAGACCAAGTGGCATACAGAAGAAACTGAAGTGCCCATATATAAGGATGTAGATGTCTATCAAACTAGATATTACTACGAGATAGACAAATGGCTTTATGAAAGAAGTGTCAAAACATCTGAAAATAATCAATCTCCTTATTGGGGAGAAGCAAATCTCCAATCAGATGAACGGGAATCCAGCAGAAATCAAACATATTCTATCCTCGGTATTGACAAGGATGGCAAAGAACAAAAAATAACGCTTTCCTATGACGAGTGGATAACACTCAAAAAAGGAGAAACTTTAACTTTTAAAATTTCCATATTTGGAGATGGTCAAATTTCAGAAAAAGACCTGCGTAGCAATGCGCAGGCCTTTATTTTATTATACCATTTTTTAGCATTTCTACTATTTTTCATTTTCACATAGGATTTCTCTTGAAATTCTTATTTATATACTGTATAATAATGCATGTAACATAATATATTTTATAGGAGGCTAATTTATGAGCACATTCCAAACTTACAGAGAGGAACGTGCAAAAGAGGAAGCTGCATACATGATTAAGCATGCAGCAACAGTACGGGAAACCGCTAGAGCCATGAAAACGTCTAAGAGTACAGTACACAAGGACGTTACTCAAATCCTACCCATGGTTGACAAAGCACTAGCTGATGAAGCCATAAAAGTTCTCGCCCAGAACAAGGCAGAACGGCATATCAGAGGCGGTATGGCAACTAAAGAAAAATATACGAAAGAAAAAAGTATTTAATTTTGTTAAATACTCATGATAAAAAGCCAGAAGAATCAAATCTTCTGGCTTCTCTTTTCATTTCTATTCTATTGTTCTTACAGTATACTCCTCTGTCAATTCTGGGCTTTTTACCGCTTCATCTGTTACCGTTCCTAGCTTATATTTTATATCCTTTATACTGCTATACTCTTCTCCATCTTCATTTATATAACTACCATTTGCTTCTCTTACAATAAAATTATTTTCTTTATCTACCCAAATTTTATAATCGTCCCCAAAATCTATAAGATAACAAACTACACCATTACATTTTTCTTCCTTTATCGTACATTGTATAGCTTGTCCTAATCTATTGAAAGTATCTTTACTAATTAAAAGATTTTCTATTAATGGCGTATAATTTTCTTCCTTCTTCCTTTGAATAGTTGCTATTTTCTCATTACATCAATACTTATCTTTTCTTATTCTAAAAGTTCCATATATTTTACATTATTTTCTATATATTTTTACTATATAGTAAAATAAAAGAAATCAAAGAAATATCCCTGACTTCTTCTATTCATATTATCTTCTATATATTACCATAGTAACTATCTAATAAAATTTGTTTTAGTTCTGTTACAAGTGGTACTCTTGGGTTAGCAGTCGTACATTGGTCTTCGAATGCTCTCTCTGCCAACATATCTACTTTTGCTAAGAATTCCTGCTCGTCTACGCCTTCCCCTTTCAAAGAGTTTCGACTACCTAAATCCGCATTTAACTTTCTAATCTCTTCTACTAAAGAGTTTACACCCTCTTCATCCGTATAGGCAGCAAATCCCATTCTTCTAGCAATATCTGCATACTTTCTATCTGCAATAAAATATTCATATTTAGGGAAAGATACAAACTTAGTTGGTTTACTTGCATTATATTTAATAACGTAAGGAAGTAAAATCGCATTAATTCTACCATGTGCTAAATGAAATTCAGCACCTATCTTATGGGCTAAAGAGTGATTAATACCTAAGAAAGCATTGGTAAAGGCCATACCTGCAATAGTACTTGCGTTATGCATTTTCTCTCTAGCTTCTTTATTTGTTCCATCTTGGTACGCTGTTCTTAAATTCTTAAATACTAACTCAATCGCTTTTTCAGCTAAACCATCTGTATAATCAGATGCCATATTAGAAACATATGCCTCTAAAGCATGTGTTAAAACATCCATACCTGTATCCGCAGTTATTTTTTGAGGTAAACTCATAACTAAATCTGGGTCTATTATAGCTACATCTGGTGTTAATTCATAATCAGCAAGTGGATATTTTTTATTCTTCTCTTTATCAGAAATAACGGCAAAAGAAGTTACTTCTGAACCAGTTCCAGAAGTAGTTGGAATAGCCACCATCTTTGCTTTGGTTCCTAATTCAGGGAATTTATAAGTACGTTTTCTAATATCCATGAATTTTAATTTTAAACCTTCTACATCGGCATCTGGATGCTCATAGAATAGCCACATACCTTTTGCAGCATCAATGGCACTTCCTCCTCCTAAAGCAATAATGACATCAGGCTTAAATTCATTCATTAAAGCCACACCTTTTTTAATCGTTGTAAAAGATGGGTCAGACTCTACATCTGAGAAGATTTCAGAATGTACATATTGTTGTCTTTTTCTAATATGATATAAAATTTTATCTACATATCCTAAACTAACCATACCAGGGTCTGTTACAATAAATGCTCTAGAAATATTAGGCATTTTCTCTAAATATTGAATAGAACCTGCTTCAAAATAAATTTTATCTGGTACTTTAAACCATTGCATATTAACCCTCCTCTTAGCTACTTTCTTAATATTAATTAAATTTACACTAGATACATTGGCAGTTGTAGAGTTTCCACCAAAAGTACCACAACCTAATGTAAGAGATGGCATATTGGTATTATATATATCACCAATGGCACCATGGGTAGATGGAGAATTTACAATGATTCTACCTACTTTAACCGTTTCAGAGAATTTTAAAATAGTCTCTTCATCTTCTGAATGAATAACTGCTGAATGGCCTAAACCACCAAATTCAATTAGCTTTTCAGCTAAATCAATACCTTCTTCTGCATCTTCAACAATATAATATGCTAAAACAGGACTTAACTTTTCTTTAGAAAATGGATATTCAATACCTACACCATTTTCATGTAGAACTAATACTTTTGTATCTTCTGGTACGCGAATACCGGCTCTACCAGCTATGTCATAAGGGCTCTTTCCAACAATATCTGCATTTAAAGCACAAGATTGGTTATCTGTTTGTATAAACATACTACCTCTTAATTGATTGGTTTCCTCTTCTGATAAGAAATAGCAACCTGCCTCTTTCATTAATTTTTCAAATTCTTCATGAATTTCTCTATCTACAATAACCGATTGTTCTGAAGCACAAATCATACCATTATCAAAAGATTTAGACATAACTAAATCATTCACTGAAGTCTTTAGTTTAGCCGTTTTATCAATATAGCAAGGTACATTTCCTGGTCCAACACCTAGTGCTGGTTTACCACAAGAATAAGCTGCTCTTACCATACCTGTTCCACCAGTTGCTAGTATCAAATTTACTCCTGGATGATTCATCAAAGTATTCGTAGCTAAAATCGATGGTTCTTCAATCCATAATATACAATTTTCTGGAGCACCTGCTTTTACAGCAGCCTCTCTTAAAATTTCTGCTGCTTTACTACTTGACTTTTGAGCAGATGGATGGAATCCAAAAATAATTACATTTCTAGTCTTTGCTGCAATTAATGATTTAAACATAGTTGTGGAAGTAGGATTGGTAACTGGTGTTACACCAGCAATAATTCCAACAGGTTCTGCAATTTCTGTATACCCTTCTTCCTCATTTTCATTAATCACACCAACGGTTTTATCATATTTAATGCTATGATATACATATTCTGTAGCAAACATATTCTTCGTAATTTTATCTTCATAAATTCCACGATTGGTTTCTTCTACAGCCATTTTAGCAAGTTCCATATGATGCTCTAGACCTGCCATTGCCATTGCCTTTACAATGTGATTTACTTGCTCTTGGTCTAATTTCATATACTCCTCTGAAGCTTTCTTAGCTTTTGCTACTAAAGCATCAATACTATCTTTTACTTTTTGTTTTTCTTCTTCACTGTATTCTGCCATAAAATTCCTTCCTTTCTTTGGTTTTTTCCTCCTTTATTATAACGTAACATAGAAAAAAGTCAACATGTTTTTGTTGACCTTTTTTTGTCTTTTTAGACAAATCTATCCTAATTTATTACAAATCATCTTTATAACAGATTAGGCCAGCTTACAGCCAGCCTAATCTAATTAAAAGTCCAGTAACTTCCCATAGATGAATAAAAATAATAGTGATATCAAAAATCGCCATAAACAAATGTAACTTTTCTTTTTCACAGCAATAATCTACCATTTCTCTTATAAAATCCATAGAAAAATAGACTAGAAGCGCTAAAGATGCAACATTTGGGTAAAATAGCACTCCAAGAATGGCACCTATCGCTATTCCTGAAGTAATAGAATTATAATAGTTCCGAAATTCAGTACCTTTTTTCATAGTATCTCCTCCATACAATTGTATTGTTGGACCTATATAAGCACCCACTTATATCTTTATTTTACTATATTTTACATAATTTCGCAAGTTCTAAAAGTTGAATGTATGAGTTTTTGATTCTGGGGATTTTCTAAGATATCAATATTTTTAGACACT
>CATXTS010000005.1 GCA_958402495.1 uncultured Clostridiaceae bacterium
AAGTCTCTTAATTCATCTTTTTGACTTTTATCTGTATCTTCCTTTGCTTTTTGTGCTTGTGTGATAATACCATTTTCTCCTACTAAAGTATTAATCGCTACTCCTGCTAAAATAATTAATACGATAATTGTGATTACCAATGCTATTAGCGTAACCCCTTTTTGTTTCATCTTTTATTTCTCCTTTGTTTTTTATTTTTACTATTATTTGCCACTTTCATAAAAATATACGATAACTACCAGTTTTTATTTTACATTTTCATTACTGTATATAAAACAAGTGATATCGTTATATGCTGTCAGCATAATTATATTCATGCTTTTAACTTTTGTCAACTTCTTTTTCATTATTTTATAACGTCAAATAAAAAGTAATCGCAATTAATTAAATGATTAATATATTTTAGTAATTTCAATAGTTTAATCTACAAGTAAAAGTAATTTCGTTGTAATGTTTTATGCAAATATCTTTGGTAGAATGGAGAAATTTATGGAAAAGATTAATAAAAATTCCAAAATAACATTTTCACAAAGAGTAACAATTGAATCAATGATTCAAAATAGAAAGAAAAAATCTAAAATAGCAGATGTAATAAACAAAAGTAAATCAACAGTTTCAAGAGAAATATTACCCCAAATGGGCAAAGTTGGACCAGATTAACGCAGGAAAAGTTAAATTTAAAGTTCTCACATATAAATTCAACGCCAAGAGAATCATTAGGAAACAAAACACCTTATGACGTATTTAGCTTTTTCTACGGAGAAGAATTAGCTCATAAATTAAACATTCAAAAGATAGAAAAAGATGAGGTGACAACTACTCCTCATCTTTTAAAAAAATATTAAAAAATTCTAAAACATAATCCAAAGACATTTACATAATTTAATTCAAAAATTATATATAAGCTAAATAGCTTTTAACTTTCCGAAAAAAATTAAACGCAATTTAGTTTGTTTATTATGCAAAAAATCTTTAAAATATATATTATATTTTACACTATAATAATTGCAATTAGTCTTACAAAGTTGCAATTGACTTTTCACTCATTTTTCAATGAAAGTTTTTTACAGCCCCTTTCTTCTTATTTTCTCAATAGATTTCTATCTAACCTTTATTATTCTTCAAAATACACTTCTGTCTTTCCTACACCTGCATCTATTTGTATTCGGTAATTACCATTACCTATTGTAGTATCTTCTGCTACAGAATGTCCATCTATTTTGAAATTACCAATTCCTTTTTTAGCCTTTATCGTATAATCTTCTTGTTTTCCTAGAACTGCCAATTCTAACTTTCCTACTCCACAATCAATGTCTGAATCTCCAGTTAATTTTCCAGAAAGTTTAAAATTCCCTACACCTACGTCTAAATCCAAATCATTAAAAGAAGCATCTACAATAGTAACTTTACCAACACCACCATCTATATCCGCTTTTTTATAGGCGGTTACCTGTTTGATTTTAGCATTTCCTGCGCCAATTCCTAATTTTAAAACATCTGCTTTTAAACCTTCTATCTCCATATTTCCAGCACCAGTCGTTATTTTTACTTCCTTAAATTGACCATCTCTTGGAATGGTAACTTTAATTTGTGCATCTTCTCTTCTATTAAAAAACGGAAAATCTTGTTTTTCCTCAATCACTAAAGTATTATCTTTTATTTGACTACTAAACTTTTCTGTAATATTTTTCGTTTCTACTTTTAAAGTATCTCCTGTTACAACAATCACCTGTGATAATTTACAATCTAATTTTAAATTATCCACCATTGTATATTCTTGTGAAAAAGTAGTTGTTCCTTCACTAATAGATGTTTCCTCTACTGTTTGTAGACCTAAAATAGAGCCAAATATCCCAAAGCCAAATAATAAACAAGATATCGTAAAACTAATAATCCCTACACTTAGAAATGTTCCAAAAGCAATTGCTATATATTTAATAATTCTTTGTCCCTCACTCATTTAATATCGACACCTCCAAACATACAAAAGGCATCTATATACAAGGTTGGTGTATTCTCTGCTTTTATAGTAATGCTTTTATTACTTACTCCACCAAATATTGGTGTTGATTTTACTTTTACATATACATTTTGAGGTACACGAATTTCTACTCCTCCAAATATAGCAGAAGCATGAATGGCTTGGTCCTCTTGTATAATTGCTCTAGTTAAATCCAATTCCACACTTCCAAATACAGCTGTTAATTCAGCTCCATCAAAAATTTCATTTTGCATTTCTACTTTATTCTCTCCAAAAGTAGCTGCATATTGTTTTTCTCCATCTTTATGTAATGCCTTCATTTTCTCATTGATTTTACTATTAAAGAAATCCCTAAATAAAAAGGATAAACCAATAACTACTAAAATAAATGGAAGTATTAGTTTTGTAATTAACGAGAAACTGAATATTCCTTGTGCACATAGAAGTAAAGCAATTCCAATTAATAAGCCAATTAAATCTCCCCATTTACTCGTATTTTTAAATAAACCTATAAAACATGGTACTATAATAAATAATGTCCACCATCCTCTAAAAAAGATATTAATATGGGTAATCCCCATACTATTTAACCCAATGATAATTCCTATTGCAATAAACACAAGCCCCCATAATACATTTCCAAACTTTCTCATAACCTAGACATCCTTTCTTTTCTTGATGGTTTCATTATACACTGCTTTTTCTTAAAAGTCTACATTTTTTCATTTTTGTAGAATTTTTCATTAATCTGGTATGGTATCATCTTTTATGTAATATTTAACGCCTAGCATTTTGTCTGGCAAATACTGTTGTTCTACATAATGACCTGGATAATCATGAGGATACTTATAATCCCACCCATAGCCAAATTGTTCCATTCCCTCCGCTGGTGCATTACGTATATGCATAGGAATACTTCCCGTATCTTTATTGACTACATCCTCTAATGCTCTATTAATGGCTAAATAACTAGCATTCGATTTTGGAGAAGTTGCAATATAGACCGCCGCTTCTGCTAATATAATTCTAGCCTCTGGCATTCCCACCATATGAACTGCTTGCATAGCACTATTGGCAACAATTAAAGCATTGGGATTGGCCATTCCCACATCTTCAGAAGCTGCAATCACTATCCTTCTAGCTAAAAACATAGGGTCTTCTCCACCATTTAAGGCTCTTGCTAAATAAAAGATAGCCGCATCTGGGTCACTCCCTCTCATAGACTTTATAAAAGCACTAATATTATCATAATGACTATCTCCATTTTTATCAAAAATAGCTTTTCTACTTTGTACGCTTTCTGCAGCAATTTCTGGTGTAATTTCTATCACTCCATCTGCATTCATTTTAGTCGTTAAAACAGCCACTTCCAATCCATTTAATGCGGTTCTCACATCTCCACCAGATACCTCTGCTATTTTTCTTAAAGTATCTTCTTCTATTTGAATGTGATAATTCCCTAATCCATCCGGTGCAGTTAAAGATTTTTTTAAAATTGTATAGATATTTTCAGTAGTTAATGGTTCTAATTTTATAACCATAGAACGTGAAATTAAAGCTTTATTTACTTCAAAATATGGATTTTCTGTAGTAGCTCCTATTAAAATAACTGTTCCGTTCTCTACATAGGGTAGTAGAGCATCTTGTTGTAATTTATTAAAACGGTGAATCTCATCGATAAATAAAATACACTTTCCAGATGGATTCATAAAAGCATTTCCTGCCTCGGCAATAGCATTTTTAATATCTGCAATTCCTGCTGTTACTGCATTAATTCTTGTAAACTTATATTTCGTCGTATGACTAATTACTCTGGCTAATGAAGTCTTTCCACAGCCAGGAGGTCCCCATAAAATAATACTAGATAAACGGTCTGCTTGTATGGTTCTATACAAGATTTTATCTTTTCCTAGTACATGTTCTTGTCCTACATAATCTTCTAAAGTTTTTGGACTCATTCTAAAAGCTAACGGTTTACTTAAATCCACCATATCTTTCACGCCTCATCTTTCTATCTTGCTAAATTATATAATCCTTTTCGGATTATGTCCTCTACAGTTAGATTTTCTTTATCTACCTTTTCTAATGCTTTTTCAATCTCTTTTCTACTATATCCTAATACTTGTAACGCTGCTATGGCTTCTGTAGACTTATGATTATCTAGCAAGGTTTCTTGTATTTTATCTAACTTATCCTCTTCTATTTGCTCTCCCTTTAATTTATCCTTCAATTCCAAGATTAATCTTTGAGCAGTTTTTGCACCAATCCCTGGTAATTGTTTTAATTTTCCAACATCATCTGCAATAACAGCTAATGCAAAACTAGATGGTGTAATGTTAGATAAAATCGTAATGGCTGATTTAGCACCAACCCCACTAACAGATAGCAATAGTTCAAACATTCGTAATTCTTCATTGGTATTAAACCCGAATAAACTAATATCATCTTCTCTAACTTTTAAATAGGTATGTACTTTTACTATATCTCCTATTTCTCCTAATTTTTCTATAGCTGGCTCAGACATAAATATTTTGTACCCTATCCCGGCTACTTCTATTACCACATATCCTACTGTTTTTACTTCTAGGGTTCCTTTCATATAGGCAAACATATTTCATTACTCCTTTGCTTTTTCTTCTCTAGCATTGTATCATATTTTTTTATTTTTGCAAGCAATATTGCGAATTTTTGTTTTATATTTTAGAAAGAAAAATACGAAGCTTATCTTCGTATTTAAGTATTTTCTTTTATTTTTTCTTTAAAAAATTTCTCTTTTTCTTTTTTAGTTCCTTTTATCTGTTTCTTATCTTTTCTATCAAACTTTTCTAATCCAATACCTACCATATGTACAATTTTGGTTGAATTACGCTGTGCAATACCTTTTCCTATAGCCTTGCCACCAACGGTCAAGGAAGCTACTATCGCACTAATAATAAACTGTAAATTAAAGGTAAGTCCAAATTTCTCTGTAATTTTCATAGTCACTAGTGCAGCTATAGAACCACTAAGTACCCCACAAATATCACCTATCACATCTGCACAAATATTAGCTACTTTTGCAGAATTTCTAATTAAATGAATGGAAGTTTTTGAACCATTCACTTTTTTAGTTGCTTTGGCATGGAATTCTTGTTCTTTAGCAACCGTTACAGCAACACCAACAATGTCAAAAATAATACCCACAAAAATAGTAATTAATAAAATAACAATCGCTGGAAATAATGCTAAGCTGGATATGGCATTCGTAGATATATAAGAAAACACAATGGATAATATAAAAGTGGTTATAAATATCGTTATAAACCACTTTAAATCAGCATTATCTTTCTTTTCTTTTTTCGTTTTATGACTCTTCACGTATTTTTTCTCTCCTTGTTTCTTTCTTCTTATTTTTATTTTTTTATTTGTTACTTCTCTATATCTCTATATTTCTCTTTTTAATTCATTTTTCCTATTTAATTAAAAGATTTAGATGGTAAAAGTCTAAGTAAATTTTACGGTTTAGGTCTAGTAGAATTTCTCTATTTTCTACTAAATATTACTATTTAGCTGTTTCCATTTAAAGAAAATACCTACTTTTCAATATGTAGAAACTAGATCACCACTTAAATCCGTACCTTAATCCATAGACTTCCATGCTCCTATTTTGGAAGCAAACATTCTAGAAGTTTTCCTTGACATACTGCAACCTATAACTAGTCTTTTTTGCAATTATAATTTCATAGTCATCAAAAATAAAAAATTTGGCCGAACTTTTTATTTTTATACCATCCTAATCCCAATATAATCACTCAAGACAGGCTACTCTATGCATTTTGTGTCTTGGCACGCAGCATAGGTTATACTTAAAAATGTATCGTTTCAAAGATTACATGAAACTTTTTTACTTAAGCCTCCGCGGAATAAGGGAAGTTCTTATATATGTCATTATATAATACCCGTATTCCTTACTTCCTGGATACACGCAAAACTGGCATTTCGCGCATAAACAAGAAACTTCATCGATGTGCCCTTTAGTGGATTTTTAGCCCCACCCTCGTTATAGACAGTACGACTAGAATAATGCACCATCGTGTTTTATTATAACAGATTTTCTTAAATTAGCAAACCTGATTTTAAGGCATTTAAAGCATTTTTTAACCTAATTTACCCTATTTTAACTTTTTTGTGAATTTCTGTCATTCTTTTAATGAATTTTAGCTTCTTCTTTACTAAAATCACCCATTTATATTTTCTATGTCTGTATTCGCTAAGGATTTATAAATTTATTTCGTAAAACACTTGAAATTCTACAGATTGTGTGTTAATATAATAAATAGTCATTTTATAAAACATATAGGAGGTGCTAGAATCATGGCAAAATGTGAAATTTGCGAAAAAACACTATCTCATGGAAATAAAATTAGTATTGCACGTTCACACGTTAGTAGAAGAGCAGCTAGAACTTGGAAACCAAATTTAAGAACTGTAAAAGCTATCGTTGACGGTCAAACAAAAAGAATATCTGTATGTTCAAAATGCTTACGTTCTGGAAAAGTTAAAAGAGCTTAGTTCATAAATAGAACATAAAAGTATGGTGCATCATACTTTTTGATAGGAAATTTCTTAAGAAATAGTAAACAAAAATAGGTCAGATTAGGTTTATATCTTGTAAGCTTAATCCGACCTATTTTTGTATTTTCTTGTTTTTTATTGATTTTTATGTCTTTTTTCTTTATGTATTATTTATCCTTAATTCCAAAAATCAATTTTACAAAACCTCTTAAGAATTTAGGCACTTTTTTTACAACGATTGTCATACTTTCTCCACACTCCTTCATTTGATATATTTAGCAAAATAGCCACATTAATCCCATTGCTAATATTGCTATTCCGATTAAAAATAACCATCCTGTAATGGGAAGTAATAATACGAGAAGTACGCCAAAACCCATTCCTACTAAACATACTCCTATTGTCTTTTTCAGTGCACAAAACATAATCTATTACCTCCTTTTATAATATTATATTGCTTTTACTTTATTTTGTTACCCTTTCCTTGAAAAAAGCTTTGCTTTATGGTTTAATAAAGAAGAAGCGTTTTTATAAAGAAAGAAATGGTGAATAAAAATGAAGAAACAAGATATCCTAAAAATAATAGAAATTTTAAAACAAACTTATCCAGATGCTAAATGTAGTTTAGATTTTACTAATCCTTTTGAAATGTTAGTAGCAGTTATTCTTTCTGCTCAATGTACAGATGAAAGAGTTAACAAAACTACCCCTTCAATTTTTGCTAAATATCATACTCCAGAAGAATTTGCTACTGCCGATATATCTACTTTAGAAGAACTGGTACATCCTTGTGGCTTTTATAAGAACAAAGCCAAGAACATTCAAAATATGGCTAAAATCTTAGTAGAAAAATACCATAGTCAAGTTCCTAAGACGATGGAAGAATTAATGAGTCTGCCTGGTGTAGGAAGAAAAACAGCCAATGTAGTCATGTTAGAAGCTTTTAATGACCCGCAAGGTATTGCTGTAGATACGCATTGTAAACGTATTGCTAATAAAGTAGGGCTTTCTCATGAAAAAGAACCAGAAAAAATTGAACAAGATTTACTAAACCAAATTCCAAAAGCTTATTATAAAGACATGAATCACATCCTCATTTGGCATGGAAGAAATATTTGCACAGCTAGAAATCCACAATGTGAAAAATGCCCTATTCGCTTTTATTGTGAAGATTATCAAAAAAAATAGGTTCGTTTTATGCATATTTTCTTACGAAACAAGCATACTATGTCTTAAGAGGTGATAAGCTTGACCAATATTAATTGTTCTTCTAATTGTATTTATCAGAAGGACGGAAAATGTGCATTTGAAAACATTTCTGAACAAAAAGTAACCCCTAATAGCAATTGTGCTTATTACTTATCCATTCATGAAGCAGCAACTAAAAAATAGTTGTTGCTTTTTCTTGACAAAAAGACCATTAAGAGGTATATTGAATGCATAATTTAAAGAACAAAGGAGGATTATTCATGTTAAAAAACAAATCAAAAATTTTAGTTGCAATTGTTCTTGTTTTACTAATGTTATCTACATTCTGTTATGCCACTGATACAGCACCAATTTCAACTAACCCTACAGACCAACAAACCAATACACAGGACAATACTGACAATTCTACTACGCAAGGCTCATCTGAAGACAATTGGGTAAAGACAGACTTATATCTATGCGAGGATTCCCCAAATGTTACACAAGTTGTAGATGGAAATGCTTTCATTGTTGGTAGAGATGTTACCATTAGTGGAGAAATCGGAGGAGACCTTTTCGTTATTGCTGATAAATTAACGATTAATGGTGGTTATGTATACAGTAGTATTTTCGCTTTTGCAAATGAAATTACCATTAATGGTGTTGTTTATGATGTATATGCTAACTGTGCTACTTTTAACCTAGAAAAAGATGGTTTCATCTATAGGGATTTAAGAGTCAATGCAGATACAATTAATTTAAATGGTAAAGTTAGAAGAAATGCACATATTTCTGCCAACACCATTAACTTAGCAGAAGATATTGGAACCGTTATTTATGGTGATTTAAGTTACACTACAGGAAAAGAAATGACTTTTGCACAAGGTTTAATATCTGGTAACACTACCTACCAAGCTTCTTCTAACTATTCAGAAGGTATCTTGAGTATTCTTATCAGGTTATTAGGAAGTGTATTCTACACATTTGTACTTGTTATGTTATTAATTTGGCTTACTCCAAAATTTGTAGATAGAGTAACCAATATGGGTACTAAAAAAGCATTGGTATCTTTAGGAATAGGCGTTGTTTCTCCATTTGTAGCTGCCTTAGCTAGTATTTTATTAATACTAAGTGTGGTAGGTGTTACTATATTTACTTCTATTGTATTTGCTGGTAGCCTACTTGGTATGTTTGGTTTAGCCATAGCAAGCCTATTCTTTGGAGGTTTAATTTGTAGATTATTAAAACAAAATGGTAATGTAAAATTAGTTATCTTTACATTAATTTCTACGATTATTCTATGGTTACTTGCTCTTATTCCTTATGCAGGATGGGTTATCTCTTTACTAGTTACCCTTTTCGGTATTGGTATTACTTTAGTTAATATGGTATATAGAAAAGAAAATACTAAAAAAGAAAAAGCACCAAAAGAAAAAAAAGTTGCTAAGAAAAAAGAAGATAATACTATTACCAAATCAGAAAATACAGATAAAAAAGAAGACAAATAGTTTTATGATAAAAATAGGATTGAAAGCTTTTTACTTTCAATCCTATTTCTTTTTTTCATTTTCTTTCTTTTATCGTTATCTTGCTACATATTCAATATCTTTTTTAGAATATGCCTCTGGTGGCAAACCTAATTTATTCTTCATATATTTAATTAGTAATATCGCTATTATAGAAAATGCAATGCCACTATATAAGGCTGCTTGCGGTAAACTTAAGTACTTTAATAATATAGAACCTATCAGACTTATGACCATTCTTCCCATATTGGATATGATGCTATTGGCTGCATAAATTTTAGGTAAGATTTGTGCATTCGTAAAGTTTCCTAAATAACGTTTCTTAATGACTTGATAGATACCCTTACTATATGACCTGACTATAAAAGTAAATAATACGATTCCTAATTGCATAGAAAAGGGAATTGGTAATAACATACTTGCACCTAAAATGATTGCACTTATGGTTAAGGTTAAACTAATTAATGTCAAGGTTTTATTACGATGCTGCTTATGAAAACTTATAGCTTTTGTAGCAAAAATACCAGTTAATAATTGGGTAGTTGCTAATATAATACCTATGTAGTAAGAAGGAATCTGCATTTCCTTTAATTGAGTTTCTTGATAGGAAGATACTAATATAATGATTCCCCAAATAAATCCTAACATACATAACAAGGCCTTTAGTCGAGCTGACTGAAATATAAAGCAAAATCCATTTTTTAAATCATAAACCGTATTTTTAAAACCATTCTCTTTACAACTTATTGGGGATGGTTCTGTTATTTCTATGAAATTAATAGATGCTATGATAGAAAACGCATTAAACATCAAACATATTACAATCGGAATATAGGGATTTATATCATACAAAAAACCCGAAATAAAAACAGAGATTGCTCCTACATAACAAAATTTTGAATAACCACCTCCATCTATTTTAGAGAATATTTCACTCTTTCTTTTTGTTTCTGGCAGAGATTCTGTTAAAAAATTAGATTCAGCAATTCCCTTCATTCCAAAGCCAATTGCTGAAAGCAATCTAGCTAAAATATATATACTATATGGTTTACAAAGGACTATACACAACATTGCAAGGAAAGTAAATAGATTACCTAATATCATCCCTCTTCTTTTTCCAATTCGACCTATAATAACTGTTATTGGAATTTGTACAATTATACAAAAAAATGCATAAATAGAACTAGCAAGTACAATATCTGATGCTGTGAAATGCTTAACTTGCATTAAAAATAGCACCTCTATTCCATAAAAAAAGAGCCAATCTAAACTCACCATTTTATAAATGGGATATAGTTTCATATTGCTCTTTCTAATTTGTGCTTTCTTTTTTTCTTCCATAATAAAATCTCCATTTCTTTTGTTTTATCTAAGATTTTATCATGCTTTTTTCCAAAAAAGTTTTGGATATTCTTCAAATTCTTATCCTTTAATTACATAACATATCATTGTTTTTTATTATTAAATTATGAATTGCTTGGTAATTCAGTATTTTCTATCCTACTTCTTCCTATTTTCTCTATCCTTTTAATGCCACCTTATTTTTCATATACGCTCTTAATACCCCTGCTACAAAGGAACTAACTACTACGATATTCCATGTTTAACTTGCATCAAAAAATAGCACTTTGCTTCCATAGAAAAAGAGCCAATCTGAATTCACCATTTTATAAATCTGGTATAGTTTCCTACTGCTCTTTCTATTACTTGCTTTTTCTAGTTATCACTAACAGCATGTTTCATTATCCACTTTTTCTGGATAGGAATCATTCCAAAATAAATGGCTAATTGGATAATGCCTAAAGTAACATACAATATCGTTATTTGTGTTTTAACTTGCTCTACTATTTCTTTTTTTTGATTTTGATAGTCAGCTATCTCTTTATCTGTAGAATAATATTGCATTAGACTTTCCTGCATTTTCACACGGACATTAGAGTTAACCTTTTCTTCTACTTCTTGTATGTTATCCATGGCTGTTATACAAGTAGAAATTGTAGAAAGTGTACAAATAACTACTGTATAAATAAGTATGTTTTTAATAACTGCCGATACATCTGCATATAAAATAGACCTTTTCTTAAATGTTACTTTCGTGCTTGTGTAATATGTTAAAAAAATACATATGCCAGAAATGATTACAGTTATTATTAAACTTAATATCCACATATCATTACCTATTTTGTTATCAATCATATTTATTAAGATACGATTAACAATGCCAAATACAATACTAAATAAGATATAACCTCCAATTAATTCTCCTGTAATTTTTCTAACACTTGCTACTTCTTTTTCTTCCATTTTTTCTCCCCCTTTTACTTTTTATTTTCTTTTAAGTATACCAAAGAGATTATATCATATCCTTTTTTACATTCCAATATTTTAGAAAAATATCTTATTTAACTGTTACATAATTTAATTTTAGATTTTCTATCCCACACTTTCTAATAATTTCTTTAAAGAATTCTCATTTAAAAGTTGCAGTGTTTGAAATTTTCCTTTATAGAAAACAGCCCAGTTATTAAATACACAAGGTACATTTTTAGCCTTTTCTAAGCTATCTATTTTCTCTAATCTAAAAGGTATTTGTTGTTCTTGACAATACTTACTTATTTGTTCTATACAATTTGGAATATAGGGACATTGCATACCATAATAAATAGTTAATTCTTGTGTATCTATTTGTTGTTTTTTGGCATTCGGCATAAACTTTGGAATAGTTCCATCGAAAGATAATGCCAATAATTCATACATATCTGCTATCGTATCTACTACTTTAAAATCAAATTTTGCCATGAATTTTTTATCGGATAAAAAGGATAATTTTTTCTGACTACTTAATACACATACCCCACTTTTTCCTAACTTTTTTGCTTGTTCTATACAGTCTTGTAACAACTGTGTAGCATATCCTTTTCCTTTATAGCTTCCAGCTACCCATAAACAATAAATATAGATATAATTATCCCCTTCTACAGGTACCCAAGCCGTTTCTAAAGGTGCATATTCTATAAATACTTTAGCATTTACATCTAATTTCCTAAAAGTATGCCCTTCTTTTATTCTTTGTTTTAGCCATTCCTTTTTCGTATGAACACCTGCTTGATGTTTTTTATCACTGATTGCACAACATACATGTTCCTCACCTATATTTTCTAAACTTAAAACTTTATAATTTTCTTCCATATTTCCTCCTCCTTTATAGAATTCTATATATAGTATACCAAATTCTAGTGACAATAGTTGTCATATTTTAAATTTTATCCTATTTTTAAAAATTTTTTTATATAGAAAAAGCTAGCACATTATGACGCACTAGCATACTTTTTTACAAGGTAACGACTTCTCCTATCATTCTATAAAAATCAATTTCATCTATAATCTCTAAGGCTTGTCCCTCGTCTATAAGTTCTTCTGCCTTTTTTAATTTATTGGTCTTTTTTCCATTGGTGAAGTCTATAAAATCTGATTTTCCAATTACTAAATAGTTTGTATGATTACTAATTTTATCACTTGGATAGCCACCCACGTTAACCACCATTTGCATGGCTTGTTTTCTAGGCATTCTTTCTAAAGTTCCTGTAAATACCACTTCTTTTTGAAAAAAAGCATTATTTTCATCCATTACTTCAACTGTTGGTTGTATACTGGCAATGTCTATCCTATTATCCCTATGGTTCAAACATAAAGATTTTGTTCCTTTCCATTCCCCATTAGATTTAATAAATCCCTTTTGAACTTTTAACAACTTGTGTAATTCTTCTATATCTTCTAAATGATTATCTCTTAGCACATTCATCATAACTTCATAACAAGCCTTTGTATCTTCTAATGCATTATGATGGCTAAACTGTATACCATAATACTGAGCTAAAGTATCTAATTTGTAATTAAATAAACCCTTTACTCCTCTTCTAGCTAACGTATAAGTACAAGTATATTGTGCATTTGGGTATTCTATCTGATAGGCATCTAAGACATCTCGTAAACACCTGGTATCAAATTGTGCAAAGTGTGCTACCAATGTGGTATCATTAAAGTGTGGTTTTATTTTTTCCCAAACCACATCAAAGGTTGGTTCCTTTTCGACCATTTCTTTTGTAATTCCATGAATTTGAGTATTAAAGTAATCCATATAAAAAGGTTCTGGTTTTACTAGATGGTAACCTTCTTCGATTATTTGGTTATTTTCTAATACTATATATCCTATTGAACAAATACTACTTTGTTTATTATTTGCGGTTTCTACATCAAAAAAGGTGTATTTCATAAATAATTTCCTCCTATTTTCGCTTTTTTTACTACATTTTATGGTACATTTTTTAATGTTTATTTTTCTTTTTTATATCATATTTTTCTATATATTGGAAGATATATTTTCTAATATTTGGAAATTTTTTTGTAGTTCATCTTCATTTTTTATGATAGTTTCATTTTATAACTATTTTTCATAACCTTTATCTTCTTTCCACTAATATAGTACATTCTATTTTTACTTTTTAAAAAAAGTAAATTATTTTCAAATAACGTAAATCCATTAAAATAAAAGAAAAGAAATACAAAATGTATATGATTTTCTATATATTTTAATAATACTAAAAAACACCACATATTTTTTAAGTTTATTGTGGTATTTTATTTTTACTTAATTTCTCTATTTTTCTTTTATAGAAAGTGCCTTTTTCCAACATTCTACTTTTTCTTGAAAACGATAACTTGTATTTAAGCTACTGGATGATGGAACATATTGATAAACACATTGTAACTTTTCATTTTCCATATATTTTTCAAATGCTTTCTGCGCTGATTTTCCATTTAATAATATATTTTCTATATTAGGATATTCTGTTAAAAGCCCTTTGATATCATTAAATTCACCATTTACAATATTTTTATCTTCACTACCTTCTCTATTTGCTTGTTTATAGGTATCCCATAATGCTATATGATTTTTTAATATAAATTGTATTTTATTGGCATATGTGTTTATATCCTCTTGTGTACCATCAAATATAGAAATAAGAATCTTCCAGAAGTGATTTGTTTTATTCGCATAATACTCATTTGCCATTATCGATTTGTCACTAGGCAAACTTCCTAATATTAATATTTTCGAGTCCTTGCTTATAATGGGTTCAAATGATTTTTTCACTTTTATATTTCCTTTCATTTATGCTTTCTAATATTCATGTTAACATACACCATTAAATCAAACTAAATATTTTGACCTTATTTTGGTTTCTGCAACACCATATGCATTTAAATGCATATTTTCTTGTAGTAAACTCACTGTATTTTTACATTCCTGATAAATGTCATAAAGATAATCAACAACACCTATTTCTTCTAACCTTTTTTTCCAAATTTTATCTTTCATCATCTCTTGAATATTTAATATATAACCATTTTCCTTTTTGCTATAAAATTTAGCAAATAATTCTTCTTGATAAATACTAAAATCAAATTTTTGAAAATCCCATCCAAAGTCAGTTCCTGTAATAAATTCTATAAAGTGTAAGTAAGTAGGACTCGTTATATTAAAAGAGTATAAATTAAAACTCCTATCTAATTCTAGAGTTATATTAATAAGATTTATCATTCCCTTAGCAGCTTTCTTTTTTCCAATTTTTTCGTATTTCATTTCCATCTCATAAATAAAAAATTTTAAAGCTGGTAATAAATAAAATTTATTAAAGTTCTCCGTATCTAAAGCAGCATATAATTGTAGCATTTTTTGCACATTGTGCTGTAAATAATCTTCTATATCTTCTATTTTCTTATCCCATTTAAAAATGCATTCTAACAAGTTATACTGACATTTTATGATTTCTTGAACTGCTAAAAATAAATATATATAAGAATTTAAGAAAACATATTCTCCATATTTTTGTATAATGATTTCTGCTGTTAATAATTCTTGTATTTCCTTTGGATGCTCCTTTTGATATCTTTTAATGTCTTTTTTAGAAATAGCATAATTTGCTTTTTTTAGATTTTCATAAGCTATCTTTCCCAATAATTCTTCTGATTCTTTTGAAATCTTATTCTTTTCATGTAGCATATATTGAATAAATTGTTTTCCCAGCCCATCAATGGAATCATCTATTTTTTTCTTTTTTGTTTTAAATTCTTGATAAAAAGCTAAATTCCTAAATTCTGTAGAATCGCTTTCAACATAAAAGCTATCTATCCACCATTTGCTTATCGCATCCATCCTATCTTCTCTTCTTATTAATTGATAATAACTTTCTTTTTCTTTTTTTATTTCCGATTTTTCTCGTATTCCTTTTTCAAATTTTGCTTCAATTAAGTCAATTTGCTCTTGGTCCACTAGTTCATGATTATCAAATAGGATTGTTTTTCTATTTTCTTCCTTTTTAGTTTTCCTATTTGCCTTTACTATTTCAATTTCTGCTTCTAACAATTCTTCATCTACTTCAATATCACAGTATTTATACAAAAAATCTAAAATTTCTTGGTATACTTTTTTACTATATAATTTTTTTAAACTTGGTATTTCATCTGTTACAGTTGCCTCAATATATTCCTTTATGATATCTTGTAAATTTTTCCCATCTATTATTTCTTCTGCTACATATTCTATACTTATCTCTTTTATCGCATCTTCTACATCTCTGGATACTACTTCTTGCAAGAACTCTTCTATTCCATCTAGAAACATTAACATAACTTCACTGTTTTTCTTATAATCTAACATTATTAAACATTGATTAAAAAATATTTCGAACTCTGAAACCGTACATATTCCATAAGCGAAATCATCTAAACTTCCTTCTATCACAAATTCTTTAAATACATCTTTTGCAAAAGAATATAAAGGGTCTTCTGGCCTTTCTAAAATTTCAAGGATATAACTTGCCCCCTCAAAGTATATATTTTGAACAATCATCTTTTTTATGATTTTTTCTCTTTCTGGGTTAATTCTTCTTTTCAATATTTTAAACAAAATTCTTTTCGTATCATAGAAAAATCCTTTTATGTTTTTCATATCTTTTTCTACTTTTTGAGCTAGTTTTTCCTCAATATTTATATCTTTATATGCAATTAAATTAATATAATGTAATACCTCTGCGTATTTTGCACTCTTTATATACCTATCGATAGAAATTTCATTTTTCTGTACTTTATGAATAATATAATCTGCTACACTATGTTTGCAAACTTCTAGTTCTTTTTCATTTTCCTTATTAAACGTAATTTTTATAAACGCATTACTTAATACATGAACTGCCTTTTCAAAAGTTGCTGAATCTAATATTTGTATTTTCTCTATTCTTATGATTTCATGGAACTGTTCTTCTACATACTTTAAGGGTACTTTTACACCAAAAAATACGATAATCGCCAACACCATTTTTTCATAATCGGTGAGTTTTCGATATTCTTCTTCCCATAATTTCTCTGGTGAGTTTAAAGCTTCTTTTATATATTCTTTTATATCCTTAATATCCTTTTCTCCCATCCTTTCACAAATTAGGGCAATAACACCAGGATTAAAATTAGCATGTGTGATTACATCTGCATAAAACTTATCTTCTATTATCTTTCTATGCTTGTCTGTTCCTAATAAATTATTTTGTTGCATATGGTTATAGAAAATATTACCTTTTTCTTCATAACTATAGTTTGCAACATCAATTAAATATTCATCCTTAATGCTGGTAGCATGATAGAACTTATAAAATAATTCTTTTGCATGATTATAAATATATGTTCTCGTTGTTAATATCAATTTTTTATTTGTCGCATTTTTAAAAATATTCACAATTTTATCCAATGTACTTTCTGCAATATTTTTTTCTAAATATTGTACATTGGAGCCTAAAAAGTCATCTAATAAACAAATGACTTTTCCATCCATTCCTACTACTTGTCTTTTTATCTCTACTAAATCATCTACATTTCCATAAAGGAAGATATAGCCTTCTTTCATATAATCGCTTACTATTTTTCTAGCAGTGCTTGTTTTTCCTACCCATGGTTCTCCATGTAAAATGATGATATTTTGCTCTTCTAATTTTTCCTTTGCTTCTTTATATACTCTCGTTTCGTAAAATACGGCATTGGATTTTTTGATTTCTAAAGCTTCATATTTTGTATTATAATCATAACAAATCGCATTTTTTTTATATACTTCTATTTGTGGAATTGTTTTTATTTCTTCGTATGTGTTTAATGTTTTTATAAATCTAATACAAATATCATCTAATTCACCTGGTTTTAGTTCTTCTAATCTAAATCTCTTTGTTTTTCGTTTTTCTTTATTGTTTTCTAAAATAACATCAATTGTTTTTAAATCAAATAATTTATAATAAATTTTTGTGGTTCTATCTTCCTTAATTTCAACAACAAAATAAATGGCTCCTTTATGGTCTTTTTTGTAATTTTGAATATCTACTATTTCTATATCATAATAGGTTCCATTCTTTACATTTATTTTTGCATCTGTCCCTTTTACTTGCACAGGTATTCTCCCTACTAAGTCTGATTTCTTAGATGTATCATTTTTGTACAAGTATAAATCTCCATCCCAAACAGGTTCTTTATCTCTCTTTTTTAAACTTTCCTCTATGTTATCAAATTGATTAATTTCATTGGTTAGTGCAGTTATTGCTATATTCTCTTTTTTATTAGAATTCATACTTTCACCTTTTACTTTCGAATTCTATTTTAATATACTTTTAATATTATGTCAATGTCTCTATATTTAGTAACCATTCTATTTGTTTTATAACAATTAAATTGCTAAGATATACAATCCAACTATTAAATAGGACATGCATCATCTATAAAAAATAATACAAAAGTTAATTTTATTACAAGTGACAATCCAGTTATATTATAATTCATATTTTGACTAGTAATTCTAATTATTCAGTAATTTTTTAGAAAACGATTGAAAAAGAGAGATAATCTCTTGTTTTTGGCTCATATAAAGAAAGAACTAAGTCATCTCTATATAATTTAATAATTCTTGTTATTCATGTCTAATGAATGTATGTTGTGTACCTATGGTTCTAACAAATTCCAAATAGTTTATTAGCATCATTGCAATAGATTTGTATCTTATTCAGTTATAACTACTAATGCTATTCCAAATAATACTATTAGTGTACAAAAGAATTTGTATACTAAATTCTTTTCTTTAAATATTTTCCCACCCGCTAATACTGTTACTATTACTCCAGATTGTTTTAATAAAGATATTACAGATAATTTGCTTTCTGGAATTGAACAAGCAAAAAACAAAGCTCTATCTCCTACTACTAAACATATTGCCATAAGTATAATCCAATAATTTTTAGATATACTTTTTATACTAATCTTTTCTTTTTTCACTATTGAATATATTGTATATAAAACTATTATAAATAACATTGTCCAAAATTGTAATTGTCCACTTTTCATGTCCTGCATTAAAATTTTATCTAGTAATCCTGAAAATGACGCGAATACACAAGATACAATCATTAACAAAATATATCTAAACTTTACATTTTTATCTTGCTTATCATAATTATCTTCATCTTTTAAGTTTACTAGCATTAATCCTATTATCACTATTACCATTCCCATAATTTGATTGGTAACAATCATTTCATTTAAGAATACTATTCCTAGAATAGTCAGAAATACAATTCTACTCAAATTTAATATTCCATGTAAACTTATTGGTAATTTTTTTATACAATATGCACTTAATGTCCAGCTTGTAAACATACAAATTGCTTTTAATAGTGCAAAAAAAACATATTTTTTATTTACTTGTATTGCACTATTAAATTCGAAACATACTAAAAGAAATGAAAGTAAGCTATATGTCCATAAGACTTCTATTAATTTACTTTTTGTTAGTGCTTTCTTCTTTGCAATATTAAGAATTCCCATTAATATTCCATAAATAATTACTAAATAAATCCAGATTTCCAAAACATCTCTCCATTCTAAAACTACTTAATATTTGGCTTATTATATCATAAAATAATTGCTTACATTTTTTACAAAAAGAATGCCTATTTATCTTTTATTCTTTGATATTTTCTGCTAATAATAATATTATTTGGGGACAAAGTCAATATCTATTTTATTAATTATAAGTTCTACATATTTTATTAATTATAAGTTCTATGTGTAGATTTAGAAAATTTAGATGAATAATCGACTTTTACTAATTTCTATGCTAATATATGGTTAGCTTAAGAAAATGTGTTCTTAATTCGGAAGAAGTCATCTGTATCCAGTATGTGTATCTGTAACTACACATACTATTTTTTTGCTCAAAAAACAAGATAGACTGTAACCTCTACCTTGTTTCGACTATGTATTGTATACAATTAGGCTTTGCCCTTTTCTTGCAAATACCTAGTAAATAATTGTAATGTCTGTTCGTAAGTTCTTTTAGTCTTATCCGATAAATCTTTTGAACTACAATAAGTCATAAAATCCTCCCATCTCATAATCGAACTTAGTCATAAAAAATACCTCCTATTTATTCTGTTTTACAGGCAATAAATAAAAGGTGTTTATTGATTTATCTCTATTTAGTTTATCAGTATAAAAATATGATTTCATATATTTATGCAATCTATGTATCTCTTGCTATACCTATCTTACGCGCTCTTTAATTCTAGCCTTAATTTATCTGCTATCATAGCTATAAATTCACTATTTGTAGGTTTTCCTTTTGCAGCAGACACTGTATAACCAAAAATACTTTCAACAGTATCTGTTTGACCTCTTCCCCATGCCACTTCTATAGCATGTCGTATAGCTCTTTCTACTCTACTTGGGGTTGTATTATATTTTTCAGCTATTTCAGGATATAATTGCTTTGTTATTTGGTTAATTACATCGATATCATTTACTACCATCATAATTGCTTCTCTTAAATACTGGTATCCTTTTATATGGGCAGGCACACCAACTTCATGAATAACATTAGTTACTAATGCTTCCAAATTGCCTTCATCTTTTTTATTTTCTGGTGCAATTTCAATATATTGAGATTTTATTTCTCTACTAACATAACTTCCCTTTACGGAACCAGGCTGGTAAAACTTGAAATCTCTCATTCTCTTAATTAATAAATGAATATCGAAAGGTTTTACAACATAATATTCAGCACCTAAACTAATTGCCTTTTGTGTAATTTTGTCTTGTCCTACTGCGGAAAGCATAATACATAATGGTACTTTTTCTAATTGTGCAGATTGCAACATTTCTAGTACACCTAAACCATCTAAATGTGGCATAATAACGTCCAATAAAACCACATCTGGTCTTAGGTCTACAATCATTTTATAGGCCTCGTTTCCATCTTTTGCAATCCCTATAACCTCCATATCTTCTTCTTTTTCCAAATAACCATTTAGAGTCATTACGAACTCACTGTTATCGTCTGCAATTAACACCCTGATTTTTTCTTTCAACTTTGATTCCCCCTATAAAAATATTTGTAAATTATTTACAAACCGCATTATATTATTAAATATCCTATTTTGCAATACCTTTCTGGAAATTTTTTCAAGTTATGTCGTTTTTAGCTTATTTATCAATGTTTTTTCTTATATTTTTTTGTTTTAAAACCATATAATCTAAGATTTTAAAATCGAATTGACTACTATTTTTTAAAATCTGTGTTTTTTCTTTCTCATTTACTTCTATTTGTATACTAATTTTATCGTCATATGTACTATTTATGCAATTAATTCCATTTTTATTACAATAATAGTTAAAATTTTTATAATCTTCATAGGCTAATATCAATTGGATAATATATCCTGGTTCTTCTTTTACAAATTCTGCACTTTCTAAAGCCTGTTTTGTAGCATCTGAATAAGCTTTTACTAGACCACCAGTACCTAACAAAATACCACCAAAATATCTAGTAACTATTACCAAAACATTCATTAGCCCTTTCTTCTCTAAAATATGTAATATAGGTGCACCTGCCGTACCACTTGGTTCTCCATCATCTGAACTTCTTTGAACAGCTACCTTTTTATCGTTAACTATATAGGCATAACAATGATGTCTTGCATCATAAAATCTCTTTTTTGTCTCTTCTATTATTCTCTCTGCTTCTTCCACACTTTGTACATAATATATCTCTGCTATAAACTTGGACTTTTTCTCTATAATCTGTGCAGAAACACTTTGCTTTATCGTTTGATACACAACTATCTCCTTATATTTTTTATTTCTTATATCTTACTAAATTTTAAAGAATAACGCAAGTTTCTATAAATTCCCTTTTACTTTTTTGAAAAAAATGAATAGAAAAATGATTAAACCAGTTGACAACCTTCTTAAAATAAGTTAAAATAGTAAATGCATTGTGATGATGGTGGATGTAGCGTAGTTGGTTAACGCGTCAGTTTGTGGCACTGAAGACCGTGGGTTCGAGTCCCATCTTCCACCCCATATATATACATATTGGGCTGTAGCCAAGCGGTAAGGCACATGACTTTGACTCATGCATGCGCTAGTTCGAATCTAGCCAGCCCAGCCAAAAAGAGTAGTTTTGAAACTACTCTTTATTTTTTTATTATTTTTCATTAAGTTATATTATTTAGTCATTTCAATGATTTCAAGCTTTTTAAAAAATTATTACTTTTTATTATTTTCTTTAATAATTGCATGAAAAAATATTTTAGATGCATCGATAAAATGAATTACCTGCTTTATTTCGTCCTTCGCGATAAACATTGAGTATTAGTCTTTTATTTAGCTTTACTACATTTTTTCAGCCTAATTACATTTTCTAAACTTCTTCTGCAATCATTTTTTTATAAATTTCTCCGTTTTTTATTAAATTTGGAGATTCGCTTTTTAATATATTATTCTGCATCTATCTTATTTCAACATTTTTTATTATGAACAATTCTTTTATTCTTTTTCCCAATACTTTTGCTACCATTAACATTTTAATAAATCATATCTTCTCTGTTACTTTATTTTGTTCTATTTCTGACAATCTATGTCTTTCTATACCTGTTTCTTCTAGTCTGTTAAGAGATATTTGTAAATTTTATCTTAATTTTTTGATAACGATTTCTTTTATCTTTTTAATCACCTTAAAGCTAATTTACTTTATAATGATTATTTTATTCCAAAAAAGAAACTAATTCGTTTCTGAATAATTTCCCTTTAAAAACTTTAGTTTTTTTACTATATGAAATTTCTATTTCTTCTTAATTCTCTACTCTTAGGGAACAGAGTTACAAATATAAAGCCATGCGAAAACCGTAGATTGTCAACGCGATGATCTGGCGTAATTCCATAACGACTAGATGCTGGATAGTGAAACGCAGAATTGTAGTAACAGCTTCCGGCGGCAAACACGATTGCTCGCATTGTACGTTTCCATTGTCCACTCACATAGATTTCCTCCTAAGTCGTAAATATTTTTTACAGCATGATATCCTGTAGTAGTTACTTTACTTTTTGAAGTCCAATCTTCTGTACTATTAACTACAAAACTGGCTAGGTTTCCTTCTGCTCTTTCATAATTCAAATCTATAAAATTCATCACCGCATCCCATTGCACACTATAACATAAGGTACTAGTTACTCCACAGGTATTACTTTTTGTATACATACTTCTTGCAACCTTTACTGCTCCATCTGCATTATCATTTCCTGGTAGTCCATCTGTCGCTTCTACTGCAGTTGTTCCTCCCCAGGCAATATAATTCCATACACCTACTCCTTTTTGAGATAGTGGTTTGACACTTCCATTTGTTACTGTTTTGATTGCTAATGAAGCATTATCCGTTGTTCCACTTATTCCTGCTTCAAATCTAGCTATATAAAATCCTTTGTTATCTGCTACACTTTTATACATAGCTATACTTTCTTTAGTCCCTGTTGTACTATTTTTAGCAAGTGGTGTTCCTACTTCTTTAGTCGCACCTGCTTCTCTTGCCGGATTAGATGCTTGGCTTAGCATTGTGTCTAATCTTCCATTATTATAGCCCTCTATTAAATGAAACTTACTAAAATCTGGTACTGGTATCCATACAAATTGATTTCCTTTTTTGCTATTTGCCATATCATCATTTTCTACATCAGAGATAACTAATCCATTATTTATCGTATCTGAATCTGTTACTACTGCAAATCCTACTGGTATAATGGCTGTTCCTGTACTATCTGTGTAAATTGCATTTTCTCCTTCTACTTTTTTTCCTGGTGTTGCACTCTTTTTATTATTTTCTCCTGTTGCTTTCTTTATTTCTTCTTCTAATGCATTTAACTTTTCATCACTTTCTACTTGTGCGTTTAAAGTATCTGACTTGCCTCTTTGGGCTTGTTTAATTAACCCATCTGGTTCTATTACCATACCAATTGTTACACCTGCTAAAATAATTAAAATAATTATGGTAATTACTAAAGCAATTAAGGTAACACCCTTTTGTTTTCTTTTTCTCTTCATATTGTTTCTCCTTTTTTTCTTATGTTCTCTATTTTCTCAATCTTTATATTTGTATTTGATATTACTAATTGGTTAATATCAATATTATTTCTTTTTATATTTTCTCTTTTATATTTCTCCTTTTCAACTAATATTATGTAGTCCTGTAATCACATTTAGGAATCAGTTATTTTCTAACTAACTTCTTATTTTGGTTGTCGAAGTATGTCGTTTACATATAATTTTTTGCAATAAGTAAAAATTCTATATCAAGGTTTAAAATTTTAAAGGAGGCAATTTTTATGAAGGTCATTAAAGAAGGTAAAAAGATTGAAAGCACTATGCGGGTAACTTGTAAGACATGTAATGCTAAATTGGACATTACGGCGAGAGATTTAAAAAGGAAACCGAGTGACGGACCTTTCGATTCCACCACTTATTCATACAAATGTCCTTGCTGCAAACACAGAAATTCCCTTGCTTACAACGACCTATCAGAAGAAATTCGTTTTCACATGGCTGATTATTAATGCCTAAAAATTGACTACCCTCTGATTTTTTATCGAGGGTGGTCAATTCATTTATCTAATGCATTAACCTTTTATGTAGGAGTCAGAATAGACATATGACTCTACCTTCTAAACTTTTTCTTTTTAACCTATTTTATGTATTTCATAGTGCAATATAAAAAGCTAGTTAATGTCTAACTGGCTCCCAAAAATTCAAATAGTCTATTAGCAAATTTCACTTCATAAAATTTCTAAATATAATAACTTTATCTGCTCAATAAATACCTTTACCTCACTTGTTTTTTCTTGATATGTATTTAATCTTTGTATATACTTTTGATAACTCTTCTTGTCTATTTCTTTACTCGTATACAAATCTTCAAAATAAGTATAAGCCAAATAATAGGCTTCCATTTTTGTATTTACATCCTCAAACTCTATCTCTATACTTTCCTCATATATTTCTAACATTTCGTCAAAATCATGTTCTTCATGATATTCATCTATTATTTTTACAATCTTCAATCCATCTTTCTTTAATTTAAGTAATCTAATCACTAGTATCTTAGCTGAAACACACGCTTCTCTTAGGACTTTGTCTTCTTCATATACTACCATAAAAAAATCTCTCATCTTCTCCTACCACTCTATTTTATATAATTCTTGCTCTTTTACATTCAAAGCTTTAGCTATACGGACTAAAGTAGGTATTGTCGGCTGTTTTTCATTTCTTTCTAAATAACTTAAGAAAGCTTTTGAAATACCACTTTTTTTAGATAATTCTTCTAAACTCATCTGTCTATTTTCTCTTACCTGTCTAATTAATAATTCCACTCTCAATTCCAATCACCATCTTTAGTATTACCAAGTTTATAACATTTATTCTGTTCACTATGGTGAATTGTCTAAAATTTGTTTAAATATTTTTTTATTAAAAATACAACTATTAAAACCTGTCATTCTTTTGATTTTTTTATTTTATGTTTGCTCCTAGTTAATTTTTAGTTTATGCTTTAACCTTCTTTTTAATTGTCCGTTATAGCGGATAATTATATTTTTTCTAATCTTCTATTTCCTATTTCTAAATAGTTTTGCATCATTTCTCCTTGCCATATTTCTTCTTTTTTAGTATAATAACCTCTATGATGGAAAATATAGAAAGATATAAACACTTAAATACTTATTTAAAAAATAAATTTGGAGAACGCACCTTAAAAATCTGTATAGATGGGGGCTTCACCTGTCCCAATAGAGACGGCACTCTAGGATATGGCGGTTGTATTTATTGTAGTGAAAAGGGTTCTGGTGAATTAATCGATGCTAGCAGAAATATCTCTGAACAGGTAAAACATTACTTTACCACTTATCGCGCTCAAAGGGCCAATAAATTTATTGCTTATTTTCAAAATTATACGAATACTTATGATACTGTTTCTAATTTGAAAAGCAAATATGATGCAGCTTTAATTGACAAACGTATTGTTGGGCTAGAAATTGGAACTAGACCTGATTGTATTACTGAAGAAATTGCTAAACTGTTAAAATCCTATACACCTTCCTACTATGTATGTGTAGAATTAGGACTGCAAACAGCGAGTGACCAAATTGGTAAACTGATTCATCGTGGTTACACAACCAATCAATTTATACAAGCTGTTCATCTATTGCATCAATACGGTATTGATGTTGTCGCTCATCTGATGGTAGGTCTTCCTAATGAAACACCTCAAGATATTGAAGATACTGTGAATCTCCTAAATAGTCTTCCTATTCAAGGTATTAAAATTCATTCTACCTATGTTGTAGAAAACACCGTATTAGCAGATATGTATCGAAAAGGAGAATATACAGCCTTAGATTTAGATGACTATATTGAGACTTTGATAGATATCTTAACACATTTAAGACCAGATATTATTATTCATAGAATCTCCGGAGATGCTCCAAAAGATTTATTAGTAGCTCCTTATTGGAATGCTCATAAAATGTGGATTTTACATGGATTTGAAAAAAGATTTGAAGGACGTAATTTATGGCAAGGGAAATTTTATAAAGCAAAATAAAAGACTTACATTTTGTAAATCTTTTATTTTTTGTATATTTCTACTTTCTTTATATATTCAAAATTTCTCTATTGATTGGTTGAACCAAAACCACCCATTCTTTCTCCTTCTGTTACATCTTCATCTACTGTTAAATATTTTTGAAAAATTCCTTGGCCAATACAATCCCCTTTCTTTATTTCTAAATCTTCTTCTTTTACATTATAAAATGCAAACATAAAATGTCCATCATTGTCTGGATTACCATAGTAGTCTTTATCTATAACACCTATACTATTTGCTAAAATTAAACCTTTCTTACCAGGATTAGAGCTTCTATTACATAAAATTAACACTTCATCATCTTGCATATAAGCTTTTAACCCCGTTTTTACAAGTGTTGGTTTCATCCCTTTTTTAAAAGAAGGTATAATGCAATCTTCTGCTGCTTCTATATCATATCCTGCTGCAAATTTTGTTTTTCTAACAGGTAAATGTATTTGTTTATCCTCAAACCCCTTTGCTATTTCAAAACCACGTATTTTTTCCATATTCTTTCCTCCATTTCTTTTCTTATTTCATTTTTCCTTTTCTTATTTTACACGAAGTATTTTAATTGTCAATTATTTTTGATAATTAAATCATTTATTTTTTTGAACTTTCTCTTGACTTTTTCCTTTTAATGTAATATAACTATAATATAGAAAATGAGAATGATTCTCATTTATATAAATTATAGGAGGTTATATTATGGAATTAAAAGGATCAAAAACAGAAGCAAATTTAAAAGCTGCATTTGCAGGAGAATCAGAAGCAAGAAACAAATATACATATTTCGCTAGTGTTGCAAAAAAAGAAGGATATGAGCAAATTGCTGCTATTTTTTTAGAGACAGCAGAAAATGAAAAAGAACATGCAAAACTACATTTTAAATATTTAAATGGTATTGGAGATACAAAATCTAATTTAGCAGATGCTGCTGCTGGTGAAAACTATGAATGGACAGATATGTATGCTACTTTTGCAAGAGAAGCTGAAGAAGAAGGATTTAAAGAAATTGCTGCTACTTTCAAAGGTATCGCAGAGGTAGAAAAACATCATGAAGAAAGATATAGAAAATTACTTGCTAACGTAGAAAATGGAGAAGTTTTCAAAAAAGGAAGTATCATGATTTGGAAATGTAGAAACTGTGGACATATTGTTGTTGGTACAGAAGCTCCAACTATTTGCCCAGTTTGTAAACATCCTCAATCATATTTTGAACTACAATGTGAAAATTATTAATTTATAAATATATCAAAAGTAATACCAACATTTAATGTTGGTATTTTTTTAAATTCTAATTAATCTCTAAATCTTCTATCTTTTTCTCTCTTGCATATTTAGCTAAAGCACCTACTTCAAAAGTGGCTAGACTCCTTCCTGTATCCCTTGTGTTATCTGATAAAAACCAATTTTCCCTATCAGCAAAACTATCTTTAGCAGGTACTAGAATATATTGTACATCCTCCTGTAAATATTTCTTAAAAGTAGCTAAACAACGTCTTAAATGAAAATGTGAAGAAATTAATATCACGCTATCTATAATACCCTTTGGATATATGCTTTTTAAAATAGGAATTGCTTGTATACAATTTTCTATAGAATTCTTCGATGTTTCTTCTACAAAAACATCTTCTTCTAGAACTCCTAATTGCATAGCCAACTCTTTCATACATATTGCTTCTGACTTTTCTATTTTTTCAGTATTACTAATGCCTCTTGTCCCTCCTAATAGTAAAAGCTTCTTAATTCTCCCTATCTTATATAACTCTACAGCTTTTTTAATACGAATGTCCTGTAATCGATAATTACCAAATACAATTGCTACCAATGCACTTTTTCCATTGTCTTCTATTCCAGAATAGACTATTTTATCTATCTGCTTATCTGTTATATTCTCTGTATCTATTTATGATAATTTCATATATTTACCTCTAATAAATTATTTTTTAACTATACTCCTTCAAATACTATTAAAGTCTACTGTACTTATATTAAAACCTACGACTAAAGGCGAAAGTATGGGAAGTAAATTCTTTACATTCTACTGTACTTATATTAAAACAGGTATCATTTCAAGTCCCTTGTTCTAGGACTTTACACTATATAATCTGTCGACCTCTTCATTTATTGTATCAAAATATTAGAAAAAAATCTAGTCTTTTAGAAAAAAGCCTATAAATAGCCATTTTTAGTATCTGTCGACCCACCGGTATTTTTACATTATTGGAGGTCGACAGATTTTTAATTTTTTAAACACTATACCCTTTCATTTTTCTATACTACCAAATTCCAGATACCAGTTGTTATCATACATAAAATAATACCGCAAGCAGTTGGTAAAATAAAAGATAGAACTGCCCATTTCCAACCACCAGCTTCTTTCTTAATTGTAAGTAAAGTCGTACTACAAGGGAAATGTAATAATGTAAAAATCATAACATTAATAGCAGTTAATAACGTCCAACCGTTTTGTACTAAAATTTGCCCAATAGCAAAATTACTTTCCAAATCAACTAAAGTTCCCTGCCCTATATAACTCATTAAAATAATAGGTAAAACAATCTCATTAGCTGGCAAACCTAATAAAAAAGCTGTTAAAATATAACCATCTAATCCCATTAGTCTAGCAAATGGATTTAAAAAATTAGCTACATATGTCAAAATACTAATATCTGCTATTTGAATATTTGCAAAAATCCAGATGACTATACCAGCAGGTGCTGCAACTGCAATCGCCCTACCGTAGTACAAATAAAGTTCTATCAAAAATAGACCTAACTAAAATCTTACCAATTTGTGGTTTTCTATATGGCGGTAATTCTAAAATAAAAGAAGAGGGTACGCCCTTAAGAATCGTCTTAGAAAGTAATTTAGAAATCCATAAAGTTAAAACAATACCCAAAATAATAATACCTAAAACCGCCAAAGTAGCCACTATAGAAGACATAGCACCTGTAAAATAGCTGCCAATAAATACCATAGCAATTGTAATCAAAAACGGAAATCGACCATTACAAGGCATAAATGCATTTGTTAAAATGGACACGAGTTTCTCTCTAGGAGAATCTATAATTCTACAGCCTACTACACCAGCAGCATTACAACCAAGTCCCATACACATTGTTAAAGCTTGCTTTCCGAGAACTACATGCCTTCTTAAAATATTTATCTAAATTAAAAGCAATTCTAGGCAAATATCCCAAATCTTCTAATAAGGTAAACATAGGAAAGAAAATAGCCATAGGTGGTAACATAACTGCAATTACCCAAGTAACCGTTCGATACATTCCATCTATACAAATTCCCTTTAACCAAACAGGTGCACCTAATGTTATAAATAATTGATTGAAAGCCTCTCCTAAAAAGCCAAACATCTCTGATAAAAGTTGTGAAGGATAATTAGCTCCTATAATCGTAATCCATAAGATAATCCCTAAAAAAGCAATCATAATAGGAATACCAAATTTCTTGGACGTTAAAATTTTATCTATTTTTCTATCTCGATTTCGATACTCTATATTTTCAAATTCCACCACATCTGTACAAATATTTTCCGCTTCAAATAAAATACTCGACACAATTTTATCTCTAATTGTCTCTTTTTCAATTTCATTATCTTTTAAAATAGCCCCTACTTCTACCAATTTTGTATTAATCTCTTCATCTGATAAACAAATATCTAAATTTTTCTGAATAGAATCTAAAATTTTCTCTTCTCTATCTATTAACTTAATAGATAACCAACGTAATAAATACTGTTTTTCTTCTGGTACATACTTTTGTAACTTACTACTCACCATCTGAATGCCATCCTCAATAACTGGTACATACCTAACCATATGTGGATGAGGTTTTATCTTTCCTAAACAAATTCCTTCTATTTTTTCCATTAATTGCTTCAAAGTCTTCTTTTTTCTAGCAACCGTGCCTACCACAGGCACACCTAGCAGTTTCTCTAGTTTCTCTAAATGAATATGTATCCCTTTTTTCTTAGCTTCATCTAATAAATTTACACATACTACAATATTGGGTGTAATCTCCATTACTTGGTAAACCAGATTCAAATTTCTTTCTAAACAAGTTGCATCCACAATTACCACTGTTGCATCCGGATTGCCAAAACAAATATAATCTCTAGCAATCTCCTCCTCTTCGGAGTGCGACATAATAGAATAAGTCCCTGGAATATCCACTAATAAAAAATCTTTATCTTGATAATGACAAATACCGCTAGCATTACTAACTGTTTTACCAGGCCAATTTCCTGTATGTTGATTCATGCCGCGTTAGAGCATTAAATATTGTTGATTTTCCGCACATTTGGATTACCTGCAATAGCAATCGTATAATTACAAGCTTCTTTTCTTTTTTCTAAATCTTTCTCTAATAGTTTCTTTCCCGTAGAATTTGCAGTAAGTCCCATTTCATCACCTCTATTTTTTTATACTATAGTCTATGCCCATACAAAAAAAATGACACAAAGAGTTTCTCTTTGTGTTTGCTATAAAACTACCTGTATTTGATTTGCGTCTTCTTGTCTTAAAGAAATAATACTTCCTCTTACTTCATATGCAGTAGGATCACCTAAAGGACTTCTTAAGACTGCTCTAATTTTTGTCCCCTCAATCATTCCTAAATCTAAAATTCTTCTTTTAATATCTCCTTGTGCCTCTATTTTATAAATCTTTGCCTCTCTACCTACAGGCATTTTTTCTAAAGTAACTATGTTCTCCATCTTTTGGCTATTCCCCCTATTTTGTGTATTATCTTATTAAACTTTAGCTTACTATAGCTTATGCATTCTTATCATAATACGTGTCAGCTTTTGTCAGTTTTTCTATCTGAATTTATATAATTTCCCTACAAAAAATCTTGTGTTTCTACATAAGATAGGATAAAATAGAAGTCAAATAGGAGGGGAACATTTATGAAAAATAAATTAAATTTCTATACTTTTTTAATCATTAGTCTATTATTACTCAGCATATGCTTTTTTCCATCACATACCTATGCTGCTTCTAACTTAGAACTTAAAAATCTTAATTACAAAGTACATTTATTAGAAGATGGAACTGCCAATGTAACAGAAACTTGGGATATCTCCATCAAAAAAACCAACACCTTATTTAAAACGTTTAAACTTGACAATAGTAAGTACAGTGGTATTACAAATGTATCTGTTGTTGAAACCACTGATTCATCTCAAAAAAGTTTTACACAAATTAACCAAGAACAATATCATGTTGCCAAAGACCATTTTTATGCTTTAAAAACCAAAAGCAATGAATTCGAAATTGCTTGGGGTGTTGCTGAAGATAAAAGCTCTGCTAGAAGAACTTTTGAAATTCACTATACCATCTTAGATGCCGTTAAAAATTATGCAGATTGTTCTGAATTTTACTGGCAATTCATTGGTAATTCTTCTGCTATTCCAGCAAAATCCGTAACCGGTACTATTACATTACCTAAAGCAATTACCAATTTAGATGACTTAAGAGTTTGGGCACATGGTCCCTTAAATGGAATTATTGAGAAAACTTCTGTAAACACGATTACCTTTAGGGTAAATGACCTAAATCCTAATACTATGTTGGAAGCAAGAATTGTAACACCTACTGCTATCTTCTCTACCAACCAAAATAGTAGCACGCAAAATCGTTTATCTACTATATTATCACAAGAAGAAACTTGGGCAAATGAAGCCAATGCTATAAGGAAAAGAGAAGAAGACAGACGAAATTCTTTACTGATTATCTTATTATCTGTAAATGGCGTAGGTATCCTTGTTGCTATTTACTTAGGTACTAAAATAAAAAAATATAAACAAATCTTACAAGAAGTACCAGCTATCAGCCCTACACAAACTTACCAATATTACAGAGACATACCAGATGAAACAGCTACGCCTGCACAAGCCGGATTCTTATATTATTTTCCGCTAACAGGCTTAACTGGTACCCATACTTCCGATGCTTTCTCAGCAAGTTTATTAGATTTATGTATGAAAAAAGCATTATCTTTTGAAGTATTACCAGATAAAAAGAAGGAAATTCAAATTACCTTAAATGGAAATATGAATTTAGAAATGTTGCCAGCAGATGAACAAAAAATTTGGACTTTTATGAAAAAAATTGGTATGACTTTTACTATGAAAGATTTTCAGAAATATTGTAATAAACATGCTTCTAGTTTCTTAGATGTCCTAAATTCTTTAGAAACTATTGCTAAAAAAGAAGAAGAACAAAAAGGTAATTATGATAAAGATTTACTAGACCAAGCTACTACCTGGTCTAGCAAAAAAATTGGCTACATCTTCTTTGCTATTTTTGCTTGTATCCCTATGCTTGCTGCTTGCATCGTTTCAATTATCTTAGCCACCTATGCTAGTAAATTACAAACTAGATTCCACACCCTTACACAACAAGGAGAAGATGAAAGAGCAAAATGGGTTGGCTTAAAAAATTATATGAAAGACTTTTCTACTATGGATAAAAAACAAGTTCCAGAGTTAGTCTTATGGGAAAAATATTTAGTCTTTGCAACTGCTTTTGGTATGGCTGATGAAGTACTAAAACAATTAAAAGTTATTTATCCAGAAGTCATGGACTATAATTACATGTCTACTCATGGTTATACTTATCTGTACTGGATGTATTATGGCAATATGAATGGTTCCTTTGTTAAAACCATTAACTCTACTGTTTATAGCAGTTATATCTCTACTACGAATTATTCTTCTGGCAGTGGTGCTGGAGGAGGATTCTCCGGCGGCGGTGGTTTTGGCGGCGGCGGTGGTGGAATGGGTGGTAGATAATCCATTCTATCTGAAAGATAAAACCACAAAAAATAGCTTCTCATCAATTGAGAAAGCTATTTTTTTATGGTTCTAAAATCCGATTATTTGTTTTAACTCTTGTTTGGTTTCTTCTAATTCTTTACTATTTTCTATATTAAATACCTGTATATGTTTATATTTTTTTCTTATTTCCTCTGCCATTTCTAAATAGATACGTTGTTGCTTTATACTATTTTCTGCATCAAACTTAGCATATTTTGTAATCGCTTTTCCCTCTCTTTTTAATCTTTCTTCAAATAAGGATTCTTCTTTTAAATATAAAGTTATATAATATATCTCAAAATCAAACTGATTTAACTTTTCCAATAGTCTTTCATATACTGGTGTGAAAGTATATTCTTTTACACCTAATCTACAATAATTTTCTTCTGTAAAAAATGTTCTATCAAATACCAAATGAATACTTAGATTTTCTAATTTTTTGATATATTCTAATAAATCCTCATACATGGTCTCTGCTTTTTTTAAGCCTGTCATGGTACTATCTGCTGTCCCACATAATCTATATAAGTTTGTATAGGGTATTGCATATCTTAAATAGTCCGTAATAGTGGTTTTTCCGGCACCTTGTGCCCCTTCTACAATTATCATTTTAGAATTTGCCATCTTTTTCTCCTCCGTTTACTACTCTACTATTTTTCCAATCAAATCATAACCTTGTACTTGTGTTATTTCACATTCTACAAATTTACCTTCCAAGGCTTCTCTTGCTACTGGTAAATATACTAATCCATCCATATCTGGTACATCCATATATGTTCTTCCTACATAATACTTTCCATCAAAAGTAGTCGTTTCGATTAACACGGTGTATCGTTTTCCTACTTTTTCCTTTAAACACTCCTCTGCAATAGGCTGTTGTAATTCCATTATTTTACGATAACGACTCTTTTTGGTCATAGGATGAATCTGCTCTTTTAGTCTTTCTGCTGGTGTGTTTTCCTCTTTAGAATAAGCAAATGCACCTAATTTATCAAACTTAGCCCATTTTACAAAATCATATAATTCTTCAAAATTCTCCTTTGTTTCCCCTGGGAATCCAACCATAACTGTCGTTCTAATTATCACATCCGGAATTTGCTTTCTTAGCTTTTCAATTAGTTGACGGATACTTGCCCCATTACTTTGACGATGCATTCTTTTTAAAACAGAATCTGCAATATGTTGAATCGGTATATCAAAATAATGGCAGATTTTTTTACTATTTTTCACTACCTCTATTAACTCGTCTGTAATGGTTTCTGGATAAGCATATAAGAAACGAATCCATTTAACATCTGGTATGGCTTCTAACTTCTGTAACAATTGTGCCAGTCTTGGTTCCCCATAGATATCTAGACCATATTTTGTGGTATCTTGGGCAATTACGATTAATTCTTGATAACCCTTATTTACCAATTTATTAGCTTCTTCTAAAATATCCTCTATTGTTCTGCTAACAAAAGGACCTCGAATAGAAGGAATCGCACAATAAGTACAACGATTACTACACCCTTCTGCAATCCTTAAATAAGCATAATGTTCTCCTGTTGTAATGGTTCTATCTAAAAAAGCTAATTGACAATCTTCTTGTGTATTTCCTACTACTTTCTTTTCTGGCTTTATAACACTTTCTATCTGTTCCCAAATCGTATCATAACTATCATAACGGATAAATAAGTCTACTTCTGGTATTTCTTTTTCTAATTCTTCTTTATATCTTTGTACTAAACACCCCATAACGATTAAGAATCGACATCTTTGTTTTTTATATTGTGCCATTTCCAATATGGTCTCTATAGCTTCTTCTTTTGCTGATTGAATAAAACCACAAGTATTAATTACTAAAATATCTGCTTCTTCTGGTGCATTTACAATAGCATATCCTTTCTTTTTAAATAAGCCTATCGTCATTTCTGTATCTACTAAATTTTTGCTACAACCTAATGAAATAAATCCTACGTTCACGACTTCCTCCTAATAATTTCTTCTAATTTTTCTAATCCAGTTATCATTTGATTATATATTTTTTTGGTAATTAAATTGGTCTCTCCACTGGCATATCGTCTTGCAGTTTCTTTCATATCCATTAATACAAATCTATTTTCTGCTTTTTCTCCTCTATCTACCATATAAATAGGTGTATAAGTTACCTTTTCTAGTACTACCTTTCCAGTTTTAGCCTGTTTTCTAATTTGAATATTTAAAATCATTTCTAAATTAGCATTTTCATATCCCAAAGAAGAAATATAATTTCCAACAGAATAGGAAACAAATACATTATCTCCTTGTGCGTTCTGTTTCATTTGCATAGGTTCTATTACCGCTGGATGCGCGCCAACAATCATATTAGCTCCATTTTCTACTAAGAAATCTGCAATTTGTTCTTGCTCTTTACTTGCATTTGTAGAATTAATTTCTCCCCAATGCATCATTACACATAGATAATCTGCTTCTTTCCTTGCTTGTTCTAAATCTTGTTTAGCCTGCTCCCTACTAAATTGATTCACATATTGTACATCTTGTGTGGATAAGTCTTCTGTATTACTAAATCCATAGGTATAGGCTAAAAAAGCAATTTTAATACCTTTTACCTCTTTTACAATGTAATTTTGTTCTTCTAGCATTCCTTTCGTTCCTACTACCGTATAACCTAATTCCTGTAATACCTTTTTGGTCGTCTTTGCCCCCGTTTGTCCATAATCTAAGCTATGATTATGGGCTGTAGAAACAAGGTCAATTCCTGTTTTCTTTACTGCTTCTGCAAAAGATTTTGGACTATTACACTTTCCATATCCAGAATAAGCATCTTGTGTAAAATTAGTTTCCATGGTTCCTATGGCTATATCTGCTGTTTCTACATATTTAGAAATTTCACCAAACATAGAAATAAAATCATAATCAGTTGCAGTCTTAGCATCAGCTAACATCTCATTCCCACAAAGGATATCTCCTACTACTGCTATATTTACAACCATATCTTCTTGTTCATCATCTTCTTGGTTTTCAACATTATCTGCCACTTCTACTTTTGTTTCAAAGATAGCTTCTAATTGTTTTTCAAGTGTTTCCTTTTGCTTAGCCATTTCCTGTTTGTCTTGATAAAATCTTATTCCCATAATGAACACACAAATTAAAATAATCACAAAGATGCCTATTAAAATTTTATAAAATAATGAATTACTCATGGTAGCAATCCATCTAGTTGCTTCTCGTTTATTCCTTCTTCTTGATTGTCCCATTATTCACCTCTTTTTTCTGCTTATTTACTATTTTATCATGCTATTTTTCCTTTATTAATCCTATCGTAATTTTATTTATTTTTCAAGCTTTTTTGACATTTTTTAAAAGATTCTTATATTTATTTTTTCTTTTAAAATCTATTTTTTTACGATAAGTTCCTATTTCAAAAAAACAATTTTTAATTTTTTTCTAAACCTACAAATTAACAAGATACAATTATAAAAAGCAAACTAGACTTTTTGATTTCTAATTTGCTTCCTATTTTCATAATATAGCTTTTTTCCATTATTATACTATTAGTACTGCACGGAATCCAAGGTCGTAACCACTAGAACCATTACCATAATCAAAGCATAATAATCCATTAATTGAGCCATTCCATAAATTACCTCCACGAATTGAGAATGGATAGTGTAAGCCCGGATAAGACGAGTAATCTCCATACCAAGATGTACTTTCAGTTCCAGCTGTAGATGTCTCACGAATGCCATCGCCATAAATTAATGCATTCTTTTGATAATTATTTGTACCTGCTATGTTTAAGTTTTCATTATTATTGACTACTCCTACGTTATCTGTAGTACTATCAAATGGATAAGCTGTTGTATATTTTGTGCTAGTTGTTTTTAATGTATTTCCATCATAAGCTATACTTGCTCCGTAGTTTTTTATATTACTATGTCCATTGGCTACATAACCGGCTAATCTCTCATACGTTCCGCCACTTAAATCATAGATTCCATAAATCGTTCCACTACTACTTGCTTTTGTTCCTGTTAACTGGTCCCAAGTATAGACACCATTATTGGCTGTATTTCCTGTAGTTTCATTAATATTTTCAATTGTTTTTATACTTTCTCCTGCAATTGTAGAATCTGTCGTACAACCAGTTACGGCATATACGCTATCGACTCCTGACTTTCCTACTGTATTCGTTCTTGTTACATTTCCACTGTTTAGACTTATATTGTTTATAGCAATATCTGTTCCATTTAGTCCATATTGACTCTGTGAAAGATATGCTACTGCTCCCCATTCACTATTTTTCATTAAATGAGAATCTGTTGCTTCTGTTAGCCCCTATATATTACCTTCCTCCGTAATAACC
>CATXTS010000006.1 GCA_958402495.1 uncultured Clostridiaceae bacterium
AACCGCTCAATTCTTCTTTTTGGCTTTTATCTGTATCTTCTTTAGCCCTTTGTGCCTGTGTGATAATTCCATTTTCTCCTACTAAGGCATTAATGGCTACACCTGCTAAAATAATTAATACAATAATGGTGATTACTAACGCTATTAGCGTAACACCTTTTTGTGTTTGTTTCATTTTTTACTTCTCCTTTGTTCCTTTTTTCTTTTACTATTATTTACCACTTTTATAGAAATATACGGTGACTAGTACTTTTCTTCTTTTTATGTTTCCATATATTGTATATTAGGCAAATTATACTAATATATGCTATTAGCATAATTATATTTATGCTTTTAACTTTTGTCAACTTCTTTTTCAAATTATATTTTATCCGTATATATTTTTTCATTTTACTTCCTAGAAATACATTTATCATACTTGTGTTAGTCATCCTCTTTTTAAATATTTTTTTCTTATAAGAAGTTCTATTTTAATTATGCTTTCTTTTGCCGAATTAATGACCATTCTGTCTAATAAAATTTCTTGACAATCCTATAAATTAGACATATACTTGTGGCATAGAATATACTTTATTTTTAAAGAATAAATCTAAAAAGAAAGGAATGGATAATATGGACAATATCATTGAAATTAGATGGCATGGTAGAGGCGGTCAGGGTGCTAAAACAGCTTCTTTGTTACTAGCGGATGCTGCTTTTAATACAGGCAAGTACATTCAAGGTTTTCCAGAGTATGGACCTGAAAGAATGGGTGCTCCTATTACAGCATACAACCGTATTAGTACTAGCCCTATCCGTTTACATAGTAATATCTATGAGCCAGATTACGTAGTTGTGGTAGATGATACCTTATTAGAGTCAGTGGATGTTACCGCTGGTTTAAAAACAACCGGTGCTATCGTTATTAATACAACAAAAGATGCTACTTATTTAAAATCTGTTTTAAAAGGTTATAACGGAAAAGTATATACCATTGATGCTAGAAAAATATCTGAAGAAGCTTTAGGAAAGTATTTCCCAAATACACCAATGCTTGCTTCTATTGTTAAAGTATCTGGTATTATGACAGATGAAGAATTCTTAAATGACATGAAAGGTTCTTTTAAGCATAAATTTGCTAAAAAACCAGAAGTAATCGAAGGAAATATGAAAGCTTTAGAAATGGCTTTACAGGAAATTAAATTAGTAGAATTTTAAAAAGGAGGCTTACAAGTATGTCAGAAAAAATAGATAAAAATACACCATGGCAAGAACTAACACCAGGTGGTACCATTTATAATGCTGGTAATTCTATGGAATTTAAAACTGGTGATTGGAGAAGTGTAAAACCTGTTTTCTTATCTGAAAAGTGTAAACAATGTGGACTTTGTTTCCCTGTTTGCCCAGATAATGCTATTCCAGTAGGAAAAGACCAAAAAAGAACTGATTTTAATTATGATTATTGCAAAGGATGTGGCGTATGTGCTAAAACCTGTCCATTCAATGCTATTGAAATGAAAGAAATATAAAAAAGAAAGGATGATAAAAACATGGGAATTAGAGAACGTTTAAGTGGTAATGAAGCGTCTGCAATTGCAATGAAACAAATCAATCCAGATGTAGTTGCAGCATTTCCAATTACCCCTTCTACAGAAATACCACAATACTTTTCTACTTTTGTTAGTAACGGAACTGTGGATACAGAGTTTGTAGCAGTAGAAAGTGAACATAGCGCTATGAGTGCTTGTATTGGTGCAGAAGCAGCAGGTGCTAGAGCTATGACAGCCACTTCATCTAATGGTTTAGCCTTAATGTGGGAAATGATTTATATTGCTTCTTCTTTAAGACTACCTATCGTTATGCCTTTAGTCAATAGAGCCCTATCTGCTCCTTTAAATATCCATAATGACCATTCTGATGCTATGGGTATTCGTGATAGTGGTTGGATTATGTTGTTTTCAGAAAACAACCAAGAGGCTTATGATAATTTAATTATGGCACATCGTATTGCAGAACATAAAGACGTCATGTTACCTCTTTGTGTATGTCAAGATGGTTTTATTACTTCACACTCTATTGAAAATATAGAATTAATTGAAGATGATAAAGTAAAAGCATTTATAGGAACTTACAAACCAGAACACTATTTACTAAATAAGAAAGAACCAATTGCTGTAGGTCCAATGGATTTACAAGCTTACTTATTTGAACACAAATATCAAGAGGCTAACGCTATGCGCGCTGCTAAAGATGTCATTGTAGAAGTTTCTAAAGAATTTGAAAAAATGACTGGTAGAAAATATGGCTTATTTGAGGAGTATCGTTTAGAAGATGCAGATATGGCTATCATTTGTATGAATTCTACAGCTGGAACTGCAAAGGTGGTTGTAGATAATTTAAGAGAGCAAGGTGTGAAAGCAGGCCTTCTAAAATTAAGAGTCTTTAGACCTTTCCCAGCAGAAGAAATTGCTAAGGCTATTTCACATGTAAAAGCAGTAGCTGTTTTAGATAAAGCAGATGGATTAAATGCTTGTGGTGGTGCTTTATATACAGATGTTACCTCTGGTATGTTCGTAAATCACATTAGTGTTCCTACTGTCAACTATATTTATGGTATCGGTGGTAGAGATACTACTGCTAAAGATATTGAAGGTGTTTACCAAGACCTTGCAGAAATCGTAAAAACTGGAAAAATAGATAATCCATATCGTTATTTTGGATTAAGAGGAGGTGACAAATAATGGCTTATAATTTAAAAGAAATCGTTGCTAATAAACCCGCTGTTTTTGTTTCAGGACATAGAATGTGTGCTGGTTGTGGTGCACCTCCTGTTGCTAGAATGGTTATGAGAGCTTTAAAAGAAGGAGACCACGCCGTTGTTTCTAATGCAACTGGATGTATGGAAGTTTCTACTTGTATTTATCCTTATACTTCTTGGTCTTGTTCTTATATTCATACAGCATTTGAGTGTGCTGCCGCCACTTGTTCTGGTGCAGAAGCTGCTTACCAATCTATGAAAAGACAAGGCAAACTACCTGCTGATGAACATACCAAATTTATCACTTTTGGTGGAGATGGTGGTACTTATGATATCGGTCTTCAAAGTTTATCTGGTGCTATGGAAAGAGGCCATGATATGACCTATGTATGCTATGATAATGGCGCCTATATGAATACAGGTATTCAACGTTCTTCTGCTACACCTCGTTTTGCAGATACAACGACTTCTCCTGCTGGTGAAGTTATCCCTGGTAAAATGCAATCTAGAAAAGACTTAACTGCTATTATGGCTTCTCATCATTTACCTTATGTAGCCCAAACTATCGGTGTTAACAACTTTAAAGATTTATATGAAAAAGCTGAAAAAGCAATTTATACACAAGGTCCTACTTTCTTAAATGTTTTGGCACCTTGCCCAAGAGGTTGGGGATACCCTACCGATATGTTAATGCAGATTAATAAATTAGCAGTAGATACTTGCTATTGGCCACTATATGAAGTTATAGATGGTAAATATAAAGTTACTTACAAACCTGCTAAAAAGCTTCCTATAGAAGAATTCTTAAAACCACAAAGAAGATTTAGTCATATGTTTAAACCTGGTAATGAGTGGATGATTGTAGAATTCCAAAAAGAAGTCGATAAGAGATGGCAAGAATTATTAGATTTAGAAGAAATGTCTAATCGTGAAGAGCAAGAAGCTTAATCTAGTGCAATCTCATGATGAAGAGGTGAGAGTTTTCTCACCTCTTTTTTTTGTTTTGTTTTTCTATCTAAACATATATCAAGAAATTTTTAACACTACTAACACATGAGATGGTTCATTTTTTTAATTAACTTTATGTTACTAAATGTTTTATTTCTATTCCTCATTTTTTTGATTTTGAACAATCCGCTTAACTTATCTTCCTACTTTTTTTCTACTTATTAAGATTTTATGATAATAATTGACTTTTGGGATAGTATAATATATAAATATACTAATATGAACATACAGGAGGCTTTTTAGATGGATGAACAAAATGAAAATGAAGAAAATCCAGAAATTTCTATAGATTCAAATAGTCCTACAGAGGAACCAGAAATTAAACCAACTAGCAAAAAAGTAGCCTATATCAATTTTGCTCTTATTGTCATTATTTTTATTGGTTTACTTATTTATATGATAAAAGTGGATGGGATAGATAACTTAATACAAGTCTTAACACAGGTAGATTATCGTTGGGTTTTAGCCGGCATTGGTTGTTTACTTATACTATGGTTATGTGATACAATTTGTTTGCACATTCCTTTAAAAAAATTATATCCAAATCAAAGGTTTACAACTTCTATTAAAGTAACTATGATTGGACAACTTTTCAATAATATTACGCCCTTTTCTTCTGGTGGGCAACCGATGCAAGCGTATGAACTTACTAAAACAGGAAAAAGAGCAAGTGATTCTATGTCTGTACTTGCTATGAAATTTATTATCACCCAAATTGCTCTAGTCGTTTTTACATTAGTGGTTATGCTATTTCAATTTGACTTTTTCGCTACTTTGTTTCAAAATTACTTGTGGGTTGCGATTTTAGGCTTTGTAGCCAATATTGTCCTTATTATTGTTGTTATTATAGCAGGTATTTCTCCTAAACTAATTACCTGGATAACGACACCTGTGATTCACCTACTAGGAAAGTTAAAAATCTTAAAACATCCAGATAATACAATTGAGAAGTTAAACGTCAGTATTACTAATTTTAATGCACAATTTAAATTTATGCATACCCAAAAGAAAATCGTTGCTAAAATATTTTTATGGGCTTCTATTCAAAGTTTTGCCTATTATTCTATTACTTACATGGTTTATCGTGCTTTTGGAAATGTGGGTATTAACTTTTGGCAAATTGTCCCTGCACAAGCTTTCTTATTGATGATTATGACTATTATGCCAACACCTGGTGCTGGTGTTGGTGCAGAGGGTGGTTTTTTATTAATTTTTAATTCTATTTTTAAAACAGGAACGATTAACATGGCTATTTTATTTTGGAGAATGTATACTTTCTATTTGCCAATTATCATAGGAACGCTTTTCTTAATTCCTACTCGGAACAAAAATACGTACAAAAAAACATTAGAAATATTTCTAATGTTTTTATTTTCCTTTATTTTTCCTAATCTTGCGTATCTTCTTCTGGGGCTTCTACTGGACAAACACCTCTACAAGTTCCACATCCAATACATTCTTCTGGATTAATAACATATTTGTCTTCTCCCTCTGAAATACATCCTACTGGGCATTCAGCTGCGCAAGCACCACAAGAAATACATTTATCGGTTATCTTATATGCCATATTTTTCACCACCTTTCACTACTATTTCTAAACTGCATGTTCTGTTTTCATTATATTTCATCATCTGCTGTATTATTCTTTTCTAATTTTTCTAGTTTTTCTAATTCTTGTAATTCTTTTAAATGTTCTTTTTCTTCTGGGTCTAATATATCTTCTTCTATATTCTTTAGAATTTTCACATCTTTAGCATCATATTTTTTATAAAAGTAATCTCCATTATCATCCTTTAATTTGACGCGAATTCTCTCTTTTAAGGTTTCTACTCCTTCTACCGTTCCTTCTCCATCTTGTGTTTTCACAATAGCCCCAATTTTAGGTAATCGTTTTATTTTTTCTTCATAGGCTTCTTGTTCATATTTCAAACAACACATTAATCTTCCACAGTTTCCAGATATCTTAGATGGATTCAAAGACATATTTTGTTCTTTTGCCATTTTTATAGATACAGTTTCAAAGTTACCCAAGAAAGAACAACAACAAAGTTCTCTTCCACAAACACCATTTCCGCCAATTCTTTTTACTTCATCTCTTACACCAATTTGTCTTAATTCAATTCTTGTTCTAAATATAGCTGCTAAGTCTTTTACTAATTCTCTAAAGTCTATTCTTCCATCTGCTGTGAAATAAAATAGAACCTTACTATTATCAAATTTAAATTCTACATCCGTTAATGTCATTTCTAATTGATGTTCTTTTATTTTCTTTTGGCAAATTTCAAAAGCTTCTTTTTCTTTTTTCTTATTCTCTTCATAATGTTTTTTATCTTTATAAGTAGCAATTCTAATTACTTTTTTCAAAGGCTTTACAATTTTATCTTCTGGCATTTGTCTATTGGCAATTACGACTTCTCCGTATTCTTCTCCTTGCATGGTTTCTACAATGACAAAATCTTGATTGTTGACCCTTAGATTTCCTGGATCAAAAAAGTATATTTTACCGGGCTTTTTAAATCTAACCCCTATTATATTTTTCATTTACTTCCTCCCACATTTTCATTAAAAGGTTGTCTACACTCATATCATAATTACTATTGGCTAATAACCTTTTTTTGGTTTCTTCTACATAAGCAATACAATTTAATTTTTTTATTTCTTTTGTGTGGTACAAGATACTTATCATATAGTCTAAAATCGTATAAATATCCTCTTTTGCTTTATATAAAAATTCTGTCTTTTGCCATAAATCAATTAAGTCTACTTTCTCTATATTTTGAATTACATTTTGTACCTTGTTATATAATTCTTTTTTCTCTTCCCATTTCATTGCTTTGGCTATGCTACCTTCACATAAAGCAACTTCTTCTTTTGTCATCTCCTTATGCTGTTTTTCTAGCATATAGCGTAAGATGTCTTCCTCTTCTATTTTTTGAAAGGGTACTTTTAGGCAACGTGATTTGATTGTATTTAATAATTTACTTTCATTGGTTGCAATCAGTATGATGACTGCATAGCTAGGTGGTTCTTCTAATGTTTTTAATAAACAGTTTTGAGCTTCCTTTGTCATGGTATCACTATCATCTATGATATAGACTTTCTTAGAAGATACAATGGGCTTTTCTGCAATTTTTTCCTGCATATAACGAATTTGTTCAATTTTAATGGTTCTTTCTACCGCTTCTATTTGCATAAAATCTGGATGGTTCGCATTTTCAAATTGTAAACAAGATTTACAAGTATTACAAGGTTTTTCTTCTTCATTCTCACATAAAATCATTTGGGCAAAGGCTCTTGCTATTTCTTTTTTTCCAATTCCTTCTATCCCTGTAAAAAGATAACTGTGTGAAACGGTATGAGACATAACTGCTTTTTCTAACAATTCTTTTACTTTTTCATTACCCACGATTTCTTTTATGTTCAATTTTTTGTCCCTCCTCTGCCTTACTTTACTTCTCCAAACAAATTAAATGGCCAAAAACGAATCCATACTTTACTTTCTACTTTTTCAATAGGAATACATCCAAATACACGGCAATCTGCACTTTGCGTTCTATTATCTCCCATGGCAAAAATACAATTATCTGGGACAACAAAATCTATTAATATTGGATTTTTTGCTTCTGTTTTTACGCCTGGTTGTAAATAAGACTCTTCTAATTCTTCACCATTAATATATACTTTTCCGTCTTCTAGAGTGACATGTTCTCCTGGTAAAGCAATGACTCTTTTAATGTAACTCATCTTATTGATTTCTAATATATAATACATAAATTTTGAAAAAACATTCGTTGGTTCATTTTCATAACTAGCTGTTAATTGTGTAGCATAAGAATTACTTGGCGCTTCAAATGTAATAATATCTCCTCTTTCTGGCACTTGTTTAAATGTTCTAGGCAGACGATTTAGTATTAGTCGTTGGTTTTCCTTTAAAGTAGGTACCATAGATGGCTGTTGTACTACCGTTGGCGTCCCTATGAAATAACGAATGAATATAGCGATAACTACTGCAATCACTACGCAAGCAACCCATTCTAATATATTTTTAGTCTTATCACTCATTTTTAACATGCACAAGTCTTCCTCTCTTTTCTTAATCTTATTTATTATACATGTTTTTTCTGTATTTATCAATAAATTCTGATAACTTTTTAGAATAGTTCTTTATTTCAGAAAAAAACAGGATTCGTTTCCTGTTTTTCTATGAAATGTTATTGTAAGTATTTCTACCTACTTATTTAAAATCTATAATTATATTGGTAGCTTTCACCTGTGTACCATTATAACTGTAAGCATATATTTCAATGGATTCATAAGTAGATACATCCCATTGTAAATTATTTATATTGGTAGTATTACCATAACTAGCAATGGTGGTAGTCTGATTCTCTTTTTTTCCTTTCAAACTAAATGATGAAGCAGAAGCCCAATTGCTATTACCTTTAATTAGTAAATTACCTATGCTTATCTGTTTAACATTTTTTAATTCTATACCTCCCCCGCCAGCATAATAGTGACTAGTATCTTCTCTACTTGTACCATAAATACATGGAATCGTTATTTGTTTACTCTTATCTATTGCAGTTCCTGTTAAACATGCACCATTTACCCATGCCGTTTTTCCCTGTAATATGTCTTCTGCTTTAGCAGTTGCCTGTGTTTGACTTGCTAAACTATTGGCCGTTACTTTCCCTGCTCCATTATGATATCCTGCTGGAATGGTATACGTTTGTCCACAATTTAAATTACTACTAATAGCCCCTCTATTAGTCATAGTTCCTGTTAGTAATTTTCCTCCACTATAGGCTTTATAACCAGATAATATTTTATCAGTTGTGGCATTTGTCTGGCTTAACAGAGCATTTAAATTGTTTAATTGATTCTGCAAATCCTGTATTTTAGCTTCTTTCTCACCCACTTGTTTTTTTAAATTAGCTATTTCTATATCCTTGGAAGCAATTTGCGCTTTTAAATCCGCTATTTCTTTTCGTAAATTACTAATTTCTACATTTAAATCTTCTATCTGCTTCTTTAGTTCAGCATTTTCTGATTGTAAGTCAGTTACTTGTTTTTGTAATTCTTCTACTTGTTTTTGCAGTAATGCTATTATTTCATCCTTTTTAGTAGATTCTTCATCTTCTGACATTTCTCCTCCTGTTTCTAACTCATAGTATAACTGATTTAATTGCATGGCTTCTGCTTCTCCTGCCAAAGTCATATTTTGTTTGGCTTGTTTTGCTTTTGTGATAATGCCATTTTCTCCTATAGTTATTTGCATACTAATGCCTGCTAATAGAATTAAAATCACAATAGTTACTACTAGAGCAACCATTGTGATTCCTGTTTCTTGATTGATTTTTTTCATTTTTTCCTCCGTTTAGTGCTCTTTTTTCTTATTATAGCTTTTGCTATCTTTTTAGAACAACCAAACCAAGAGTTCTAATTGTTTTCTTTTTTACATAATTCTATTTTGTGGGGATTCTAATAACCACTTCTGTTCCTTTTCCCTTTTCACTTTTAATGTCAATACTACCGTGATTTTGGTCTAAGATTTCCTTTGCAATGGAAAGTCCTAATCCCGTTCCACCCATTTCTCTAGTACGTGCTTTATCTACTCTATAGAACCTTTCAAAAATTCTATTTAAATCTTCTGTAGGGATACCTATTCCATTATCTATGACTTTTATGTAGGCATCATTATAAACAAATCCTACATATATCTTTATAATGCCTCCTTCTTTTGTATATTTGATACTATTGGTTAGTATATTTAAGACTACTCTTTCTATGCCGTCTTTATTGGCATGTACTGGCGGTACATTAGCAGTTACAAAGCATTCTACATTGTGCCCTTTTTTATTAATTTCCAATTGTAATTTTTCTTGGCATTTTTTAACGAGTTCTCCTAAATCAAATTCTGCAATTTCACTTTTTACTTTATTGTTATCATAACGTGATAGAGTTAACAAATCTGAAACCAATTTAGCCATTCTTCTTGCTTCTGAAGCAATTACATTTAAGAATTTATCCTGTGTTTGCTTCTCATATTCTCCTTCTAATAGTGTATCTGCATACCCCATTATAGAAGTAATTGGTGTTTTTAGTTCATGAGATACATCTGCTACAAATTCTTTTCGCATATTATCTAATTTAACATGTTCTGTAATATCTTGTACCATAGCCATAACACCAGATGGTCTATCTTTTTCGTCTTTAAAAGATGCAAATAAAATATTTAGGTATCTATCTGCTACGCTAATTCTTTGTTCTGAGGAGGTCCAATCTTCTAAATATACGGTTTTTTCTAGATTGATTTCTATATTTAATTTTCCAAAGATTTTTTCAAAAGTATCATCTTTTGGTGTTAATTTTAAAAACTCTGTAGCAGCAGGGTTAATATGTGTAATGTTTCCTTCCATATCAAAGGCAATAATACCATCTGTCATGTGTAATAATATAGTTTCTATTTGTTTTTTTTGTCTATTGACTTCATTTAAATTGGCCTTTAATTCACTAGTCATTCTATCTAAGGCATCGGTTATTTCATCTACACCATTCGCATTTTTCTTTTTGATTTCTTTACTAACCATTTCTGCTTCTTCTTGGCTACTAATATTGGGTGCTGCTTTTAATAGTCTAGCAATGGGATTTAAAATCACTTTCGAAATAAATATGGCCGTAAAGATACAGATAATGCCATATACGCCTAAAGTAATAAAACTAACCGTTTGCATATTTTGAATTTGTGTTATGGTATTTAGCTCATTTTGTATTAAATCCATAGAACTGTCCATAGTTAATTCTGGTGCTAAAGCTTGTTTTAAATTGGTTATACTAATGAAACTAACGGTTGTTATTGCTAGAATGCCTAAAATAGCAAATATTAATATGGATTTTAATTGTACATCTTTTAACATACTTTGTGTCTCCTTTTTCATCCTATAAGAAAAGTATGCCATTTATTTCCTGACATACTTTCTTACATTTATCATTTTATTTAGAGGCTATATAATACCCTACCCCTCTTTTGGTAATTAGTATCTTCGGATTGGAAGTATCTTTTTCTATTTTCTCTCTAATTCTTCTTACCGTTACATCTACTGTTCTAATATCTCCATAATATTCATATCCCCATACTTTTTCAAGCAATACTTCTCTGGTAATCACTTGACCTGGTTGATTGGCTAAATATTTTAAGACCTCAAATTCTCTTAATGTTAAATCTATAATTTCATTTCTCACTTTTACTTCAAATTTGTTTAAATCCAAACTTAAATCACCAACGGTTATGACATTAGATTCCTCTTCTGATATTTTTTCTGCACCATTGGTTTGTGTAGCTTTGGCTGTTAATTCTGCTTTTCTTAAATTTGCCTTTACCCTTGCCATTAACTCTCTAACACTAAATGGTTTGGTAATGTAATCATCTGCTCCTAATTCTAATCCTAGAATCTTATCGATTTCTTCATCTCTAGCAGAAATCATTAAAATGGGAATATTCATCGTTTGTCTAATTCTTTTACAAACAGCTAGTCCATCCATTTTAGGTAGCATAATATCTAATAACACTAAATCTGGTTTTCGTTCTAATGCAATTCTAACCGCCTCTTCACCATCGTTTGCCTCTAAAGTATCATAGCCTTCTTTTTCCAAATTATATTGTAACATATCCACAATTGTTTTTTCATCATCTACAATGAGTACTGTTTTTTTCTCTGAATTTTCTTCCATAGAAAGTCCACCTTTCTTCTATTTCACAGTTTTTATTGTTTTATTTATATCACATTCTTTGATTTTGTACAAGTGGTTTTTTAGGAATTCCCAAGAATAAAAGAAGCAGAGATGTTCTGCTTCTTTTATTTATTCTCTACCTTTTGCTAATTCCTCTTGCATGTTTTTATCTTTTTGTCCTTCTACTATTTTTCTGGTTGCAGTAGTATAGGCATTTTCTTTATCTTTTATAAAATCTTCACTCTCGCCTGCTCCTCTATTTTTAGAAGTATAACCATTTTGTAGTGCTTTTGTTTTTCCAATTAACTCTGCTGCATCTTCAAAAGAAATATTGATATCTCCGTATATTTTTTCTCCCTGACAGGTGCAAGCAGCAATACGCTTTCCATTTAGAGTAAACACATAGTATTTCATTTCTCTTTCTCTTTGTTTTAAATTGTCTATCTGTGTTTGTTCTGTTTCTAATTGATAACCCATCACTTCTTGCATAGCATCTAAATTTTCTATTACAGTTCCTGTTACTTCTATATATCTTACTTCTCCTTTTTCTTCATCTTCCATACATTTTTGATTGTAAGCTAAAGATAATGCCTCCTCTGTTTTATCTCTAATTTCATTATTTCTTTCTATATCATCACTCATATTTCCCACCTGCTCAAAAAAATCAGGTAGTGACTCTACATAAGCTTGTCTTTCTTGACTTTCTACTAATAAATCTTCTTGTGTTTTTCTATTTTCTACTAAATCGAAATCGGATTCTACTTGTTTACTGGTTTCTAAAGTTGGTGGTTGTTTTGTTAATTTCCATGTAAAAGCAGTCAAAGAGCCTATTGTTAGTATTCCCCCTGCACATACAGCTATCTTTCTCCTAATTGCTTCCTTATATGCTTTGTTAACTTCCGGATTTCTTCTTAAGAAATTTTTTTTAAGAATTCTTTGCTCTTTTTTATCTTTTTTATCATACCATTTATGAAATTCTTCTTTATATTTTTCTATTTCTTTTTTGGAAAGTTTTTCTGTTTTCTCATTTCCCATAGATGCTATATATTGTTTTAACATTTCTTTTCTTAACTGATAATCTAAGGTATATTTTTTTAATCTACTCTTTTTCATTTTTTCCCCCTAAATGAAACTATTTTCCTTTATTATAGTACAATAATTACTATTTGTCAAAAAATGTCGAATAAATAATCTCACGAAACACAAGATTTTCTTTTTATCTATTTTACCATATCTTTTAAGAATTATCCATTTTTTCTTTAAATTTATCACTTATACGAAACTCAAAAGAAGAATAGGATTTATCCTATTCTTCAGCTGTGTCCCCAATGGACAATTTTGTCCATTGGGACCTGGTCCTACATGGACACTTCTATCTCATAGACTTTTCCATCATTTTGTAGACGGATTTGTTTTTCTTCTATTTCTTGTCCATTGACTTTAAAACTAGTGATACCAGTTGTTTTTTCATTTTGATTTTCTACTTTGATATGGTATAGGCTATCTCCATAACGATAGTGTATTTTGTATTCTTTCCAGTCGTGGGCTATACATGGCTCAATACTTAAAATGCCATTGTTTATTTTAAGTCCTAAGATGTATTCGATGCCTGCATCTAACATCCAACTACTAGAGCCTGTATACCATGTCCATCCACCTCTTCCAGCTAAATTTCCATATCCATATATATCGGCTGCTACCACATAAGGTTCTACTTTATACTTTTGTGCAGCTTCCTTGGTTCTGGCATGTTCTATTGGATTTATCATTCTATAAAGTTCTACTGCTTTATCTCCAAATCCTAATTGTGCCATGGCGATGATTGCCCATATAGCACTATGGGTATATTGTCCTCCATTTTCTCTGGTTCCTGGTAAATAGGCTTTTATATAACCTGGTTCTAATTTGCTTTTTTCAAATGGTGGGTCTAGTAATTTAATGATTCCATTTTCTCTATCTACTAAGTGATTTTCTAAACTTTCCATGGAAATAAATTTTTTGTCATTGTCTCCTGCTCCTGATAGGACAGACCAACTTTGTGCTATACTATCTATTTTACATTCTTCGTTTTGGATGGTTCCTAGGATATCCCCATTATCTGTAAAGGCTCTTTTATACCATCTGCCATCCCAAGCATTTGTGTTTAGTGCTTTTCTTAGATTTTCGATGATAGTTTCATATTTTTGTTTTCTTTGTATTTCAATTTCCTTTTCTTCTCCAGTTATTTGTTCTATTCTTTTTTCTTGTATTGGTAACCATCTTTTTAGTACAAGATATTGGAAGAAACCAAGCCATACACTTTCTCCTCTTCCTTGTCTTCCAACATTACTAAATCCATCGTTCCAATCTCCTGTTCCTATCTTAGGTAGTCCGTTTTCTCCAAAGGATAGCGATTTTTCTATCGCTCTTATGCAATGCTGGTATATAGTTTCTTCTATAGTAGAAATATGGTAACGGTCATATCTTTCATCTTGGTTTTCTTCTAGTATTTCCCCTTCTAGATAAGGTGTTTTTTCTGCTAATAAACTTTCATCTCCTGTAAATTCTATATATTCTTCTGTTACATAGACTAACCATAATAAATCATCTGAGAATTTTGTTCTAATACCTGTATTAGTTTCTTCATGCCACCAGTGTTCTACATCGCCTTCTAAGAATTGATGCTGACTGTGTTTTAATATTTGTAATTTCATCCATTCTGGATTGACATATTTTAAACCAATGGTATCTTGCAATTGATCTCTAAATCCATAAGCACCTCCTGATTGATAAAACCCGGATTTTCCCCATAGTCTACTTGTTATCGTTTGATAAACTAGCCATCCATTTAATAATAGATTAAAGGATTCTAAAGGGGTTTCTACTTGTATTTTTTGTATTAAGTTTTCCCAATATTTTTTGGTGTTTTCAAATGCTTGCACACAATTTGAAAGACTATGAAATTGATAACTATTATCTTGAGCTGTTAATATTTGTTCTTCTACTCCCATGATAAAAGATATACTTTTACTTTCAAAGGCTTGTAGTTCTACTTCTATTTGTATAGCCATAATGGTGTTGTTTCCTAAGCTATCTTCATTATTGAGTCCTGTCTTTCTTAATGCTTCTGGATTGGTTAAATCTCCTTCTCCTATAAAGAATTGTTTGTTACCTGTAAAGGAACTGATTTTTTCACTACTGCTCATATACATATATTCTGTAAATGTTTCATTGGCTAGATTTTTGGCTATTAACATGTTTTCATTTTCTTGTAATTGCATAGTTATAAAGCCATTACTACTGGTTTGTGATTGTCCTAATACAGGCTTACAGTAATATACTAATTTTATTTTTTTCTTTTTAGGTGCTTGATTTTTTAATTCTAGTAGATGAATTTTACAGTTTTGATTTTGTGGTATAAATATCTTTAATTCTTGTTCAATCTGGGAACTCGTATGCTTATACCTGCTATATCCAAATCCATATATGGTATCATAATCATTGTCATCTGGCATAGGGTTTAACCCTAAAGAACAGGTTTTTCCAGTTTCTTCTTCCTGCATATAGATAATTTCTGATGGAATATCTGTTACTTGGTCATTGTTCCAGTGAGTGGTTCTATTTAAATGACTATTACGATACCAAGTATAGCCTCCCATACTATCTGTTACTACACTACCAAATTGTGGATTAGCCAGTATATGACTCCAGACAGTAGGTACTCTATGGTCTTTATTTTGTTTTATATAATATTCTTTACCATCTGTTGTAAATCCACCATATTCATTATCGTATTTTAAGTTTTCTGCTGCTAAACTAGTTCTATTTTTCTCTTCTAGTGGAAGGATTTCTTTTTGTATTTGGTCAGTTGTTGTTTTGATTTGTTCCATATATTCTTCTTCTGCTTCTTTTAAATATCTTGCTACGGTTCCTTTTTTAGCATCAATACATAAATTGGCTCTTACTTCTAAAATTTGTTTATCCATGGGTTCTACATTTTCTAAAACGTAGATTCCACCATTTTGATTTTGTAGATAGTCTAGCTTTTCATTTAATATAGCATTTTGGATAGCGCCTTTTACATAACTTTCGTAGCTATTGGGTTCTTCATTTAAGATGACTAAATCGATTTTTATTTTTTTCATTTGGTAGAAAATATAGGCCTTTAACATGTCTTCCAAGACTTCTATATCACTGATATCTTGTAATTTGACTAGTAAAATTGGTAAATCTCCAGAAATTCCAAATTTCCATAGTGAAGAAGGTGCATATCGTTGTTCTAGATTTTTCCCTATAATATATTTCATATTTTCTTTTTTCAAAGGATTAAAATATAATAAATACCCTAGCATTTTTTGATATTGTTCTATTTGTTTAGCTTGTAATCCTAAATATCTAGCTTCTGCTTCTACACGTGCACGCGCTAAGGCAAAGGTTTGATTTCTAGTTTGTGCATGACTATAGTTTTTAACTGCTTCTATAACTTCTTCTTTGTTTTCACCAATGGCTAAGATAAAACCAAGTTCTACTTTTTCATCTGGTTTAATGGATATGGTTCTTCTCATGGCAAGAATAGGGTCTGTTGTCAAGTTTATTTTCTTAGAAAATGGTTTAGAATATTCTACCATTTGTGGAATTCCCAAGTTGCCTCTTCCATAGAATTTTTCTTTATCTATTTCATACTCTAGTTCTCCTATGGTATTTCCCTCTGCTGTTAAAGTAACGGCTATATAATTTTGACTTTCTTCTTGTCTTCTTTGTTTTCTTTTAACGACTAGTATATTTTCTTCTTCTAAATATTGGCTAATTAGAAATAAACTGTTAAAAGCGGGATGAGCTTCATCTTGTTTTCGACTCGATAAGATTGGTTCTAAAATACTGGTAACTTCAATTGTTTCTTCTTCCATTCCTGTATTTCTGATTTCTATTTGTCTAATTTCAACTGGTTTATTGCTAGCTATGGTAACTTTAGTAGTGGTTTCTATATTTCCATCCATTCTAGCTATTTTGTCCATATCTTCTGCAAAGGTAACTTCATATTTGTCTGGTTTTGCTAAATCATTACGATAACCTGCTGTCCAAATTCTTTTATTTCTAATATTTTTAAAGTAGAAGAATATCCCTTGTACCCTATCTTGACTTTCTTGGAATCGATTGATTTGTATATCTTTATACTGGCTATAACCCTGTCCTTTATGATTCATAATAATGGTATAGTCTTCGTTACTGATGACATTAATTGGATGTAATTTTTCGTGTACTTTTGTATAAATTCTCTGACTATAATTCTCATAATCTGTATATTTTATTTTCATCGGTTTTTCTTTTTGCTCCTTTGTTACAATCATACTTTCTGGCATTCTTTCTTGTAATAAAATTTCGACTGCTTCTACTTCTGGATTTTGATGGAATCTTTTTGGTAAAATATTTTCATGAAAGAGATTGTTAATAGAAAGTAGTATTAATGCTTGATGATGTGCCATGTAAGTTTTAACAGTTGCATAAGTTTCTCCCTTTCGTAGTCTAGTTGGTGTATAATCAATGGATTCATAAAATCCATATGAATGATACATATCTTGTGTCTCTAATTTTTTTAGATTTCTGACTACTTCTTTTGGTTCTTCTGTAATAGCTAATACACTTCCATAGGTAGATACCACGATATCGTCTTCTAACCCTCTTTTTAAGCCAAGCCATGGTATTCCTATCGCTTTATATTGGTAATTGTTTCCGAAATCCTTTACATTAAAAGCGGTTTCTGAAAAGCCCCATGGTACGCCTAACTTTTTGGCATATTCTTGCTGACTCATTAACATGAACTGACAAGACTCATCTAATAAACTACCTGTATATTTTTTCATATTGACATTGGGCATTAAATATTCAAAAGCAGTGCCTGACCAAGACAATAGCCCTTTATATTGATTAAGACTCGTTAAAGTTCTACTTAAATGCCTCCAATGTTTTGGTGAGATATCTTTTTTAGCAATAGCTACCATACTAGATTGTCTAGCTTCTGAGGCTAATAAATCATAGTAAGAATCGGTTAATTGATTTTCTTCTATATTAAATCCTATACTAAATAAATGTTTTTCTTCATCATATAGTTTTGAAAAATCGGCTTTTGCAAAAGGAATCTCTTGCACAGAACCATTTACCCAATTAGGGATATATTCTAATAATTCCCTAGCTTCTTGGCTATTTTCTACTTCTAGTTGTTCTTTAATTTGCTCATAAAAGGCTTTTAATACATAAACATAACCTACAAAGTTACCACTATCTACTGTAGATACATAGCGTGGAATTAATGGTTGCAGTGTTTGTATTTGATACCAGTTATATAAATGTCCATGCCATTTAGGTAGGCTTTCTATCGTGTTTAGCATATGATTTAATAAAATCAGCGTATCTTTTAAATTTTCATATCCTAAATCATAACTAGATACAACTGCTAATAATCCTAAACCTATATTAGTAGGAGAAGTACGATAGACAATTTTCGGTTTTCTATCTTCTTGATAATTATCTGGTGGTAAATAATTGGTCTTTTCTGTTAAATGGTCTTTAAAATATTGCCATGTTTTTTGACCAATTTCTAATACATAGGCTTGTTCTTGCTTGTTTAGTTCTTCTACCTTTGGTTTTTCTTTAACCGTTTTACTAATATACCACATAATCGCTGGTGTGATTAGCAATAAAACGGAAAGAATAAAAATTAAAATACTAATAACTTCTTGTTTTGCAAAACAGATGTATAGCATTCCTAATATACCAAGCACAATATTAGGAATCATGGATAAATAATAAGATTTTAAGTCTGTTTTAGCTAATTTTTCTGCTTCTTCTGAGGTAGTCCATTCTAATAGGTGTTTTTTACTGACAGCTAATCGATAAATGGTCTTTCCTATTGCATTGGCTGAAAAATAGGCTTTATCTGGTAATACACCCAATGCTAAGATTCCTCTTAAAATACTTGCCCAAAGAGATGGTATCGTTGGTGAAAAACTTTTTTTACTGCTTTCTCCTTCTTTTCTATAAATAATGCGATTGATAATGTCTAATATGGTTGGTGCTAATACAGATACCGTTAAAATCGTCACAAATGGCCAAATTTTGATTGAAAATAGGATATCTAGTATAATGACATATAAAAAGGATAATAACGCCATAATGGGCATAACTGCTCTAATTAAGTTATCAAAGATTTTATATTTTGATAATGCATTTAATGGATTTTGTTTTTTATTTTCTTTTTTATCTATTATGCTCTTTTGTAACCATCTTATAATTTGTACATCACCACGAATCCATCTATGCAATCTACTTTTAAAACTCTGATAACTATATGGATACCCATCCATAAGCATAATATCAGATACTAAAGCGCACCTTAAATAACTGCCTTCTAATAAATCATGGCTTAAAACAGTATTTTCTGGGATTTCTTCTTTTAGTACTTGGGAAAACACGCTTAAATCATAAATTCCTTTTCCTGTGAAAATGCCTTCTCCAAAATTATCTTGGTAAAAATCGGAGATGGCGTTAGTATAATTATCGGTTCCTCCGCTTCCTGCATAAATTTTAGTAAATATATTTTTTCTACTAACTTCTAAGTCAATTCCTACACGTGGTTGCATTAAAGCGTGTCCTTCTATAACAGCGTCTTTTTTCTGATTCAAAATAGGTTTATTTAAAATATGAGCCATTGCCCCTACTAATTCTAATCCAGTGTTTAATGTTAAATTGGTATCTGCATCTAAAGTTATGACGTATTGGATGCTAGGAAACTTTCTTTGTTCTTCTTTGCTTTCTTCTTTTTTCCAATTTTCTAAAGTATTGGTTCGAAAGACATTCTCTATTTTTCCTAACAAATATTCATTAAATTGATTTAATAGTCCTCTTTTTCGTTCCCATCCTAAATAGCATTCTTCTTTTCCATTCCAAAAACGTTTTCGATAAATAAAGTGGAATTTAGGAAATCCTTCTTGTGGGTATTTTTCATTTAAACGTTTTGTTTCTTCTAGTCCTGCTTGTTCTACTTCTTTATCAAAGGCTTCTTCTTTATTCGGTCCTGAGGAACAATCCCCTAATAGTGCAAAGTAGAGGTTATCGGATTGATTGGCTAAATAGTAAACCTCTAATTTTTTCATAAGTTCGTCTACTTTTTCTTTATTTTTAATAATGGTTGGAATTACTACTATTGTTGCATCTTCTTTCGGAATACCATTTTGCATATCTAGTTTAGGAATTATTTTAGGCTTAACTAGTTTACCAGTTATATATTGTACTACCTGTACAAGAATCTCTTGCAAAGGTATCCATGCTCCTATAAAGAAGAGTATACTTAAGATTATATTTTGTAGTTCTTTATATAAATACATGGTAAATACTAAGTCTAAAAGAGCAGAGAGTCCCCATATAATGGCTATATATCCCTTTAGTTTTGTATTTTCTTTTTGTAGAGTTGTAATTGGTATATGCAAGGTCTTATATAAATCTATTTTTCCATTATCGATTAAATAATAACCTACATGTGCTTTCCTGGTTTTTCCCTCTGTTTTTTCTTTTTCTTGTGCTAATTTTAAGACTTTTTGTGCAATATAAATTTCTGATATTTTCGCTTTAGCGGATATTTCTTTTATAACACTTCTATAAGCTTCCTTTGTTTTATAGTCCATATTGGCATAAACATCTACCGGGTCTTGTTTTAATATATCTTCTACTCCATTTATTTTTTCAAAGATATCTAAGAAGTCTATTCTTAGAAGTTCCTTCATACTAGTAATACAGTTAGCCATACTTACTTTTTTTAGTGCTATATCAAAGTGTTCTTTTTTTACGATTTCTTCTATGTTACTTCCCATTTTATTAACTTGTTCTTCTAGTACTTGTGTAAAACTATAGGCTGTTTTTCCATATTTTTTTAATCTATAAGACATATACTCTATAAAAGGGTATTTCATTTCTCCATACCCTTTTACTTTGGCTTTATATTCTCCTAAGTTTTTATATTTTAGTTCTTCTTTATTTTCTAATAATCTTTCTAGAATATTCTCTACACGATATTTCTGCATTTGACTAAAGTAAATTTTTTCACAAATTTGTTTAATGTTTTGGATAAGTGCTATTTGCATAAATAAGCCTATATTCCAGATTTCCTCCATGCTAAGTGTCTTTTTTCTTTGATAGGCTTGTATATAGTCTTTTACTTGTTTACTATCTATTTTATTATCGGTATAAGCAACGATTTCTGCAGCTAATACATAGATTCTAGCAAATCCTTTATGTTCTCCATTACTAATTCCTAAAAACTGATGATATTTTTTTAAAGGTAAATCTTTACAAATGGTTTTGACGGTTTCTTCTATAATATAAAAATTATCTAGCAGCCATTCTCCTGCTGGATGGATAGGAATTCCTAATTTGATATGTTCATTTAACAGTTCATAGACCTGTTTAATCATTTCAAAGTTTTCTTTCACTTGTGGGATAGGATATGTCTCTTTACTACTACTGCTTTGCAGAATTTGGTCTGATGCTAATTTTTCTAAATAGTTTTCTAATTGTTGTTTATCCAATACCATGCCATGGATACTTAGACTTTTATATTCCATTTATTTTCCACTCCTTCATATGTTTTACACATATTGTTTGCAAATTGTGGAAAATTATGCATGTTGTTCGTTCGAAAAAAGAAGTAAGTTTAAAAATACATAACTTTTCGAATTGTAGTACCTATCTTTTAAACTGATTTAAGACTTGGTAAAAATATTGAATTGACATACCTCTTTCTTATATTAAATTTCTATATATTTAACATAGATTATCTTATTAATAACATGCTATAAATTTAAATTTTGAGCATAATTAGTAGTTTTCGTTATTTACGTTGTTATTAATTAATATCTTTGTTTTTTCTTTCTTATAATATTAATAACAGAAAAACTAGTTAACAATTAACTAGTTTCTTCCTTTGGTTCTCTCTTGAAATTTATATTTACTTAATTATATAACTCTAATACACATATCCCTTTTTTAATATATTTAGTAGAACTGCTTTAAAGGGAAGCATATTTATTCTACTTTACTTATAATTAAATTTATACTGACAACTATATAAAAGTTTCCTTCTGAACCATTTACATTCTACTTTACTTATAATTAAACCGTATCTAAAAAATACATTATTCACAATAAATAGTGAATTTACATTCTACTTTACTTATAATTAAACAGGTAGCTTTTTCTTCCTTTAATAGCAACACTTTGTGCTATTAAATCTGTCGACCTCTTAATTTATTGTACCAAAAAGTAATATAAAAATCTACTATTTTTAGAAAAAGCTTATATAGTCGTCTTTTTTTGTCTGTCGACCCCCTATGTTTTTTACACAATTGGAGGTCGATAGATTTTATTTTTTACTTTTCATAGAAATAATCTACAATTCCATTATAAATTCCCCAAGCTAGTTTATCCTGATATTCATCTGTTAGCAATTGTTTTTCTTCTTCAGGATTGGATAAAAATCCACATTCCACTATACTAATTGGTATTTCTACATGTTTTACAATATAAATATTTTCTATTTTCATAGCAACTCTTTTATTCTCTTTTTGTATGGCCTCATTTAAATTACTTTGCATACTCTTTGCCAACTTCATACTTTGGTCATTTCCATCTTTATAAAAACACTGCCATCCCCAATATTGTTGTTGTGGTATTTTATTTAAATGAATAGATACAAAAATGTCTGCACTCGATTCATTTCCTATTTTTACTCTATTATGGATATCCGATATTTTTTTCTGTTTTAACGTTTTACTATCTAAATCATAAATAGCATTCTCATCTGACCTTGTTAAAATAACTGTAGCTCCACTTTGTTCTAAAAGGTTTTGTAGTTTTAAAGCAATTTTTAAATTCGTCTCTGCCTCTGTTGTCCCATTACTGCTTTGTGCACCTTCATCTGGCACACCGTGTCCTGCATCAATTACAATTACCTTATTGCTAACTGGTAAAGCCACTGTTTCTACAGTTTTATCCTTCTTTGCTGTAAAAAATGAAAAAGCAAATACTGCAATTAATACCATTGAACTTAAAAAGGCAATCCTTTTTCTACTTAAAATAATCATTTCCCAAACTCCCATATTTTTGTTTTATTATTATATATATGAAAGTTTCTTTTGCTTTATACCCGGTAATATTTTTTAAAAGAAAAAAAAGAAGTATCTTTTTAAGATACCCCTTCTATTATTTATTTCTAAAACATACTAAAACCTAAAAACATTAATCCAAAAAACATAACCCAGAATGCAAGTGCTACTACACCAGTAACAAAGCCAGCTACTGCCATACCTTTTCCTGGAGTTTTCTTAAATCTTAATAATCCAAATACAACTGCTAATACACCACAGGTTATGGATATTGGCCATGAACATAAGAATACTAAAGCAACAATTCCTAATACCATAGAGGCTATACTCATACCTTGTTTTCCATCTGTTTTTGGTTCTATTACTTCTACTTTTTTATCTTCCTCCATTTTATCTCCTCCTTATTATTTCTCTATCTTTATGTTTTCGTTTTCTGTTACCATACCTTTATTATACACTATTTTATCAATTTGGTCAATTTATCTATATTAGATTCCTAATAATGGTAAAGATAAACAAAACGATTATAAAACCTATCCAAAACTTAGTTTTAGGATACAACCAAGTAGCTATTGGTTTTTTTCTAAAAATATTGATTACAAAAATTACATTAACTACTAGTAAGTAAAAAGCCATTAAGAAAAATAAAGGATGGTATAAAAAAGCCTCATAAAAAGCACCATTTGCAATAGCTTCTATACATCTAGTCCCACCACACCCAGGGCATAAAATACCTAAATGTTCCTGTATAATGCAAGTCTCTCCCCACCTAGAAAAGAGCCTTTCTTTTGCAAGATATCCTATTAGAAAAGCTAGAAATATAATTCCTAGCTCCATTAAAATCTTTTTCATTATTTCTTTATTCATTTTCATTACTTGCCTCATTAATCCTTATGGTTGCCTTTGTACTACCTTGTTTCCTTCTATCTACTACATAGGTACTACCTTGTATGGTTTTAGCTAAATGTTTAACACTGGCTCCTTCTTCACCAATTTCTAATGTATTGGCAAATCTTCCTGGTTCTGCTTCTACAACTGCAATGGAAATAGAAGTTAAAGGAAATTGTTCTATAACACCTTTTCTATTTGCCACTTCTATATAACCACGTTCTACATCATCATCTGTAAAAAATCTCGTGACATTGGTATCAAAATCTGCAATAATATTCTGGCAGACTTTATCATAATCTGTCTTTGAAAGAATGGCTACAAAATCATCACCACCAATATGTCCTACAAAACTATCTTCATATTCTTCTGTATGCACATTTTTTAAAATCGTCTTAGCTGTAAATTTAATAATTTCATCTCCCTTTAAGAAGCCATACACGTCATTATATGCCTTGAAATTATCTAAATCAATATACATCATGGCAAAGGTCTCTTTGCTTAAAAATCTCTTTTTCATTTCCGCTTGAATTTGTACATTTCCTGGTAGTCCAGTTAAAGGACTTACTCTTCTATTAATATATAATAAGCGAACTGTATTTTTAATAATATAATATAAGAAATCTTCATTCATGGAATGATTAATGTAATGTGTAATTCCTAATTTTAGAATATCTACTATATGATTATGTTCTGTATTAGAAGATACAACCATAACTGGCGTAATACTATTATCTTCATCATTTTTTATTCTTTTACAAAGTTCCAAAGTATCTACTTTTATAGAATCTTCATTTAGAATAAACAAAGAAGGTATATTTTTTAATGCTTCTTCTAATTTATCAGAAGTAATATTGGTAAAACGATATTCTTTGTCATTTTTAAATAACATTCTCAATGTTTCTTTTAAATTATTTTGGTCATCTACTATAAAAATTTCTTGTATCATAAATTCTCCTATTTTTCCTTTTTAATTATTTTCTTTAGTGCTTCTAAATCGATTTTCTCATTTAAAAATTGTGTAATCGTTTCTGATTTCATACTTGGGAAGGCTAGTTTTAACCTTCTAGCTTGCCTGTACATTCGTATTTTTAATTTTGTTTGTTTTATCTTTAATTCTCTAATTAATTTTTCTATATTCTCTGTAGCAGTTTTAGAACCGGCTTGGTTTTTCTCATTCTTCAATTCTTCTAGTTTCTCTTTAATGCTCTCTCCTAATTCATTTACTTTCTCCCAAGCTGTATCTATATGAATCATTGTCATTACACTAAAGATAATGTCTACTATGAAAATACTATATAAAATAATATTCACATAAATTACAATCTCCATTGGTATTTGTGCAATTCTAGCTTCTATGAAAGGATGTATATAACGAATAAATAAAACTCCTAAAATTCCCCAATAGATAGAATTTTTTAAACACACTCTACCTTGTATATTGAATTTTAAATGAGAATAATCCCAATATTTCGTTTTAAATACCTTTTCTAAAAATATGCCTACGACATATTCCCATATAGATAGTAAAAAGAAGGAGACGATAAATAGAAGAACTGGATTTTCTTTTAAGAAACTTAATCCTAAAATCATAATCGCAGCACCAAATCCATAAATCGGACATACTGGTCCATTTAAAAATCCGCTATTTACCCACTGTTTTTCTTCTATTGTTTTTGAAACTGACTCTAATAGCCATCCTGCAAAAGAATATAAGAGAATAAAACTTAACATATGAGCGATATAGATTGTATCCATGTTAAAGCTTCCTTTCTGCTTAAATCGTAACTTCTCCTGTTTTTTCTTCTACTAAATCGTTTACATTATAAACCTTTACATTAATCGTATTTCTACCACTTACTAAGGTTTGTCTAATTTCTAACTCTTTTACATTTAAAGAAGTTCCTGTGTTACTTGGGTCTGTTGAATAGAAAACACCATTTAAAGTAAATTCTATCTTTTTAATATTTTCCTCATCGGTCACTTTAATGATTAATTCATTACCTTGTCCTGAAAGTTCTATGGTTGGTTTCTTAGCGCCTTTAAAAGTTTGTTCTTTTTCAGTTACATTGCCACTTTTATCCACTGCTGTTACCTTTAATGTATTTTCACCTTTTAAAATAGCTACTTTTTCTTCTATTAATTTTGGTGATTCTTCTCTAGCATCTAAAATCGTCTCATCCTCATCATTCCAACGATAAGAAATATAATCTAACTGTGTCTCGTCTTTAGCACTAATCTTTACTTTTGCATTCTCTACTGTAAATTCAATTTCTGGTTTAATGGTATCTGTCGATACACTCGTATAGGTTTGTGTATAGGTAACTTCCTTTCCTGCTATATCGATTACTTTTAAAGTTAAATTATTTTCTCCTTCTGGCATTTCTATACGTTCTTCTAATTGGTTTCTTCCTTTTCCTTGTAAAATCACTTCTTGATTTTTATTCCACATATAGGCTATCTTATCAATCACTTTGTCATGTGTTACTTTAACAATAATTTCATTTCCTTGCTGTGCCATGGTGACTACGGGTACACTCGTTTTAGCATCTTCTTTATCTTGTGGAACAAAAATGGCATAGGAACCTTGTCCTACTAATAGGATACCAAACAAAATAATCATAATTGCAAATATGCGTCCGACAGTTTGAATGGATAATGGTTCTTTACTTTTTTTATTTCCTGTATATAAAATTTGATTCATTTTTTCACCTCTTATTTGTAGGAAATTATATCATAAGCCCTTTTTAAAGTAAACTATATTTGGAAATTTTTTCTACACAGTACATGAAGATTTCTTATTCCATTTTGTTTGACTTTTTTCTTCCAAGCAAAAGTGAGCTAAATACATAGCTCACTCTTATCTTTATTTAGTTATTTTTTGCCTTAAAGTACAAATTTCTTAATGAATACAGCTCCTACGCAAATAAGTATTAGCGCTCCTCCTGTTAAAGCAATGTACTCTATTTTTATATCTCCTACACCTGTCTTAATAGATAAAATAACGGGTGCATCATCGATGTCGTCTTCTCCTGGTACTTTATTATTTGGTGTTGAGTCAATATCTGGTGTATGACTATCATTATAGTCTTTACTAATTTCAGCGGTATTAACTTTTAATCCTAAATTGTCTGCACTATTTATCCAGGTTAATAAGATTTCTACTTCTGCACTTTCTCCTGGTTGTAGTAATGTATCTTTTAATTGGTCTGTTACTACTTTTCCATCTACTTGTTTCCACTTAGGATTATCTTCAGGAACAAATTTTAGTCCTTCAGGGATATAATCAGAAATTTCTTTGACATACCCTGCGATTTCACCTTCATTGGTTACTCTTATTTTGTATCTAAATTTAACAACTACTTTATTTAATTTACTTTGTACAATTTCTACTTTTACAGGTGCCTCAGGGTCATCTTCTGCTTTATGTCCAGTTTCTGTAATAGTTTCTTTACCATTTTCTATAACAATAGCTTGTGTTACCCATTTTCTTAAAGCTAAGTCAAAGTATTTTACTTTTACTTTTTCAATATCTTGATCATCTTCCCCTTCAATCCATTTATCTGGTGTAGAATCTTTATCCACTACAGAGTTACCATTTTTGTCTTGGTCATCTGCTATTTGTGCTTTATTGATTAGAATTCTATCCGATGTATTAGGTTCTGTAACTTGGAAAGCAATCTGAATATCTCTATAATCTGGTTGCTTCATGCTCTGACTATCAAATGGTTGTAATAAGTTGTCTCTACCTGTTTGGTCTTCTTGTTCTTTAGATAAGTAATCTGTTTGAATAGCTACCGCTTCTTCTACTTTCTCAGTTGGATTACCTTCTTTGTCTAACATTACCCATCTGTAAGTTTGATTAATTTCATTTTCTGGTAAGAATAGCAAACCTTCTGGTAAATCATCTTTGATAGAAGAGGCATATCCTGCTTTTGTTCCTTCATTAAAGATTCTCAAAGTATAAGTAACGATATTCCCATTTTCAACTACTACTGGTTCTTTGGTATGTTCGTAAATATAGTTTCCATCTTTGTCAATCTTAAATACTGGTACTCTATCTGTGATAGCGGTATTATCTACTGCTGTAATAAACTTTCTTAAAGCTAAGTCAAAATAACTTAATTTGATATGTTCTTTATCTATATCATCTTCTTTATCCTTGTTATTGTCTGGTGTTGAGTCTTTATCTTCTACTGGATTACCATTTTCATCTGCGTCATCGGCAATTTCTGCAATATTGGTGATAATCTCTGTAAAAGAATTTGGTGCGACTACTTTAAAGGCAACTTTTACATCTCTATAATCTGGTGATTCCATTGTTTCTGGGTCAAAAGCTGCTATTAAATTTTCACCTGCTGTTCTTTCTTGTTCTTTAGATAAATAATCCGTTACAATGTATTTCGCTTCTGCTACATTCGTTGTCTGTGTTCCATCTTCTTTTAACATTTTCCATCGATAGGTTATGTTTGTTTCATCTTGTGGTAAAAATTCTAGTCCAGATGGAATGTCATCTTTCACTAATTTTGCGTAACCTGCTATATCTCCTTCGTTATAAATTCTAATGGTATATTCTACTATATCTGTGGTTTCTACTTCTACTGGCTCTTTGGTATGTTCATAGATATAATTTCCATTTTCATCTTTTACGTTAGTAAATACAGGTATTCTATTAGTAACTGGTGTTTCGTTTACACCTGTAATAAATTTTCTTAAAGCTAAATCAAATTCTTCTAAGATTAATTTTTCAAAGTCATCATCATCTTCTTGTCCTTGATAGAAATAGTCTTTATCGTTTAGAATAGATTTATTGCTATCTTTTCCTTTATAATCAGGTAAATCTTCATCTCTTGGTAATTGGATATTGGCTTTACTAGAATCTCTATCTAAAATGGTATTCCCATCTTTGTCTGTAAAGTCGGTAATTTCAGCAATGTTAGTAATGACTTTATCTAAATTTTCTATAGATTTTACTCTACATTTAATTTTTAATTCTCTATAATCTGGTGTTGTCATGGTATCTTTATCAAATGCTTTTAAAAGATTATCTTCTGGGTCAATATCTGTTTTTGCTAAATGATTAGTAGTTGCTTTTCTTAAAGAACTATCAATTACCCAACCATAAGTTGCATTAAAATGTTCTTCATCATCCATAACAAATTCTAATTGAGGTGGTAAGTAGTCTGTAATGGCACTTGCATATCCATCTATATCCCCTTCATTATAGACACGAATCGTATAGATAACGATATCACCTACAGATACCCCTACTGGGTCTTTTGGATGTCTATACATTGCTGTTGTTCCACTTCCATTTTTTAATGGAGTAACATCAATGGTTGGCTCTCTTAAGTATTTACTAGTTACCGTATCTATTAGTTCTTTTCCATTAATGTTGGTAATGAACTTTCTTAAAGCTAAATCAAATGGTTTTCCTAATAAAACTAAGTTTTCATAGTCATCATCATCTTCATATCCCCAACCTTTTTCAGATTCTCCTGGATTGTAATTTTCTTTTTGCTCTGGTGTTAGGTTATTTGGTGTAGAGTCCATATCGGTGATAGTTTCATTTCCTGTTTCATCACTATGTTTTGTAATTTCTGCAACATTTTTTAGTGTTTTATCATTCTCTCCTAATGTTGCTGTTACAGTACATTCTACTTGTACATCTGCATAGGCAAGTGTTGTTCCATCAAATTTAGATATTAATGTATCTTTTAATTTATCTGTTACAATCGTTTTTCCATCTCCAGATGGATTCGTCCATCCATTTTCTGTATTGATAGTGCTTCCTGCTTTTAATGTTAATCCCTCTGGTAAATAATCGGTAATTTGTTTTGCATATCCATTTAAATTACCTTCATTATATATACGAATGGTATATAGGACAGTATCTCCTGTTTTTATGTATAAAGGATTTTTGGTGTGTTGCTTTATCGCTGTTGTTACACCACCATCTTGCATATGGCTTATATCTACAACGGGTTCTCTAGATGGGTCTACGACATTGTTATTTATTTTTGTAATAAATTTTCTTAAGGCTAAATCAAAGACTGGTGTGTAATCAATTGGTGCTTCTAGTACATAGGCTTCTTTATTTCTTACTACTTCTGCTACTGGTTGGTCAATTTTTAAAGTTTCTACTGTAGAGCCTGCTACTGACCAATAGGTGATTTGCGTAGTATATTCTGTTACATTTACAGTGAATTTCGCATTGGTAATATTGGTTGTTTGTGGTACTAGAAGATAAAATTCTGTACCTAATATTTCAGACAATCCTTTGTTTAATAAATTTCCTTGTGCATCTGCATAATTGTAATCGATAGAAGTTACTCCATCTGCTGCTAATAAATTTCCTACTAATTTAGCATCTGATTTTGTTAATGTATTTATTTTGTAAGGACCAATTAGATAATTGCTACCTACTGTTTGTGTCTTTACATTATTAGCTGTTAATTGGAATTTAGCGGTGTCGTCTACTGTTGGTGCTTTGGATGCATTTGCTTTTCCCATCCTTACAAAATAATTAAATAAGGCAATGGTATCATCATTTCTTTGGTCTCCATCTGTTCTAAATTTATCTCCTAATGGCATATAGTCGCTATCTGTGGTTTCCTTTATCCATAATGAAAATAAATCTGTGGTTTCTATATGATACACATCGTTATTTGTAAAATACCATACTGCTAATTGCTGTGCTATATCGATTTCATCGTCAGATATTTTACTATTTTGGATACCTGCATTTAATAAAAGATTTTTTCTATATTCTGTTGCTAACTCCGTTTGTTCTGTCGTGGCATTTCTACTTGGTGCTGGTACATAACTATGTTCTAGTACCCAAACTAAAGAATTATAGTTTTCTCCACTTGGTAAAACGTCTTTATAAGGACTTGGAATATTAACTAAGTCTTTTAAATTAAAGTATTCTGTGTAATTACGTTGTGTTACACTTCCATCTCCCATAGAAGTACTAGAGCCAAATCCTGGTCCTCCTTTTAAGCAGTAAATCGCTCTATCTTTATTCGCTACTGTTCCTGCTTGATTATAGGATGCTATTTTCCATAAGATTTTTTCTGATCCATTTAATCCTGTTTTATAAGAATAACCAGAACTACGAAATGCTTCTAATCCTAACTTTAGTCCTCCATTTGGGTCTGTTGTTGCATAGGAAGCATTTCCACTACTTAAAATTCCTAATGTAGAAATAGTAGCAATGGCTATGGCAATAAATGATTTTTTCCAATTCTTTAACTTCATTATTTTCCCCATCCTTTTATTTCAATCTCCTTTTATTTATCTATTTCCCCTATCTATATTTTAAATGCATTTAGCAAGGAAGTCAATAACATTATTTGGCAGTTTTTTGACATGTCTTCTTTTACTTTCTAGGCCTTTACGGAAATAGGTTTTCTCAATTTTCTTGTATTTATTACGTTTCCATTACAATTATATTACATTTTCGTTACAAAATCAATGTTTTCACGCATTTTTCCTAGAAATCTTGGGGTTTTAGCCCATCTATATAATTGTGTTTCAAGCGTATAGAATGCTTTTTACTTTTTTATATAAAAAAACGATAGGTATAGAATAAAAAACCCCATCGTTTTTTCTGTTTTATGAGGGCTATCATCGGATTAATCAACTCATAAATCGGTTGATATTACTAAATTTTTTATTAAAAAAATTAATGTGTTAAGCTCATTTTTTAAGTAAAATTTTTTTCTATCTTCCCTCAACTTAATAAAAAATCAATTATATTATGAACTTCAATTCCTTCAATTTGCTTATCTTTTACTTTATCCATTGTTAATATTACTTTTTTATAATTATCTTTAACAGCTAATAGTGATTTGGTTTCTCTTTCCTCAACTCCTTCATCTAAAATACTTCTTGATACTTGATAATACACTCTTTCATTTGGCTTGATGGCAATGAAATCTATCTCTATATCATTATATTTTCCAACATATACTTCATATCCCCTACGTAGAAGTTCTATATAGATTAAATTTTCATAACTACTACCTGTATCATAAGAGGAAAACCCACTGATTATATTTTTCAATCCATTATCTACAAAATAATATTTTCCTTGTGTTTTTAATAATTGTTTTCCTTTTAACTCATATCTAGGTACTCTATATATGAAATAAGCATTTTCAATCATTTTCAAATAAGAATCTACCGTTTCATTTGTAATATTGCTTCCATTTTTTCTCATAAATTCAGCAATCGAGTTTGGAGTTGTTAAATTACCAATACAAGATGACATATATTTTATTAAATTGTCTAAAAAAACTATATCCTTTATACTATTTCTATTAATGACATCTTTTTTTAAGACTACTTCTTTAATATCATTTAAATAGTTAGTCATTAACTGTTCATTATCATTCAGATTTACCAACATTGGCATACCACCAAATTTAAGATATTTATTAAATTTATCATATTTATCTTCATTATTTTTAAAAGGATATTCTGTTAAAAATTCTTTAAATGAAAATGGATACATTTTTATGGTCAAAACTCTCCCTGCAAGTAAGGTTGTTAATTCACTTGATAAAAGATATGCATTAGAACCAGTTATATAGATGTCGCAATCTATATCCACTAACAATGAGTTTACGGCTTTTTCCCACATTGTAACATTTTGTACTTCATCTAATAATAAATAATTCTTCCCTTTATTTATCTGCTTTTTTATATATTTATATAAATCTTGATAGTCTTTAATATCATACCATTGCGCACTTTCAAAATTCATATAGATGATATTCTTTTCTTCTATTTTTTGAGATATTAGATAGTCTTTAAATTGTAATAATAATGTACTTTTACCACTTCTTCTAACACCTGTTATTACTTTAATTAGATTTAGGTCTTTACTTTCTATTAATTGATTTAGGTATTTTTCTCTTTTTAACATACTCTCCACCTCAATATATATTATACAATATGCATATTATTAATGTCAAGTTTTACGGTTATAACCGCAAAACTTTTTAAAAAATGTTTTTTTGCGTCTTTATATTATATGTTATAAAACAATTTTTATACAAAATAAAAATGTTAAGTTCATTTGAGTTAACCAAAACTACTTATTTTAGTGGATTTTAGACTGCCTTTTTTAATCAATGAAAAAAGCTGAGATATGAATACATTTCAGGTATTCTACCACAACTATTGACAAAGAATCGTTTTGGGAGGCGCAATCAGTTTGACATTCTTGAAAATATGGTAATCCCAATACATTCAATGGTTAAAATCAATTTGTTCATGTAACTAAAAAATTTATTTAAGAAAACTATAAAGAATATAGGTTTAAAATAGATATGTCACACGTAAATTGAAAACAAAATATTGAAAAAGAGCACTAAAAATGATATTGTTTAAGTAATCAAAAATAAACAAATGTTTTGCAACTTTATTGCTACTTATATAATTATATGATATAATTTTCAAAAATACAGGAGGTAAACCATATGCAAGATTTTACAAAGGGAGATTTAATTATTTATGAAGACGAAAATGATAAAATAGAGATTGAAGCCTTTTTATATGATGAAACTATTTGGCTTCCTCTTAATAAAATTGCAGAATTGTTTGAAAAAGATAAGTCTACAATAAGTGAACATATAAAAAATATATATGATGAACAGGAATTATATAAGGATTCAACTGTTTGGAATTTCCCAACAGTTCAAATCGAGGGTAATCGTAAGGTTAATAGAAATATTGACTATTATAATTTAGATATGATAATAGCAGTTCGGGTATAGAACTAATTCAAAAAAAGCAACAAAATTTAGACAATGGGCAACAGAAGTTTTAAAATCATATATTATAAAAGGATATAGTATAAACAGAGAAAAATTAAAAAATCCTACTAAATATGGAAAAGACTATTTTGATGAATTGCTTGAAATTATAAAAGAAATTAGGACAAGTGAAAGAAGATTTTATCAAAAAGTTACTGATATTTTTGCAGAATGTAGTATTGATTATAATAAAAATTCTGAAATTGCAAATAACTTTTATGCTACAATTCAAAACAAGTTTCATTATGCTATTACAAATGAAACGGCCGCTGAAATAATTTATCATAGAGCAAACAACAAAAAAGAACATATGGGATTAACTACTTGGAAACATTCGCCTAATGGAAAAATCTTAAAAAGTGATGTCAATATTGCCAAAAACTACTTAACCAATAAAGAATTAGAATTTTTACAAGATATTGTTAATATGTATTTAGATATAGCTGAAAACCGTGCTAAAAGGCAAATACCTATGAAAATGAAAGATTGGGTAGAAGAATTAGATACAATGTTAAAAACAAATAAATATGAAATTTTACAAAATAACGGTAGTATATCAGCTGAACAAGCAAAACAATTTGCAGAAAGCGAATTTGAAAAATTTAGAATAAAACAGGATAAAAAGTTTATTTCTGATTTTGACAAGATACTTGATGAGTGTAAAAAACGCAACTAAAATTTTGTTACATTTTTGTCACATATAAAATTACTTTTATTTTTTTAATCTCTGAAATGCCTGAAAACACTACATTCTTATTTTAAATTCCAAAAACATAGAAAACGAGAAAACATTGATATTTCAACATTTTCTCGTTTTCTATTGGAGGCGCCACCCGGATTTGAACCGGGGATCAGAGTTTTGCAGACTCGTGCCTTACCACTTGGCTATAGCGCCATATAATAAACTATATGCTCTTTTTTTACTTTTTATGCCTATTTGTGGCTAAAAATAAAATGGAGCGGAAAACGGGGCTCAAACCCGCGACCTCTGCCTTGGCAAGGCAGCGCTCTATCAACTGAGCTATTCCCGCATATATACCTTTTCCTAATACGAATATAATAATAACAAATTTTTCACATATTGTCA
>CATXTS010000007.1 GCA_958402495.1 uncultured Clostridiaceae bacterium
AAGGAGTTTTTTTATGAACAGAAGAGAAAGAAGAAAAATAAAAAAAGAAATAAATATATTTTCAGATGTAGTAAGTATCATAAAACAATATTTTCCGCAATTAGTAGAGAAATTTGAAAAATTAACGGATGTAAGACATCAAAGCTATGTAGAATATAGAATGTCTGTAATAACGTTAACAAGGCTTTTAGGACTTTTATGTGGGATAAAAAGCATGAGAGAAACAACAGAAAAATTTAATACAGATGAAGCAATTGAAAACATAGCAAATTTGTTAGAAATAGAATTAGAGGAAATAGCTCATTATGATACGATAAATAATGTATTTGAAAAACTCGAAATAGAAGAATTAAGGCATATACAAAAGTATATGGTAAATAGACTAATAAGAAGTAAAATGTTTGATAAATATAGATTTAAAAATAAATATTTTCAAATAGTAGTTGATGGAACGGGGGTAATGAGTTTTAAGAAAAGACATTGTAAAAACTGTTTAAAGAAAGTATATAACAAAGGAGAAGAAAATGAATATAGCCTATATTATCACTATGTACTAGAAGCAAAACTAGTAGTGGGAGATATAGTAATAAGTATAGATAGTGAGTTTGTAGAAAACGAAGATGAAAATGTAGAAAAGCAAGATTGTGAAATAAGAGCATTTTACAGAATGGCAGAAAGGATAAAAAAGGAACATCCAAAATTACCAGTAATCATATCAGGAGATGCTTTATATTGTGTAGAACCAGTAATATCAATATGTAAAGAGAATAAATGGGAATATATATTAAGATTAAAAGAAGATAGATTAAAATTACTAGGAGAAGAAATAAAAGGACTAGAAAAGGCAGAAGAAAACGATAGTAATATAAAATACTGGAATAGTATAAAATATGGAGAAGTTGAATTTGAAAAACAAGCCAATGTAATAAAATACTATGAGAAGAAAGAAGAAAAAAGAATTGAATTTATGTGGATTACATCGTTTCAGATAACAGAAAGAAACAAAGAAGAGATAGTACATTTTGGAAGGCAAAGATGGAAGATAGAAAATGAAGGATTTAATAATCAGAAGAATGGAACATTTAATATAGAGCATATTTATTCGATGGACTACAATGCAATGAAAGCGCATTACTTCTTTATTCAAATTGCTCACACAATAAGGCAGTTATTAGAAAAGGGGCTGAAATATATAATCGAGTTAAAAATGAGCATAAAAGAAGTAAGTGCAGCCATCACACAAACACTTACTACAATCATAACAAATCTAGAAGTGCATAAAAGAACACAACTAAGATTTCTAGAATAATTATACAATAAAAAAAGAAAAAAACAAGTATAATCGCAAAAAAATATTTTTTTGGGGTAAGGGGAATAAAATTACACTCTGGAAATATTTAACAATTAATAAATGTGTAAAAAAATTTTTGAATTATTAGTAGATTAAAAACAGAAATACAAAAATTTAATCTTTATTACTGAAAGATTACATAAAACATTGACTTTTAAAGAAAAATATGGTAATATTATTATCGTACACTAAATTATTAGTAATATTTTTCATTGTGTACAATGAAAAGGGAGTGGTTATTCTCATGTAAAAATGAGAGAACCTTAGCTACCTATTCACAGCGGTCAAACTTTTATATACTTTAAGGAGGTATGCAAAATGGCAGTAAAGTTGACAAAAGGTCAGGGAGTGAATCTTAAAAAGGAGGCTCCAAATCTGAAACGGGTGCTTATCGGCTTAGGCTGGGATCCCGTAAAATCTCTTTTCGGTTCTGATATGGACATTGATGCAAGTGTAATTTGTATTGATGAAAATGGACAGTATGAGAGTGTCGTATATTATGGTGAGCTGAAACATCGCTCTGGTGCAATTAAGCACTATGGCGATAATCTTACCGGAGATGGTGACGGTGATGATGAGCAGATTGAGATTAATCTGGACAAAGTTCCGGAAAATATCAAAAAGCTTGCGATTATCATTAACATCTATTCTGCTTACAGCAGACGTCAGAACTTTGGCAAAGTAAAAAATTGCTTTGTTCATGCATCTGATTTGGACTCTGGTAAAGAGTTAGTTCGTTATGATGTCGATGGTAACTTTGATGGCAAAACTGGTATTTTTGTTGCGGATATCTATCGTCATAATGGCGAATGGAAATTCAAAGCAATTGGTGAAGGCGTCAAAGTAGCAGACATCAAAGAAATGGTTGCAATGAAATGTAACCGTTAATCTGCACATGTTAACAATAGTATTTATGAACAGGAGGAAATTATTATGGCAGTAACATTAACAAAAGGCGGTCGGGTTAATCTGACTAAGGACACAGGACTGAAAGAGGCTATGATTGGTTTAGGTTGGGATACCAACAGATACCAGGGTAGTGCAGATTTTGATTTGGATTTGGTAATCTTTGAGTGTGATAAGAACAAGCGTTGTGTTGATGAAAAACACATGATTTTCTATCACAACTTGGAAGATCCTGAGCATGCAATCAAGCATTCCGGAGACAACCGTACCGGTATGGGAGATGGTGATGATGAAACGGCATTCATTAAGTTTGCCAATATTCCTGAAAATGTGGAGAATATCGTTATCGTTGTCACTATTTATGAGGCAAAGGCTAATAACCAGAACTTCGGCTTGGTTGATAATGCGTTCATCCATATGGTCAACACCGAAAACAACGAAGAAATTCTGCGATATGATCTCGGAGAAGATTTTTCTATCCAGACTTCTGTTGTGTTTGCAGAAATTTACAAAGCTTCCGGCGAGTGGAAGTTCAAGGCTGTTGGCGAAGGTTATGCCAAAGAATTGGTAGACCTTTGTGCAGAGTATGGCATTGATGTTGCATAATTAAAGCAACGGTGCATAGCTAAAAAACTCATAACTGGCACCCCATTTGCTATGCAAGTGGGGTGCTTTTCTTCAAAGAATAACATTAGGAGGATTAAAACATGGAAGAAATGGTAATGCAACAGGAATTATCTGTACCTGCTAATTATGCACAGCGTATGACACCAGAAGTTGCGCGGAAAGTATCTGACTTAAAGTCATCAATTGACATGCACGATAAAGGAAAAGTTATCGCTTATGGGCGAGAAGAACAGGCATCAATCGGAAAATTTTCTGATTCTATTCTGCAGGGAGTAGGAACTAAAGAAGTTGGCGAAGCTGGTAAACTGTTAACAAGGGTTATCGGAGATATCAATGGATACAAAGCAACGTGTGACAAAGAGAATACTGGTTTGTTTGCATTTTTGAGAAAGCAGAAATCGAAGATGCAGACATTACAAACTAAGTATAAGTCTCTGGCTGAAAATATGGATACCGTTGTCAAAGAATTACAGAAAAAGGACTTGGTCTTAGGACAGGTTTCAAGAAACTTTGATATCATGTATGATGAAAACCGTACAATGTATGAATTTTTAACAATGGTTATCTTTGCTGGAGAACAGGCTTTGCAGGATGAAAAACAAAAATTAGCTGTTATGCAACAGGAAGCAGAGGCATCTGGAGACTTAATGGAGGTGCAGAAAGCATCAGATTTCAATGATGACATTGTTAGGTTTGAAAGGAGACTTTATGATTTGAAGTTAACGAGGACTATGGCAATTCAGCAGGCACCGCAGATTAAAAACATCCAGAAGAGTGCTGATGAGGTTTCGGAAAGCATTAAAACGACTATTGTTACGGCTATTCCTTTATGGAAATCTCAGATGGCAGTTGCTCTTGGTATGCAGGTAGTAAGAGAAGGACTGAATGCTGTTAATGCAGTTAAGGACGCAACAAATGCAATGCTTATTGCAAATTCTCAGATGAACAAGCAACTTACTTTAGAGGCTGCTCAGGCAGTCGAAAGAGGGGTTATTGATATTGAAACTATCAATACAGTTAATCAGAATCTTATCGAATCGCTGAGTGGTTCTTATGAGATTGCACAGAAGGCAATTACCGCAAGAGAAGAAGGAGCTAAGCAGCTTCAGGCAAATGAAGCTGAACTCAAAGCTGCAATTGTTAAATATACGAATGCAAACTAACAGTTGCAAGTAACAAAGAATAGTCATTTTACAAAAAGTGGAGTGGTTTATTCAAATAATATTGGGTATAGATTTCTAAAGATCAAGGAGGGCTAATATATGCAGAAAGCATTAGTTATCTTAGGAATGTATGCAATTCTCTTTGCGATTGCTGGAGTGGAGGTTTATTTCAAGTTGAAAAAAGACCATAGAAACAAAGGCAAAGACGGAAAGGATAATTGCAGATAATATCTGTATAAAATAGCAATCACACAAAATAAGTTAACTCTTATTTTGTGTGATTGCTTTATTAAATGAGCGACGAGACGGTCGCGAATCTTACAACCACCCGCTATGCGGGTGAGAATAAAAAAGGCTATGCCTATACACGACACAGTTGGAAAAAAAACTCTATCTGGTATAATTGAGATAGTTTCGCAAACTGCTTAAATAAAAACCAGAAAGGAGTTGTCCAACATGGACGAGAATAGTATAGCACATACCAGATGGAATTGCACGTATCACATTGTATTTATACCAAAATATAGAAGAAAAGAAATATATGGAAAGCTAAGGAAAGATATAGGAGAGATTCTAAGGCAACTATGCGGGTATAAGAATGTAGAAATAGTGGAAGCAAACGCATGTAGTGATCATATTCATATGTTATTAAAAATACCACCTAAGATGAGTGTGTCAAGTTTCATGGGATATCTAAAAGGAAAGAGTAGCCTAATGATATTTGATAAACACGCAAATTTGAAATATAAATATGGAAATAGGCACTTTTGGGCACAGGGGTATTATGTTAGTACAGTAGGGTTAAATAAAGCAACAATAAAAAAATATATCCAAGAATAAGAAACAGAAGATAAAATGAATGACAAACAAAGTGTAAAAGAATTTGAGGACCCTTTTAAGGGTCGCTAGAGAATTATGAGCAGTTGGCGAAACAGCGAGCGCTTTGAGGCGCCGCTGGCAATAATGCCTTATAGGCATAAATAAAAGCTGCCCGTTTTACGGGCAGTTAGTTACTTTTTTGATAGATTGACAACAATATCAAGAATTTTATCACAAGAGCAAATACCTGAACTTGTTTCAATAAATCTTTTATTATTAAGGGCAACCAACTTACAATCAAAAGGAATAATGCTATAATCAGAATAATCTAACATAGATAAATCCAAATTACTATCACCAGCTGAAATAACAGGCTGGCTATCACTAATTAAGTGTTCTACGATGTATCTTAAAGCATTTCCCTTACTAATTTCAGAAGGAATGGCATATACTTTCTGGCCCTGAAAAGAAAGTTGCCATATTTTTGTATTTAATTCACACTTAAGAAATTTTCTACAAGCATCTATATTATCAGCTTTTGCGAAAACGAATTTCCCATCAACAATTTTTGGAGTTGATAATAATGTGGGGAGTTTGGTAAAAATATCATAAGTTCTTTCAAAATCATAATTTTTTAGAATACCACTAACATATTCATCCCATTCAGGACAGATAGTGTCATTATGAAGTATTACTCCGCCATTATCAACAATAACATATTCAGCATCTGGAAAAAATTCAATTCGCTTAAACTGAGAAAGAGAACGAGTAGTTGCTGGTATTACATGTATGCTGTTCATAAGAACTTTAAGCTTTTGAATAGCTGTATGAGTCATATATGTAATAGGTTTACCATTATAGTGTTCTACACAGTAAAGTTCACTTTCGTGACCAGCAACTCTTCGGTAAGAAAATATCATTGTGTTGTCTAAATCAGTAGCGAATATCATCAAATCCTCCTTTACACATCAGATAGAGTCTTTATGATTCCACACACATTATACATTTGTAAAGGATATTCTTGAATGGGAATATTTTTTTCTTCACAAAGTCTTTTGATATGTGCAAAATTGTTGATATCTGACATATTTCTTACTAAAACACAATAAGGAATTCTTCTAAGCAAAACCCGTGTGGTTTCTCCAACGCCAGGTTTAATTTTAGAAATATCGGTTAACCCAAAATCTTTTGCAATATCTTTAATCTCATCAATTCCATGACGAGAATGAGTGCAGATAGCTTCAGTTCCAAAATAGTTATAATCAACCATAGAAAAGTAGCTACTTACAGTATCGATAAACTCGTTGGATTTGTCTTCAGACAAAAGTTCACCATAATACACAGCACCGTGAAAATCATTAGGACCGATAATATCATCCCTTAAGAAAGTTCTGCTAATAAGTCCACTAACAGTAGAGTTTAAGCAAGCGCTAGGAATAAGAAAGTCCTCATGAGTTCCACACAAATCAGTAATGAATGCAGGGTCAGAAAGAACTGCAAGAGTATGGTTCAGAGAAGAAAACTTAGAATGAGAATTCTTTAAGTCTTCACAAGCTCTAAACAGAACTTCATTTATTGCACCTTTTCCAATCCAACCGTCGACAAACTGAATTCCAGAAGAACCATGTTTATCAACAATATAGTTCATAGCATTTTTATCAATGCCTTTTCCACGAATAATGGAAATACTATAATGTGGTACTGTGATATTGTATTTATACTGCAGAAATCTTTTAATCAAGATACCAACAGGAGTACCGGCACGAGCTAAGGAAACTAATACTAAATTTTTGCCAAACTTGGCAAACAGCTTATCAGAAAGAATTGCTGTTGCATTAGCTGTCTTGTAAGATAGATTTGATAAAGCCTCATTATAAATTTTCATATATTTTGTTGTAGGCTTATACTCTAAAGGTAACATTTCAGAGTAATGAATACCAGACTGATTAAGTTTTTCTCTTTCTTCAGTTGGTAAAGGAGTAATAAGACCAGAGATATCTTTGAGAAGAATTGTTACATCTTCACTCCGGTAGCTACTTTTTACTAAGTTCATACTTTCTACCTTAACCTTTCAAAATAATAAAAACAATGTTTTGTGATTCGCAACCAGTGTTAATAAGTGCAGAAGAAATATCTGTAATGAAATCTTCATTAGGAATGACATCAGTAATAATATATACTTTATCATATTTTTGAAGATTATAAACATAAGTATTCCTTGCAGTATCATAGCAACTAGTAACAGAGAAACGTCGTTTAATTGCATAAAAATCAAGAGAAGATGTCTCAATGGGACTTCTAGTAGTTGCATGAAACTGAACATTAACATTCTGTTTTTCAGCAAGCATTTTCCCAAATACCATTGGAGTAAACATGTATTCTTCAGTTCCTAATACCAAAACACTTTCATTTGTTTTTGGCAAATAATTTTCAATACTTAAAGCTATTTGAGAATAAACCGTTTTAGCAAAAGTTGTAAACTCATAAGGAACCATACCAATTCGTTCTTGTGAGAAATCTGAAATATCACAATGAACTTTCAAAATGATAGATTTACCTTCAACTTTTCTAACCATATTTTCTAAATTAGAAATAGGTACAGGTACAGTTGCCTTTAAATTAGAGAGTTTTCCTCTAATTATATAGAAAGTTTTGATGTGGTGTTCTGAAAATTTGATTGTCCAATCATCATTTTGCCAGTTAAGAATAGAAGCTACTCCATAATTAGCAGAAATACCGATTTTTTCGATTTCACGAATAAAATTCAAAATAGTATTTCCTGTTGAGATTTCATCATCAACAAAAATAATCCTATCGCATTCTTGTAGAGCTTTTACATCACCATACAATAATTGTTCAGTTGCATGGGAATGTTCTTCTTTAAATTCCAGTACAGGCTTAGCATTGGAAAGAATTTCACGAGTTGTTTGCATGTAGTAAATACAATTAGGCAAACGACTTGCAATATAATGTCCAATAGCAGTTGCAGTTTCAGCAAAACCAATTACAATAATCTTTTCACTCAAATCAACATGATTGATAATTTCTTCAACCAATTCTTCAAATAAAGAAATTGACTTAGATGGTTCGACATGAAGATGTTTGCCTTGCACAGGATTTACAAATAAGAAATCTCTTTTAGAATTATTCATTCTTTTGCAAATTCTCACAATATCAGTAGTGGAAAAGTGTTTGCTATGATTTTCAGTAACTGTAACATAGTTAGATAATTTTAAAATATTTTTCTCCATAGAAAACTCCTTTAACTATCTTTTTTGATACCATAGATACCAGACAAAGCAAGAATCTTTTTAGCCCAATTGATATGAGTTTTAGATTCATTCATCTGGTTTCCATTCGTTCCTTTTTTGACTCCCACAAAACTCTGAGAGGACATACTAAGCACCTGAAGTGCATTATTATAGTCAGACTCAGAAACAATCAAAGACTGTTGGATAAATGGAATTTGAGAAGGATGGATACAAGTTTTTCCAATGATGCCATTGAGTCGATCAAGGAAAAGCTCTTTCTGTAAGCCTTCAGACCAATTAGTCTGAGCAGGGTTATCCTTGTTTTCAAAGAATTCCCAGGTTGGTCCAGAAACAACATAGTCTGTAGCAAAGATATTGATAATATCAGAGATACAGTCTGCTACTACTCGGATATCCCAAATAGTGCTGTTCATAGGACGTCTTATCCCAAATATATTGCAGAAATCAGTTCCACCAACCCGAATACACAGAATGTAATCAGAAATATGCTTTAATTTTTTAGAAATATAACATAAGTTTTCCATGCGTGTAGGTTTGAACATTACATCTTTACTTTCGATAATAGGCATAAGATACAGGGGAGTAGTAACCAAATCCAAAACCTTTTCAAATTCTTCAATATAGATAGAAGAATTTGCTTTATTGAATTTGGGAATAATGAACCCTGTAATTACCGAAATACTGCTACCGAACTTCTGAGTTAAGCGAGTCATCTGTCCAGGTTCTCTTACCCGAACAAAAATCAAAGGTAGGTCAGATACAGAAAATGTACCTGATTTAATTGCAGTTTCCAATTCAAACAAAGTATTTCTAACACAATCTTCTGCCTGTTCGACAATACTATCGCCGATAGAGTCTTCCAGACAAAGAACCATAGATTTGATATTAGGATTTTCTTTGTCAAGAATCTTTTTAGCAATTTTGGTATTGGTGCCTGGCATGTAAAGCAATCCGCCGATAGCATACTGAAGTATTTCTTTGCTAGAATTTTTGTCAAAGGTTCTGATAATATTTGCTTCATAGTTGTTGATAGTACGATAATCCATAATATTGTTCCTTTCTGTTGTTTGTTTTGTTAATAGATTATTAAATTAAATACAAAAATAGTTTTTCCTAAGTATAGCAATATATATATGTGTATTAACAGAATAAATATATTACTTGCTAGAGTAAACTATTTAATTATATACCGATAAAATAATCACTCCCTTCATTATAAAATTCTTATAATTTAAAATATATCGGTAAACGCCCATATTATATCATAAAATGATACAAAAAGCAAACTAATTATGTTTACAAAACAGAATTGACATAAAATTCAACATATGGTATAATATTACTCGTACGAAATGTTTTTTTAGTTGCATAGATTAAAGTGCAACAAGTGAAACTGTTCGTATAATTTTGTATATTAATATGATAGCAATATTATTTAATATGCAAATCGTACATTTACAATTGAATAGAAAGGTAAGGAGGAGAAAGTAAGCAATATTATTCAAGAAAGTAAAAACCAATGTATCAAAATAAAACAATTTAAGGAGGTAACTTTATGAAAACAATTGGTTTAACAACAAAACAGGCTTTAGAAAACAAAGCAAATGGTTCTAATGAACTTACACAGCGGGAGAGCGAGAGCTTTTGGGATATGTTCAAGGAGTCATTACAGGACAGTTGGCTGAAAATCTTGATGGTGGCTTTAGCTCTTGAGGTCATTTTTTATGCCATCGGTCGCATTTGGCCTGATATGGGGTCTGATGACTGGTTCAGTGCAGTAGTAATTTTTATTGTTATTGTTGCAGTTTCTTTTGTTGGAACATATATCAGTTACAAACAGGATCGTGGTGCACAGGCACTTCAACGTGAAGCAAGTCAGATTAAGGTTAAGGTTTATCGTGACGGAAAACTTGTTGAATTATCTATCAATGATATCGTATGGGGAGACTGCGTTTATTTGCAGCCTGGTGATAAAATCCCGGCAGATGGTATTTTGATAGATGGGGCTTTGAAAGTAGATCAGGCAGCTTTAAATGGAGAAAGTAGAGAAGCCGAAAAAATCGTGTTGGGAGACAATCCTGTTCCTAGCAATGATGATTTGTTTACAAAGTTCAAATGTTTTCGTGGTAGTGTTGTTACTTCTGGTTCTGCAATTATGCAGGTTACCGATGTAGGTGATAATACTATTTTGGGTACTATCAATGTTTCTTTACAGGAGAAAGATGAAAGTAAAACTCCATCAGAAGAAAAGCTGGATCGTTTGGCAAAAGGAATCGGTATTTTCGGATATTGTGGTGGTGGTGCAGCAGCACTTATCAATCTTATTTTGGGGCTTATAAGTATGTCTCACTATACAATTGGTAGTATTGCTTATCTGATTTTGAGTAGTCTTGTTTTGGGTGTTTCTATTATCGTTATGGCTGTTCCGGAAGGACTGCCTTTGATGAACACTTTAGTTCAGGGATTAAATGTAGGTAAAATGCTTAAGGCACATATCTATGTTAAGAATCCTAAAGCAATTGAAACTGCAGGCTACTTAACACATATTTTCACAGACAAAACTGGTACTTTAACTGAAGGTACGATGAGAGTAGTAAATGTTATTACTGGCGATTCTGAAATTCACGATTCTTTTTCCAGTATCTGTGAAGCTATAAAGAAAGACATTACTATTGGTGCTGGTATAAATAATGATGCAACAATCAGTGGTGATGGAAAAGCTATTGGTTCTAATGATACCGATAGAGCATTACTTACTTATCTGGCTGTAGAGAATGATGTAACTATTGACAAGAGCATTGTCGCAAGTAGTGAACCGTTTGACTCTAAAGTTAAATATGCAGCTGTTACTATGCCGAATGGTGATAAATACCTGAAAGGTGCACCGGATATTATTATGAAAGGTTGTAGCAGTTACATTGATAAAAATGGAGAAAAACAGGAACTTACAAGCGACATTCTGGCAAAGTTGGAAGAAACTTGGAATGCACAGACTGAACGAGCTATGCGAGTTATTGCTATCGTGAAGGAAAGTGCAAATAAAAGAACGTTTATTTCTCTTGTATCAATTAGAGATGATGTTCGTAAGGATGTTAAAGGTTCTGTAAGCAAAATGCGGAAAGCAGGCGTTAATGTTACTATGGTAACTGGAGATGTTTTGGCTACCGCAAGAGCAATTGCAAAGGAAGCAGGTTTAGTTACTAAGTCTACAGATATTTGCATTACTCATGATGAATTGGCGAAAATGTCTGATGAAAATCTTATTGAGGCATTGCCTAATTTGAAAGTTGTGGCAAGAGCCGTTCCATCTGACAAAGAAAGATTGGTAAAAGTAAGCCAGTCAATCGGCGAAGTTGTCGGTATGACAGGAGATGGAGTTAATGATGCAGCAGCACTTCATAAGGCTGACGTTGGTTTTGCAATGGGTTCTGGTACAGAAGTTGCAAAAGAAGCCGGCGATATTATCATTCTTAATGATAGCTTAACTTCTATTGCAGATGCAATTATGTACGGTCGTACTATGAGCAAATCTGTTAAGAAATTCATTATTTTCCAGTTGACAGTCAATGTAAGTACAGTATTTACGGCGGTACTTGGACCTATTATGGGATGGACAGAAGTTTTCACAATTGTTCAGATTCTCTGGATTAATATGATTATGGATACTTTGGCTGCTATTGCATTCGGTCAGGAACCTGCACGTGAAAGTTATATGTCTGAAAAACCTGTTGCCCGTACGGCAGATATTCTCAATGGATATTTGAAGAGTAGCATTTTTGTAGGCGGTGCATTCATTACTGTTATCTGCCTCGGTATTCTGAAAAACATCTTTGGAGTATATAACTTGATTGGAAGTACTGATTTAAATGTTGTTAGAACATTTATGTTTGCAACGTTTATTTTGGCAATCCTTTGGAACAGCCTTAATGCAAGAACTGAAAGTATGAACCTGTTTGAACATATTGCAGCAAACCATAATTTCATTTGGGTTATGTCTGCTGTAGCGATTATCCAGGTAATTATTATTCAGTTTGGTGGTAAGGTATTTGGTACTACTCCGCTGACTATGAACAATTGGTTTGCAGTTGTCCTCATTGCCGCTTTGATTATTCCTATTGATTTGATTCGCAAGGTTATTGTGAAAGAGATGGGAATTAAAGAGTAATCTATTCAGTAAAACAGTAACACTTAAAAATATCCCAGCTAGTGCAATTGCATTAGCTGGGATATTTGTTATAATTTATTATCTCTTGTTTTGCATAATATATAGATGATTAATAGTCTGATTAACAAAAGATTTATTATCATCTTTTAATTTTAGATAAACTATAGATGTTTAGGAGGAAGTACATTAAAACAATCATTAGAACTATTAATTGTACCGTTAAAAATATAATATTAAGTGATTTTTGCAAAACTATGAATACAAACAATCCTTCATCATTTGCAAAAGAGGTTAAATATAAAGGAAAAAATGCTAAGTTTTTACCTATTGAATTTTCAGATGAGAAAACTTACGAATTAGCAATAAAAATGAAATTATATAATTTACAATAAATAGAATTGTAAAAAGAGCATATAGAAAAGCAGAACTTAATGAAAATGTATATACAGTTCATACATTAAGACATACCTGTGCAACTCTTCTTTATAGCGCTGGAGTAAATACTAAAAATATCCAGGAATTGTTAGGTCATGTTCATATTGATAGAAGTTAAAGATGTCATATTTGAGTATCCCATTAGCACAATTTCGATACTAACAATAATAAAATCTATATAAGAGTAATAACATACCAGAAATAGGTAAATTAATAATAAAGGAAGGTATGAAAAATAACGGATTATATGTTCAATTAAATGCTGGATAATATTTACTTTATTCAGGAAAAATGGGAGAGTAGGAGAGAGGGGCTTTTTTTAAAATTAGAAGTTTGAAAAAAGTATCAAATTTTAAAAAATAACAAATTTAATTTTAAAACGAGTTCTGTAACTTTACCCAAAATCTATATAATAATTTTACAAAACAAAAATTATCATCTTTTTCATAAAAATTAAAATATTTAAATTAGTATAAAAACTTTTATTAAAATAAATCAAACTAATTTTGTGCAAAGTTAAATTTATAAATTTTATTATTTACATTAAATATTTTAATTGTTAAACACTTTAAAATCGTTTTTAAGGCATTTTCATATTAAGGTTAATAAGTAAGTTCCTCAATAATATGAATTACACATAATTTTATATAAATAATGCAAAAATACTGATTCTAATATACTACATGAAAATCACAAAAAAGTGCCAAAAAAGCGACGCACGAGAATCGATTTTAAGCCGTTTTTATTTTTAAGACACATAGTTTGTCGGCTGTAAAATAGACTAAATACGGCGATATACCAGTAGAGGCAGTCCATATATTTTACCCCATGCTTTATTGCACAAAACTTTGATTTTGTGCAATGTTATATTTCTTTTTTACTTGCTTTTATATACATCCCCTTTGTCAAAATTCTACCAAGTCCTCTCATTAAAAATATTTTTATTTCTATAATCTCTTTATATTTTTAAGAATTTCTTACTATTCTTGTAGAAAACTTCACAAAACATTTTGTTTCCTATTATGATGATTATCAACCTATAACTCATTTATTCTATTTTATGAAGAATTAAAAAAAATAAATTTATATTTCAATACTGTTTTATATTTTATTTTGGAATGTAAAATATTCTCTCTTCTCCCCTCCTTCTACAATTTTATAAACAAAAGAGAAAAAGAGAGAATCTAAAAAATTCTCTCTTTTGGCTTTAAATATGTTTATTAGATATTTTCCTGTCTAATTGTTTCTATCATATTTTGTTTTTCTACTTTTTTAATTGCATAATGCATCGTCATAAAGATAATGCAAAAAACAAAAATAGCACAAATAAGAATCTCTTTTATAGGAAATATATAACTGGTCATATAAATATTACCTAATATACTATAAATAAGATAAGATAATAGCACCCCTACTGGAATTCCAAATAATAAAGCTTTTAGACCATACAAAACACTTTCATAACGAATCATCTTTTTAAATTCTTTATCTTTCATACCGATAGAACGTAAAATAGCAAATTCTTTACTTCTAAGCATCATATTGGTAGTAATAGTATTAAAAATATTGGTAATCCCTATTAAAGAAATCACTATAATAAAGCCATATAAGAAGATAGATATAATTACTACCATACTGTTATTTTCATTTTGCTGTGTCATAAAGTTGTAAATAATCGGCTCTTCACTTTCATCTATTTTCTTTATATTCTCTTCTACTGTATTAGGGTCTATCGTATCTAAATAAATGCCATCCATTTTATAATCATAATGTTCCATCATTTCGTCAGAAATTAAGATTGTAGCAATGTCATCTTGCATAGGAATATACATAGGTGTCTTATCTGTAATCTTTAGAATTGTAATATCTTCTTTTTGGCTCTTTCCTTCTTCTTCCTTATCTATCTGACATGGAATTTTATCAGAAACTTGTATATCTAATGCTCTATATTCCACTCTCTTTCTTTGTCCATCTACTGGAACGATATCTATACGATTATCTAATAAGATACCTTGTGTTTTTGCTTTTTGTATATCTACCCCTAATTCTTGAATATATTTTTGATAAGCTGTTTCTCCTATGGCTACAAGAGAGATATAAACGGTATTATCTTCTTGTTCATTGATATAATCATTATATTGTCTAGATTGTGAAGATAAATAAGTACTTGGTATTTTAGCAAAAGCTACTTTTAGAATAGCTGCTTGTTTTACGCCATCCAATTTGGCTATTTGATTGAAATATTCTAACTGGCCTACTCTATCTCGAGAACTACTACTTAATCTAGTCATAATATTATATTCCATTTTCTCATACTCTACCTGAGAAAGCTTAAAACCATAACTAATAATAGAACTTGTAGAGATAAATAAGACAATGCTTAGGAAAATAGAAAAAATGGTGGTTCTATATTTCTTCCTACTTCTTTTTAAATTTTTACTAGCAATTTCACCTTCTATACCAAAAAGTTTTTGGGTTATCTTCCATGTACGTAATTTTTGATGACCAATATGGATGGTAGTGGTTTCTCGAATGGCTTCCATTGGAGATATCTTTGCAGCTTTCCTAGCAGGTGATAATGCTGAAAGTAAGATTGTAATAGCAGAAACCACTACTGTAATAGCAATAGCTTCCCACGAGATGGAAAGTGTTAAATCAAAATAACTAAATAAGTGGGCAGATTGTAATAGTGGATTCACTACCATTAGTGTAATATTGATGGCTAAAATTCCAAATAGAACTCCTAGAGGAATAGCTATTGCTGCTAAAATTCCTGCCTCAAATAACACATTTTTCTTAATCTGTTTAGAAGTAGCTCCCATACTAGCTAACATGCCATATTGTTTTAGCCTTTCAGAAATCGATATAGAAAAACTATTACGAATAACAAAAATAGAAGTAAACACAATAATAGCAATTACAATACCTGCCATAGCATATAATGTCATATTGGTACTATCTTGTTTCATAACACCTTCGAATTTTAGTAGTTCATTATTAACTAAGATAGAAGTATTATCTAATGTATTTTGCATATCTTGATAAATAGAATAGACTTGAGAGGGATTCTTAAAAAGCAATGCTATTTGTGTCTTTTTAGCTACATCTGGTGTGGTCTCTAATTTTGTATAAGCCATATATCCTGGTGCAGAGTAAGGTTCTAAATTTGACCTCTCCATAATTCCTACAATGGTATAATTTTTTTGCATTTCTTTCTGAAATGTTTCTAAAATAAGTGGCTCATCTTCCCCACTTCTTCTAATCCTATCTTGTATATCTTCTAAGGTATCATACGCTTCATTTTGCTGTAGTAGACTATTATCTTTATAGCGATTACCGAATGTCTAATGTTATACTATCTCCTACTTTTAATAAAAGACCTGCATTGGTTTTAATATGTTCTGGAATAAGTAATTCTTGGCTATTTTGTGGCAACCTTCCTTCTAGGATACGTATACCCATATTGTTTAAATAATTTTCGTCTGCTGCTTGAATAAATATATATGGTTTGTTCGGATTTCTACTACTAGGTAATGGTGCATAGCCAATATCTTGTGCATAGGCTATTTGTTTTATTTTTGATTTGTTTGTTATGCCTTCTAAATCATTTTTAGAGGCATTTTCCAATAAGATATGGAAATTACCATCTACTATTCTTGTTCGATTTAGTAAGGCATTCTGGAAGCTAGAAATAAAAGTTGTAATAGAACAAATCAGAGCAACAGATAAAATAATTCCAAAAATAGTAACCGTAGTTCGCTTTTTATTCAATTTCAAGTTTTTTAAGGTAAGTTCATTCAAAATTTTCATATATTTTCCCCCTTACCTATTTCTTTCGTCTTTCATAATCTTACCATCTTGTATGGTTAAAATTCTATCTGCTTGTGCAGCTATTTTTTCATCATGTGTAATTAGTAAAATGGTTTGATGGTATTTTTGATTAGAAATTTTTAATAAATCCATAATTTCTTTAGATACTTTACTATCTAAGTTTCCAGTAGGTTCATCGGCAAGTACAATAGATGGTCTATTCATTAAAGCTCTTCCTATAGAAACACGTTGTTGTTGTCCTCCAGATAGTTCATTTGGTAAATGTTCCATCCTATCTTGTAAACCTAACGTATGAATTAACTCCTCTAGATATTTCTTATCTTCTTTTTTACCATCTAATTTACATGGTAAGGTGATATTTTCTCTTACATTCAAAATTGGAATTAAATTATAAAATTGATAAATTAAACCTATCTTTCTACGTCTGAAAACGGCTAAGTCATCATTATCTAGCTGATAAATATCTGTGCCATCTATCCATACCTTTCCACTAGTTGGTCTATCTACACCACCAATTAAATGTAATAATGTAGATTTACCACTTCCGGAACTTCCAACAATGGCAATAAATTCTCCTTCCTCAACAGAAAAAGAAACATGGTCTAAAGCTACTACCTGTGTATCTTTTTTACCATAAGTTTTTGTTAAATTTTCTACTTTTAAAATTTCCTTCACTCTAATATCCCCCTTACGTTTTTCCTTTATTTTACTGTACATTTTATTAAAAATAAAGTAGTTAAATTCTGAATTATTTATGAAGAAAAAAGACATAGAATATTTTTTCTTCCATGCCATTTTCTATTCCTATTTTCATATTTCTTATTATTTTTTATTAGGATTTAAAACGATATAAAAAACTATCTATCTTTTCTAAGAATTCATGATTCGTTTTGGTCTTAACCATCTGATTTAATAATTGCTCTGTTACATCGGCTACAGGCATACTAGATAAAGCTTTTCTTAAGGCGAATACGGTTTCTAATTCTTTTGGTGTTAACAATTTTTCTTCTTTTCTGGTTCCTGATTTATTGATATCAATGGCAGGGAAAATACGTTTTTCTGATAAAGACCTATCTAAATGTACTTCCATATTACCCGTTCCTTTAAATTCCTCAAAAATAACATCATCCATACGGCTACCTGTCTCGATTAAAGAAGTTGCTAAAATCGTTAAACTTCCGCCATGCTCAATATTTCTTGCAGCCCCAAAGAATTTTTTAGGCTTATGTAAGGCACTAGGGTCTAAACCACCAGATAAGGTTCTTCCTGAAGAAGGGATAACCAGATTATAAGCACGTGCTAGTCTGGTAATACTATCTAACAAAATTACTACGTCTTTTTTATGTTCTACTAATCTTTTAGCTCTTTCTAATACCATCTCTGCTACCTTTACATGATGTTCTGGTAGTTCATCAAATGTAGAATAAATGACTTCTCCTTGAATAGAACGTCTCATATCAGTAACTTCTTCTGGTCTTTCATCTATCAATAATACAATTAATTCTACCTCTGGATTGTTCGTACTAATACTATTGGCTATTTTCTTTAATAAAGTTGTTTTACCAACTTTAGGAGGCGCTACAATTTGACCTCTTTGTCCTTTTCCAATAGGAGAAATAATATCAATTAGACGCATTGCATATTCGTTAGATACGGTTTCTAGCTTTAACCTTTCTTCTGGATAAATAGGTGTTAAGTCATCAAATTTTATACGTCTATAAGCCTTTTCTGGTGCTTCTCCATTCACTTCCCCTACATAAATTAAGGCAGGAAATTTTTCTCCTTCTTTTGGAAGTCTAGCAATTCCTTTTATTTTATCGCCTTTATCTAAACGAAATCTTCTAATTTGGATTGGCGAAATATAAATATCTTTTGGTGTAGATAGATAATTTTCACCTCTTAAAAAACCATAACCATCTGGTAAGATTTCTAAGATTCCCTCAACAATTCTATCCTCTTCACTTGTTAATTGGTAACCTGCACCAGCTTGTAACATAGGCTCTTCCTCTGTTTTTGTCTCTTCATTTTCACGTACTAATGGATAGAATTTTTTAGGTTCTGCTACTATTTTTTCTTCTATATTTTTATTTTCTTCTTTATCACTATCTAACAATTGTATTAATTCTTCTTTCTTTAATTTTGATACATTCTTAATACCTTTTTCCTTGGCAAATTGACGCAATTCTACCAATGTTGCATTTTGTAAATCCATACAAAATAGCCCCCCTATTCTTTTATTTATTCTTTCTTTTATTGATTGTTTTTGTTAACATCTTTCCTCTGGAAAAAACAAGAAATTAACTCTTTTTGAAGTAACTGTTATTATTATACTACTTTTTACAAAAAATGTAAAGAAAAAAAGAGATTTTCATCTCTTTTGTATTCTATAAAATTTCTATTTAGCCATATCAATATAAACTCTTTCATTTGGTAAATACATACCTAACTTTTCTCTAGCAACTTCTTCTATATATTCTGGAGAATTTACATTGTCTTTCATATTTGTTAAAGATTCTTTTGTATCTTCTTCTTTAGCAATTTGTGTTTCATAATTATCTACTTCTTGTTGGTAAGCACTTAATGTTTGTTGTTGAGAAATAAAAATACTAATTACATAAATAGCTAAGATACCAACGAATATTTTTTTATAAAATTTCTTTAAAATTTTCATATGTTTTATCATCTCTCCAGTTTTTATCAATTTGTACAAATCTAAATTACTCTAATTATATTTTTCTACATTTTTTATGAAATTCCTTCTTTTTATTAACGTTTTCCTTAACTTTTTTTATTTTTTTCTCCTTTTTTACTTTTTCCGTAAGTTTTTTGTTAAAATTTGTAGAAAGTTTACGGATATTGATAACTAAAAAAGAAAATGGTTTTCCTATGACTTTCTTAAAAAATCTAAATAATATAGAAAAAGGATAAAATACTATTTTTAGAATTTTAGCAATGATGGTTTTACAAAAAGTTAAAATAGTAACATTAAATTTTATGAAATAGCGACTAATTGTTAGTATGTAAATTAAAATACCCGATAATAGTCCTAAAATCACATAACTTCTAATTTCTCCATTTTGAAAGGTAAATAAAATGTATAGTAGAAAACTACCTGTACATATCCAAAATAAGATATCTTCTATATAAGTAACTATATCCGGTGTTTTAAAAGATCTTCTTAGAATTCTAAATAAATCAAAAAAAATACCTATCATCATGCCACTTATGGTAAAAATGAGCAAAGAATATAGTTGTGTTATAAGTGTATTTTCCAAATGATTCACCCTCTATTATTTAAATATTTTGCCTAAAAAGCCACTTGCTTTTTTATCCATATCATTTTCACTATATGCTAAGTTATAAATCTCACCCTCTACAATTACTTCGGAAGTATCAATACTCAATTTGTTAATTCTTAGGTTCTCTCCTTTTATCGTTAATAAGCCTAAGTCTGTTTCTACAATAACCACTTGGTCATCAAAGCTAAGTACATCTAATACACCTGAAATACTTAGTTTTTCTCTGTTTTCTAATACTAGATTTTGAATGACATTGGTATTGGTCATTTTTCTTTCTTCTAATGCCATTTTACATGCCTCCTCTTTTTTTCTTTCATTGTCATATATCTATATATATTCAAGTCTTGTCTACTTTAGAACTGGATTTCCTATGATTTTTCTATCTAACAAATAAACTCTCTATCTATTTTTATTTCATAGAAAAAAGAATATCCCATCAGTGATATCCTTTTTCCTTCTATTCTTCTTTTTCTTAATAAGTAATGGTATAAGATAAAACTTGGTTTTCCTGATAGCCACACCCTAAGTCATAAGTATAAGTTGTTTCTGTATAACTTTGTGTACATCTTCCCGTTGTGGTACCTGTCCAAGAGGTTCCATATCCCCAAGTAACTTGTCCTGTAACTCTATGTCCTTTTGAACAATAGCCTGCTACTGGTCCTGCCATACAGTCTCCATTGTCCCATTGTTCCCATCCTGCATTATCACGATTCATAGATACATTCTCATTACATTGTTTTGTAACTGTATGTGGTGTTTTTACATAGCAGCCACCTGCTGTTGTATTATTTCCTGTATGATGATGTTTATTGGTTATCATAGTAATGGCTTTAGAAATGGTTTCTTTACTATTACCTGCATTATCCACTGTTAATACATGTAAATAGTAGGTTCCGTCTGTAGAAATAGGAAGACTTAATGGTTGCCCATTACTAGTAAAACTACCACCTGTGTAACTTGCACTGTTGGTTCCTATTGCTGTAGCACTTTTGTTAAATATCCATTTTGTTTTACTTATATTTACATTACTTTCATTGTCTTTGTGTGTAACTGTTACAGTTACTTTTGGATTAGCCGTTACCGTTCCTGCGCCACTTAAATTAAGTGTTGCTGCTTGTGGTGCTGTTTTATCAATATTGGTTACATTGCCTGTTGCGTAACCACCTATTTGTTCTGTACTATCTTTTACTCTAGCATATACTACTCCATTAGCAGTCATTGTAATGCCTGTAGATGGATAATTTGTCCAGGTGCTTCCGTTTGTACTGTACTGTAAGGTATATCCGTTACTACTAACAGTTGTTGTTATTTTTACAACTACATTTCCATTTGTCCAGGTACTTGGTGAATAACTAAACGTTGTATTACTTGTATTTAATTGTGGTACGTTTTGCGTATTACTACTTACACTACCTGTTATTTTTTCATTGCCAGCATTATCTACTGCTTTCATCTTAAAATGATAGGAAGTTCCTTGCTTTAAATTCTGAAAAGTATAACTGGTTCCTGATTGTCCTGCATTTGGTTCCCAAGTAGCACCATTATCTTTACTAAAGTAATATTTCGCGATTCCACTACTTCCATTGGTACTCGTTTTTGCCTGATCAGTAGTATTTCCTGTTAGTGTAGCACTATTACTAGTTAGAGTTACTTTAGCATTAAATCCATTTGGCGCTAGCTTATCAATATTGGCTATATTCCCTGTCATATAACCACCTATTTGATTCATACTATCTTTTAGTCTAACATAGATAGTTCCATTAGTACTTACTTGAAATCCAGAACTTGGGTAATTGTACCAGTTATTACCGTCTATACTATATTGTAAAGTATAGCCACTAACTGTAGTTGTAATTTTGATAACTACATTACCATTGGTCCAGGTACTTGGTGTATAACTAAAAGTTGTATTAGCTGTATTTAAACCTGGTATCGTTTGTGTAGTTCCACTTACCACATCAGTTACTTTTTCATTATTAGCATTATCAATCGCTTTCATTTTAAAAGAATATGTCTTTGCTTGTGTCAAATTTTGAAAGGTATAGCTGGTTCCTGTTTGTCCCTCCCTTGGTTCCCAAGTAGCACCATTGTCTTTACTAAAATAGTATTTGGCGATTCCACTACTTCCATTGGTACTTGTTTTTGCCTGGTCAGTAGTACTTCCAGTTAGTGTAGCACTATTACTGGTTAAGCTTACCTTTGGCGTAAAACTATTTGGTGCTAACTTATCTATATTGGCTACATTACCAGTTGCATAATTTCCTACTTGTCCAGTGCTATCTTTTACTCTGGCATAAATTGTTCCATTTTCCGTCATAGTAATACCTGTAGATGGATAATTGGTCCAACTACTACCATTTGTACTATATTCTAATAGGTAATCTGTTACAGAAGTAGTTATTTTTACCATTACATTTCCATTAGTCCATGTACTTGGTGTATAAGTAAATGTTGTGTTGCTAGTAATTAAGTCTGGTATTTCTGCCGTTGTTTTTTTCACGATAGCACTTACTTTCTCATTTCCTGCTTTATCAACTGCTTTTACTGTAAAACTGTATTCTTTGGCCTGTGTTAAATTAGAAAAAGTATATTTATTAGAAACTTGTCCCATACTTGGCTCCCAAGTATCCCCATTATCTTTACTAAAATAATATTTCGCAATACCACTACTACCATCTGTATCTGTTCTTGCTTGATCTGTTACGGTTGCTGTTATAGTTGCTCGATTACTATTTATCTCTACTTGTGGCGTGAAAGCATTAGGGGATAATTTGTCAATATTTAGTATATTGGTAGTGGCATACCCGCCTGCTTCTGATTTATCATTAGCAAGTCTTGCATAAATGGTACCATTGTTAGTTACTTGTATTTCTTGACTGTATTCTTTCCAAGTAATAGCATCTAAACTATATTGTAGATGATAACCGGTAATTCTAGATACTATAGCTATTTTAACAGTTTTATTGGTCCAGTCTGTTGGTGTCATAGTAAAGGTTATATCACTTTGTTGTAAATCTGGCGGAATAGTATCGCCTTGTTTTCCAATATAATCTGTCCCACTAGGTGTTACAATGTAAACATATTCTTCTGGCGTTATAACCTGCACGGTTGTTTCATTTCTTCTAATTATTTGAGAGTCCTTGAATAGTTCTTTTTCTTTTATCTTTTCTTCATAAGCATCCATCATTTCTTTCAAAGAGATTCTTTCTAGATTTCGTTTAACTTCTAATTCTGGTCTAATAATTTCTATATGTTCTGCATAAGCGTTAATCTGTGTCTCTTCTTTTGCTATTCTTGATTTTTCTAATAGTCCATTTTCACCCATAACTAGTGTTAGACTTACACCTGCTAATATGATAATAGCAATTATGGTGACGACTAGAACCATTAATGTGACTGCTCTTTCTGGTTTTGGAGAAAAGTTTTTTATTTTTTTCATTTTCATGACTTATTTTCCCCACCTTTCTATTTTTGATGAATGACAAAATCATAAGCATTAGCATAGTCAAAGGTAGCACTAATACTTAATTGTGCGCTTTGTCCTGGTTGTAACTGACCTATAAAGCCTCCTACTGTAATAATTTCATTATCTGCTCTATCTAATATTTGTATAATAATAGGATATCCACCTTTTACCGTATCACTAGTATTCGTTATGGTTCCTAGTAAGATACTAACATTATCTTTTTCTGTTAATTGAAATTGACTAATCTCCATTCCGTTAAATGTTTTTGTTTCTGCTAATTTGGTACTATTATTTAATTTGGTTCCATCTTCTAATACATCCACAAATTCTTCTTTTATTGTATTAGTAATCGTTCCTGCTGTTTGTTTTTCTTTTCTTTGTATCATTATCCAAGTAGTACATGCTACAATTGCAGTAGCTAATAATACAATCCATATAACTATTTTTCTCTTTTTTGCTTTCATTTAAGCTCCTCCTTTGTTTTCTAATAACTCTGTCTTTATTATACCCTACATCCGATTTTATGTCTATGTTTTTCTTTATAATCTTGGTAATTTAAAGTAGAAAATAGTAGCATGGAAGCTACTATTTTTACATGATGTTTTGTTCTTGAATTAATGCTTTGTGCAATTGTTCTAACAAACTATTGGATGCTTTTTGATCTAGCATAAAAGCAATTTTAGATTCATTAATTTCTAAGTCTGTTATTTGCAAAGTATTTAATTCTACAATTTCCATAATTTTGTGTAATATAGAATCATCATTCATAATACCATGACCGACTATAGCAATTCTAGATACGTTTTGGTAAGTGGTATCAAACATTTGCAATTGATTTTCTAGTAAATCTTGAAATTTATTTAAAGTGGCTGCTTTAATTGTAAAATATACTTCAAAACTATAATGGCTATGATTTACAAAATGATTAGCTTGTATTTTCTTTTCTAATAATAAATCAAATAATTTATGGAATAATTCTGGTGAATAAGTCTCATATTTCATTTGCACACGGATGATATCATCATTTTTTACAATACTCTTTACATTCGTGTCCTCTATTTTATCTTGTACAATAGTACCTGGTTTATTATTAAAAGTAGATTTTGTAACAATTGGTATATGATATTTCTGTCCTACTTCGATACAACGATTATGTAGGACTTTTGCTCCTTCATCAGCAATTTCTAACATTTCTTCGTAAGATAAAGTTTGTAATTTTTTAGCAATAGTAACTTTGTTAGGGTCTGTAGTATAAACCCCATCTACATCTGAAAAGATATAACAATGCTTTGCTTGTAAAGCAGAGGCAATGGCTACCGCTGTTGTGTCAGAACCTCCTCTTCCTAATGTAGTAATGTCAGACGATTCATTGATTCCTTGAAATCCTGCAATAACTACAATTTTACCTTTTGCCAATTCTTGCTGTATTCTTCTGGTATCAATATTTTCTATTTTAGCTTCTTGATTTGTCTTTGTTGTATAAATACCAGCTTGCCATCCTGTAAGAGAAATTGCCTCATAACCTAGTCGATTTAATAGAATGGCTAATTTTGACATAGAGATTTGCTCTCCTGTACTTAACAATACATCTAATTCTCTATCTGTTGGTATAGCAGATAATTCTTTTGCTTCTTTGATAAGGGTATCTGTTGTTTTTCCTTGTGCTGAAACCACGACAACCACCTGGTTTCCTTGTTCATATAAGTCAATAATCTTTTGCGCAACCACATTTAATTTTAAATTGTCCGCTACGCTACTTCCTCCAAATTTTAATACAACTATTGTGTCCATATTTATTGGCACCTTCTTCATAATTTATAAACTCCTATTTAATTATAAATATGGCTATAATTTATTATATTCGATTTGATAAAAGTTGGTCTCACATTTTTACATTTTCTTCTTCATCAAATAAAATATCTGTTTGTTTCGTAACTTGTTTTCCTCTTTTTAAACGTCTATACCAAGTAGCACTGACATAAATAGATAAACTATATATTAGAATAGGTATACCACCGGCTATATAAAAAGAAGCTTTATAAAAGAAATTATTAAACCCTATGGAAAAGTCTTGTAACAAAGGCATATTTGCTTGATAGATACCTGTATTACAAGCATAAACTTGTGTCATATGATTTGCTATAAACCAATTGCAAAAACAGTATGCCATCATACTACCCAAAAATAGACATATAGATAGAAATAAGATATGCGCTATCTGCTCCATTTTTTTATCGTTATCTACTTCTTTTTTTATAAACCAGACATAAATTCCTAGTAATCCTACAAGTAAAATAACATGTATAATGGTATATATGTTTTTCATAGTTGAAAATGGGTCTATATAGTGATTCATATTACAAACTGCATATAAAGCAATCCCTATTATTAAAAATAAAATAAATACACCAAAGATAACGGCATCTACTGCATTAAAATAAAACCAAATATCCCATTTTAATTCTGCAATTTTTTTATAATAATGTATGCGTGTTTTTAGCCAATCATTACTCCAAAAAAGCATTTTATTTTCCCCCTTTATTTTTCTGTAGTCCATCTTAAATAGCTTTCTATAAAACCGTTTAAATCTCCATCCATAACGCCTTGTACATTGCCTACTTCATAACCTGTTCTGTGGTCCTTTACCATGGTATAAGGGCAAAACACATAGGAACGAATTTGACTTCCCCAAGCAATATCCATTTGATTACCTTTTAAGTCTTCTATTTTATCTTTATGTTCCTTTTCTTTTAAATCTAGTAATTTAGATTTTAACATTTTCATAGCAGTTTCTCTATTTTGAATCTGTGAACGTTCAGATTGACAAGAGACGACAATATTGGTTGGTAAATGAGTAATACGTACCGCAGAAGAAGTTTTATTGACATGTTGTCCCCCTGCACCAGAGGCACGATAAGTATCTACTCTTAAGTCATCTGGATTAATGGACATTTCTACATCCTCTGTAATCTCTGGTAAAACTTCTAAAGAAGCAAAAGAAGTATGTCTTCTTCCTCCACTATCAAAAGGAGAAATTCTAACTAGTCTATGTACTCCCATCTCCCCTTTTAAATAGCCATAAGCATAATTTCCTTCTATTAAAGCTGTCACACTTTTGATACCTGCCTCTTCCCCTTCTAAATAATCTAATTCCTTAACTGTATATCCATTATCTGTTGCCCATCTAGTATACATACGATATAACATTTCTACCCAATCTTGTGATTCGGTACCTCCTGCACCTGGATGCAGGGTAATTATCGCATGATTCTTATCATATTTGCCTGCTAGCAAAGTATTTATTTCCAGCTTTTCAATCTCTAGTTCTAATTTTTTAGTAGCTTTCTTCAAATCTTCTTCCAAAGATTCTTCTCTTTCCTCTATTAATAACTGGTTTAATTCTTCTATATTTTCTAATTCTTTTTTTACTTGTCTATAAGTCTCTGTTTTACTTTTAATATTTGTAATTTCTTTTAAAATAACACTAGAATGCTCATTATCTTGCCAAAAATTTAAATCTGTTGTTTGTTTTTCTAATGTATCTAATTGTCTTTGTAGAGCTTCTATGTCAAAGAGACTCACCTATCTTATCTAATTTTTGTTTTAAGGCTGTGATTTTTTGAAGATTTTCTTCATAATCCATCTAATTTCCACGCTCCTTTTCTCTTTTTTCTTGGTAATCATACACTATATTACTCGGAAAATCAATCATTTAAAAACAGAAAAATACCAAAAACCTAAAACTAGAAATAGTTTTAGGTTTTTTACTATTCTTTATCTTCTAAGTATTGTTTTAATGCTGATAATTTTTCTTGTGCCTCTTTCATTCCTTGTTTATATAAGTTTTTCAATTTTTCTGGATTTCTTTCCAATTTAGAAACCTCTATGGGTATTTCAGGTTGTAAAACAAAAATCTTTTTCTCTTCTTCTAATTTTTGAATTTTTTGATATAGTTGATTGTATTTTTCAGGTCTATTACAAATGCTTTCTACCAAATATGGATACGATTTATAAACCTTGCCATACACTTTCTTTATTTTATCTGAGACTGGCTCTTTTTGATAGTCTTTATCTCTTGTTAGTATGGTTACAATTTTTTCATAGCCTTGCTCTAAAGCCCAATCGATTGGAACATTACAGTCAATAGCGCCATCTAAATAAGGTTGTCCATTAATTTCCACTATTTTAGAAACTAATGGCATACTAGAAGAAGCTTGTAATATTTTATATAAATTCTCTCTATCCTTTTCAAAATACTCTGTCTTCCCAGATATACAATTCGTTGCACCTGCCACAAATCTTTTATGACTATTAAAAAAGACTTCTTCATCAAAGGGCTTTTCCACTTTACAAATATCACCAAATAAATAATCAAAACCAAACAAACCTTTATTATTTTTAAGCGCTTTAACGCCAATATATCTAGAATCTTTACAATATTGAATATTAATACAGGCAGTCCTACCTCTTTGATTAGAAACATAATTAGAGCCAACTAAAGCACCAGCAGAAACACCAATTGTACAATCTATATCTATATTTTGGCTCATAAACACATCTAGCACACCAGAAGTATATAAACTTCTCATAGCACCACCTTCAAGAACTAAACAAGTCTTCATATATTCTCCTCTTCTTCCTTTTTTTCATCTATGTCCCCAATGGACAAAATTGTCCATTGGGACCTGGTCCGCATGGACAGTTTTTATATCTAATATAAAGAATTTATTTATTTTGCTAATTTACATGCTTATTATATAGTTTATTATAAAAATAATCAAGAATAATATGGCAATAGTTACACAATAAAACATCACGCTTTTCTCAATATGACAATTTTAATGCTAAACATAAATATCTTATCCTTTTATATAATATATTTAAACAATATAATGAAAAGAGTTAGTACAATATCATACATATACTAACTCTTCCAATTATTTTATTATTCAGCTTTTAGGTTGACAATTCCTTAATAAAATATAAAATAGCATTATCTACAAACCTTTATAATTGCTTATTTTACTTGTTTCTACCACAACAATTCTTATATTTTTTACCACTTCCACAAGGGCATGGGTCATTTCTACCTACTTTTGGTCCTTCATTCACAATTGTTTTGTTTAGTCCACCTTCGGATGGTTTATAGTTCCCATCTACTAAATTAATAGCGGTATCTTCTAATCCTGCACCTGTAATCTTTACAGTTTCTTCTCTTTGAATGGTTCCTTCTCTTTTTCTAGCATTCATTAAGAATTTTACAACATCTGTTTTGATAGCATATATCATAGCCTCAAACATTTCAGAGCCTTCTACACGATACTGTACAACTGGGTCTTTTTGTCCATATGCACGTAAGCCAATACCATTTTTAAGTTCATCCATGTCGTCAATATGGTCCATCCATTTTTGGTCTACAATTTTTAGAGTAACGACTCTTTCTAATTCTCTTAAAGCTTCTGAACCAAATTCTGCTTCTTTTTGTTCATATAATTCATTTGCTTTTTGTTGTAATTCTTTTATCACTTCTGTTGTATTTACTTTTTCTTTCTTAATGGATTCTAATTCTGATATTCCAAATGTAGTAATCATTTCTTGCACGAAAGATTCTTTATCTATGCCACTTTCTGTACTATACATTTGTACTAATTCTTCTGCTACAGAGTTTATCATACTGGTTACATTATCTTTTAAATTTTCTCCATCTAGTACTTCGCGTCTTTGTTTATAGATAATTTCCCTTTGTACATTCATAACATCGTCATAACTTAATACATTTTTTCTGATGCTGAAGTTTCTACCTTCTACTTTTCTTTGAGCAGATTCTACGGATTTAGAAATCATTTTAGACTCAATTGGCATGTCTTCATCTGCACCTAGTGCATTAAATACAGTTGTAATCTTGTCTCCACCAAAGATTTTCATTAAATCATCATCTAGTCCAATATAAAATCTAGAAGCCCCTGGGTCTCCTTGACGTCCACTACGTCCTCTTAACTGGTTGTCAATTCTTCTGGATTCATGTCTTTCTGTACCTATAATTTTTAGTCCACCAGCTTGAATTACTTTTTGTTTTTCTTCTTTGATTTCTTCATTGTATTTATCTTCTAATTCTTTGAATTTTTTTCTAGCTTCTAATACTTCTTGGTCATCTGTTTCGTTAAATGCGGTAGCTTGGTCTATTAGTTCTGAAGAATATTTTAGCTTTCTCATTTCTTGTTTAGCTAAATATTCACTATTTCCACCCAGCATAATATCGGTTCCACGACCAGCCATATTAGTAGCGATAGTAACTGCACCGTATTTTCCTGCTTGTGCAATAATTTCTGCTTCTTTTTCATGGAATTTTGCATTTAATACTTCGTGTTTAATACCTTCTTTACTTAATAGACTACTTAACTTTTCTGATTTTTCAATGGAAACGGTACCTACTAGAACTGGCTGGCCTTTTTCATGAGCTTCTTTAATATCTTGAATAACTGCTCTAAATTTAGCTGGTTCATTTTTATAAATAATATCTGAACAATCTTCACGAATCATAGGTTTGTTGGTAGGGATTTCTATCACATCTAATTTATAGATTTCTTGGAATTCTGCTTCTTCTGTCATAGCGGTACCAGTCATACCTGCTAATTTCTCATACATTCTAAAATAATTTTGGAATGTTATAGTTGCTAATGTTTTAGATTCATCTGCTATTTTCACATGCTCTTTTGCTTCAATAGCTTGGTGTAATCCATTGTTGTATCTTCTACCAATCATAATTCTTCCTGTAAATTCATCAACAATTAATACTTCTCCGTCCTTAACAATGTAATCAATATCTTTTTTCATAACGCCATGTGCACGAAGCGCTTGGTTTACGTTATGTACTAATTCTGAGTTTTCAATATCGTTAAAATTCTCTAAACGGAAAAATTCTTCTGCTTTTTGAATACCTTTTTGTGTTAAAGATGCTGATTTTGCTTTTAAATCTACGATATAATCATATTTCTCATTATCTTCTGCTTGTTCGTAATCTTTTACATCTTCTTCTACAATCACCTTTGGTGTCAATTTACGCACAAAGTCATCTGCTCTTTTGTATAAGTCTGAAGATTTATTGGCTCTACCAGAAATAATTAATGGTGTACGAGCTTCATCAATTAAAATACTATCAATTTCATCGACAATGGCATATTTTAATTTTCTTTGTACTAATTGGTCTTTATAAATAACCATATTGTCTCTTAAATAATCAAATCCCAATTCATTATTGGTTGCATAAGTGACATCACAATTATAGGCTTGTTGTTTTTCTTTAGGATTCATACCAGCAATTACTAATCCAACCGTTAATCCTAAGAAACGATACACTTTTCCCATCCACTCACTATCTCTTTTGGCTAAGTAATCATTCACTGTAATTAAATGAACACCTTCTCCTGTTAGTGCATTTAAATAAACAGGTAATGTGGCTACTAATGTTTTTCCTTCACCAGTTTTCATTTCTGCAATTCTACCTTGGTGTAATACAATACCACCAATTAATTGTACATCAAAATGGCGCATACCTAATACTCTTTTAGAAGCTTCTCTAACGGTTGCAAATGCTTCTGGTAATATATCATCTAAAGTTTTGCCTTCTGCTAATTGTTTTTTAAATTCATCTGTTTTTCCTCTTAATTGTGTATCTGTTAGCTGACTATATGTTTCTTCTAAGCTATTAATTTTGTTTACTAAAGGCATGACTCTTTTTACTTCTTTTTGACTATATGTTTTAAATAAACCCATGTTATTCTTCCTTTCGATTCAATCTAGTTTTTCACGTAAGTAACTATATCACTAATTTTATAAAAATGCAATTCATTTTCATATATTTTGGCTTTCTTTCATACAATTTAGTAATCTGGTATTTAGCAAAAAGAAAGAAGGTTATTTCTATGTTTATTTATAATATAAAAATGAATGGCTCTGTGCTATTTAAAATCATTTTATCAGTTATTGTGTGTATTGTAGTTATTCTATGTGGTGTGATTGGTTTTCGTATTTTTAAGGAAAGTAAACAAATAGACCCTACACAAATGAAGGAAGTACATGTTTTAACCAATAAAAATTATGCTACTGTTTTAGATACTGTACATAATGATATTTCCAGTTATGTTGGTCAGAAAATTCAGTTTTCTGGATTCGTCTATCGTGTATATGACTTAGATAAAGAACAATTCGTATTAGGTAGAAATATGATTATTAGTTCTGATTTTCAAACGGTTGTTGTTGGTTTTTTATGTCACTATAAAGATGCTATCTCTTTTGCAGACAGCACTTGGGTAGAATTAGAAGGTACAATAACCAAAGGAGAATATCATGGAGATATGCCTATTATAGAAGTAACGTCTATTAAAAAGATTGATAAGCCAAATGATGAATATGTGTATCCTCCAGATGAGAACTTTATTCCTACTTCTGCCATTTTGTAAAATAATTATCCACCGGTATAACCGGTGGATTTTCATAAGCCCTATAAGGGCTTGTTACAAGCCACCACTTAAGTGGTTTTAGTTTGACGACTTTTGCGTATTGCTACGTGCTACCCTTTAAAAGGGTCTATGTATTCTTTTATTGTTATTTGGTCTGTCATCATGTCCTCCTTCATCTGCTTTTCTACATATCTTGCTACTGCTTCTTTGTTATTTCCTACT
>CATXTS010000008.1 GCA_958402495.1 uncultured Clostridiaceae bacterium
TATAACCAAACTTTAGTTATACAACATTTTTTTCTTTCATATTTCTTATTTTTCTCATTTTTTAGATATTTATCTTACGATTATCTCTTTCTGGCAATACAAGCTTTTATTTTAATTCCTTGCTATTTAATCATATTTTCATGCTTTATTAAAGTAATTTCTTTCCTTTTAACTCTGTAAAATCTTATATCATTTCTATCCTTAATTAAGATAGGATTAATGTTACACGAAATCCATTAACATAATTTCCATCTCCAACGGTATAGTAGAAATAGAAAAGACCAGCATTGGAATTATTCCAAAAATGACCTCCTCGAATCAGGTATGGATTATTTAATCCTGGATAATATGAAGAGTCGTTATACCAGGATGTGCTTCCTGTTCCTTCTGTAGATGTTTCGTTAATAGCATCACCATAAATCAAGGTATTTTTTCTATAGTTATAAATATTGGCTGTATTTAAGTTAGCATCATTATGATTGATTTGTGTATTATCTTTGCTACTGTCAAAAGGATATACTGTTGCATATTTGGTACTAGTTGTCTTTAAATTGCTTCCTTCATAAGTCATACTTGTACCATATTTTTTTAAATTTTCATTTTCATTTGCTATATAACCGGCTAGTTCTTTCCCATGTTCCTCCACTTAAATCATAGATGCCATAAATCGTCCCCGTAGAACTTGCCATGCAACCATTTACTTGGTCCCAGGTATACACTCCATTATTAGCGGTATTTCCTGTAGTTCCATTGATATTTTCCATTGTTTTAACAGATTCTCCTGCTGTTGTAGAACCTGTTGTACAACCTGTTACAGCATATACACTATCTACCCCTGACTTTTCTGCATTATTTATTCTTTTGGCTCCTCCACTATTTAAGCTCACGTTATTAATTGTTATATCTGTTCCATTTAGTCCATATTGACTTTGAGAAAGATAAGCAACCGCTCCCCATTCACTATTTTTCATTAAATGAGAGTCTGTATTTTTTGTTAATCCATATATATTACCACTTTCCGTCATAGCTTTTGCTATGTTAAAAGCATCATTTTGATTAATATAATTCATACTATATGTTACTGGTTGAAAAGTTGGATACTTAATAGCTGTTTTAGTAGAACCATAAATACCATCTAGCCAGTTACGTGCTGCTTGTGCGGAGTCTGCCTCTGTTCCTGCTTCTACGGCTCTTACCCAGCTATTCGTTTGACTATAGTTAACGCTACTTGCCTTCACTGGTGCACGATTGTTTCCGCTAGCATATCCTGCTTCAAACTTAGCTACCCAGATGCCAGTTAATTCTTTATCCCATCCACCATTTCTATAATTAATTTTAGTCTCATCTGTAAAAGCTGGATGAACAGTATATCCACTTGTGGTATCTATTTTTTCAGTTTCACTATTACAACGCTTCGCTGTTTGAATTTTTCCATTTTCATAATAATTATCCGTTGTTCCTATTAAGAATTTAATATCAAAAGTTTGATTACTAGTATTTACTCTATACGCATATCTAGGTATCCATACCCACATACTTCCATCTTCTGTTTGGCTATTGGCCCATTTCTTAGCATTGTAATCATACCAGTTGGTATCTGTACTATCTGTTTTTTCTACTTTTCCTTTTTCATTACTACTTGGCTCTATAAATTTAATGGGTGTCATTCCTGAAGTTAAACTTGGTCTATTGACACCTTCTTGTACATTAAAACTTTCTCCAAATGCTTGATTCATTTGCTCTTCCAAACTAAGTAAAGCTTTCTCTTCTTCTCTTTTTCCTTGCTCCGTTTCTTCTTTTGCTCTTTGCGCTTGTGTAATAATACCATTTTCTCCAATTAAAGCATTCATAGACACTCCTGCTAATATAATTACTACTATGATGGTAATAACTAGTGCAATTAAGGTAACACCCTTTTGTTTACTGTTTTTTCTCATGATTTTCTTCCTTTCCTTTTCTTATGTTTTCCGTTTTTCTATTCTTATACTTTTATTACCATTTGGTTACTGTTAATGTTTTTATATTTTCTTTATATAGAATTCTTTTACATTTTCTCTTTTGTATTTTTTCTTTTCAATCTTTTTTATGTAGTCTTCTATTTACACTAAAAAGCATTTTTTCTAACTAACTTTTCTTTTACTTTATTTCTCTTTTTCTACTAGAGCAAAAAAAAATGTTGTATAACCAAACTTTAGTTATACAACATTTTTTTCTTTCATATTTCTTATTTTTCTATTTTTTAAATATTTATCTTACTATTATCTCTTTCTGGCAATACAAGCTTTTATTTTAATTCCCTGCTCTGTAAACATTTTTTCATGTTCTGTTTCTATGTTTTCCCAAAAGTCAACTTCTGCTGCTAAATCTTCTGTTTTCTTTACTATTTCGAAACCCGCTTCTTCAAAATAATGTAAGCTATCTGTATATAAATTATCATCATCTGTTTTAAAATAAATTTCTCCATTATCTGCTAAAAATTGCTTATACTTCTCTAATTGCCTTGTATGTGTTAAACGCTTTTTATGGTGTTTTCCTCTTGGCCAAGGATTACAAAAGTGAATATAAATTCTTTGGACAGCATCTTCTTTTCCTAAAATCAACAAAATCCTCTCTATATCAAAACGAGTTAAATACACATTATCTACCATTTGTTCATTTTCTGCATAGGCTTGTTCTATTTTTCTTTTAGCTAACCCTAACATAGCATCTACCATATCAATAGCGATAAAGTTAACCAATTTATGTTTTACTGCCATTTGAGATATAAAACCACCTTTACCACAACCCAATTCTAAATAAATGGGATTTTCTGGATTTTTAAATAATGTTTTCCACTTGTTAAGCATATCTTGTGGATTATCTATATAAAAAGAACTCTTTTCTAGTTCTTCTCTTGCCCATGGTTTAAAACGTATTCTCATGTTTTATATTTTCCTTTCTCTTTTTAGCATTAGATTCGTATCCATTGTTCCATCTTCTTGTTTTTCTTGAAAACTTACAATTGGTACAAATTCGTTTTTGCAATGTACCTTCATAGACGCCCTGTTTTCTATATTCACACAAGCATAAATATCATAATCTATAAACTTTTTTGCAATATAGTTTACCACTGAACTAGCAATCCCCTTTTTCTCATGCCCTTTTTTGGTCGCCAATTGCCAAATATATACACATGGTGGTTGCACCTCTCCTATTCGTACACAATAACCTTCTTTTTCGCAAAAGTCACATCCCTCATAAAGCACAGCATACCCTAAAGCTTCTCCATTTTCTTCATAGACTACTTTTAACATATCACTACTAACAGCTTGATTATCTGTCAAATAATAACCATGATTCTCCTTGAAAATTTGCTTCAATTGTTCAGTATATACATTTTCTAAAATCATTGATTTCTTCTCCTCAAAAAACTTGTATTTACTATACCGTATTTTTTTCAAAAAAACAAGTCTTGTATGAATTCTTCCCTCTTCTTTTATCTTTATCTATTCTATCCATGTATACTTAGATACATCTGGAAACGCTACTTCCTCTTTGGTCACTTTATCAAAATCATAATGGTAAGTTTTATAATGCGCATAATTGGTATTTGCATCTCCATAGATATTATCAAGAAAACAACTTTCTAATAAACCAGTATCTTTAGAATAAGTATATTCATTAATCACCCATTCCTTTTCTTTTGCATAAATAACCGGCTCATACAAATTACAAGCTTTTAACACATTTGTTTTTTCATCCACATATCCTCTTTCTCCTACAAAATAAGATAACATATCTTCCCATTGTATTGTATCTTTTTGAATATCTTGTACCTTAACTGTTTTTTCCTCTGTATTTATGACATATTGTTTCTTATTTGCAATATCTATTATACCTATAAAGTTTTGATTACTTGATTCTAAAGCATCTTCTCTTTCATACCTTACCATTTTATCTTTATACCAAATCTTCGTTTTTGTATGATTATAAAAAGAACGATTCTTAAAAAGCACTTCATCTATTTCCATATATACATTACTAACTTGTTTATAATTTTGTAATTTATTAGAAATAGAATTTAAAATATACCATCTATATCCTGCTACACTTAAGTATACAATCAATAATAACATAAGCCCAATTCCTATTCCCCAGGCAAAAGCTTTCCCTATTTTTTTATGAAATTTCTTTAGGTAGTCTACTTCCTCTACCTGTGTTTGTGGAATATCTACCTCTTGTTGCATATGCTTTAAAGTATTTTGACAATCCTTACATTCTATCAAATGATTTTCTATCCATTTATTTGTCTCCTCTGAAGTTAACTTTTCTAAATAATTGGGTAACAAATCTTTTACAATTTTACATATTTTCATATCCTTCATCCTTTCCTTTTTCTTGCTTAGACTTTAACTTTTCCTTAACTCTATAAAAATTCACTCTCACATAATTTTCACTTTTATGGACAATTTCTGCAATTTGTTTAAAACTTAAATCTGCCTGAATTCGTAAAAGTACGATTTCTCTAGTAACAGAATCTAGCATACCAATTTGTTTATATAACCACTTTCTCTCTTCTGCTTCTATATAAGTTTCTTCTATTCCCTTTTCTTGTTGGCGATTTTCCAAACCTTCTAAATCTGCTATTGAAATATTTGCTTTTTTTCTTTGTTTTTTACACTCCTTAAAATATAGGTTTCTAGCAATCTTACAAAGCCAAACTTCTACTTTACATTCTCCTCTAAATTGAGAAATCTGTTTAATAGCTATATAGAAGGTTTCTTGCATAAGTTCTTCTGCAAGTTCTCTATCATGTGACAGATAATACAAATAACAAAAAACTTGTTTAGCATATTTTTGGTATAATTCTTCCATTTTTTATTCCTTCCACCTCCTATTATAACTGAGTCTCTTTTCTTTCATTTGTTACAACTTTTTCTCTTTTTTCTTAAAAAACAAAAAAACTTCCTATTATAGAAGCTTCTATTTTCTTTCTTTTATCAATTTACTTATATGCTGGATGAATTCTATTTTATCTTCCATTTCTAGACTATAGATTTTACTACCATCTGGCATATCTCCTCTATATTGCATTTTCAAAAGCTTTGTACAAATATTTTCACCATGCTTTGTACTAGCCTCTGCCATTATTTGATGAATTTCTATATTTTGTTCTTCTAATTTATCTAACAATTGTAAAGCAGCTTTAAAAAATAATTTTAAAATACTTATCTGATTCCTATAAGCTGGATGAACAGAAATAGCTGATAGATACCAATCATAAGAACCGCCTTCTTCATAGGCTTCTATTTGCTCATCTGTAAGTTTGGCTTCATCTATCGTATGATTTATAATACCCTCTATCATATTTCTTTTTAAAGGTAATATCGTACAACTACCTATCACTTGTTCTTTTTCATTAATGATGGCTATACAAGTATCTGGATTTTTTACATACCATTTCCATACTTCTTTAGCAGGCGTTATATTCTCTTTCGAAAAATAATTTTGTTCTATCTCTTCCATTTGTTCAAAATCCAATAGAGTTAATTCATTTTTTACTTTATATTTCTCCATATTTTCCCTCTACAATTCTTTGAAACTCTTTACTTTCCAAAACCTGTACTAGTTGTTTATTAGTCTGTATGGGCTGTTTTGTAATAATTCCACCTCTTGCTAAATCCTCTCTGGCATGAAAATCTGAGCCAGAAGTCAAAATCTTATTTGTTTGATTTCCATATGCCATTGCCCTTTCATTTCTAGACACCTCATTACAACAGCCATTAAATACTTCTATGCCATCAATATCTTCTAATGGTGCTAACTGGATTTCATCACGAAAAGGATGTGCTTGTACTAATAAGCAACCTGCTTGCTTACACCATCTATGTAAATCTGACAAAGAAGCATTATATATTTCTTCATGAGTATATAAGAAGTCTTCCTCTATTCCTAACGCTAAAAAATCACTATCCGTTTCTTGGTGTGTTATCTCACAACCTAACAATACCGTTATCCCATAAGTCTGTGCAACCTGTTTAGCTTGTCTATAACCCGTTAATACATAATCTATCTTTTCTTTCCAAGAAAGATTGCCCAATCTATCCATTTTACACTTACTACAATGGTCAGTTATGACAATTGTATGATATCCTTCTTTTGCATACCACTCCACTATTTTTCTAGATTCTATTTTTGCACAAGAGCTAGATTCTTTTGTGTGACAGTGTAATTCCGTTTTATACATTTTCATAAATTTGTTCCATCCTTTTTTCTTTTTGTACTTTTATACTTTTTTCTTTTCATTTTAAACCATGTTCATACATTTCTCTTCTGGTTTCTCTAGTTTTTCTTCTCTATATTGTTTTTCTAATTGCTGATATTTCCTCTTAGATACATATTTTTGCGTAATTGCATAACTAAGATACGCTATCCAGACTCCTATTATTCCTAATGGTGTGTAATCTAAAATAATAGCTATCACTATCTTTATGACAGAACTTATCATATTTCGCTTAGCTAAGAACGCAAATTCTTTTATCCCTCTTAATATTGAAAAATAGTAAGTTCCAGACATAGTTATATAGCAACCCAATACTAATAAAGGTAAGATTTGATAAAAAATAGACTTGGCCGCTTCTTCTGGCATTGCTATTTGCATAATTAGAATCGCAATAAGTAAGAATACCATCGGAAAAATAATGGAAGAAATTTTTATTAATTTTTTAGCTATTTCTTTCATTTCCTGCATAGCTTGTTTTGTATTTTTTCCCAGTGCCACTCCTACACTAATAGTAATACCATCTCCAAAACCTTGTGTAAATGTTTCGTAAATATCGGCTATCTGAATGGCTATAACATGTACACCATATTCTAGACTTCCCATTCTTGCAACTATTAAATTAAAGATAAAATTATCTACCTTAGAAGCAATTCTTTCTACAAAGTTCCATTTGCATAGATTAACTAACTCTTTCATATAAGCCCTTTGAAAACGATAATTTAGAAAGCTAGTTGCTACAAAATAAAAACAAAGTATGGTATCTATTATAACGGTTACCCAAGCTACGCCTACTATTTGATAACCTTTTTGTACCACTATCACATCTAAAATCAGATTACTAATAACGGCTAATATTCTTAATAATAGAACTCTATTTTGTTTACCAATTACCCTTTGATAACTAGATAAAACCGTAACAACACTAGTTTGAAGAAAACCAACCAAACGGATACTTAAATAGGCAACACTACTATCATAATCTACTTGAAATAATGTTGGTAAGAAAGACTGTATCCACCAAACTATCAAGATGGTAATAATACTTATCCCTATTGTTAGTAAAACAGCATTACCAGTCATTTGTTTTACCTTACTTTGATTTTTTTCGCCAAATGCTTTGGCAATTAGTGTGCGATTAGACACTTGTATGGTTTGAGTACTCATTTGCATAATACTTAAAATAACACCCATTGCCCCTAAAGCACCCAAAGCCTTAGAGCCTAAACTAGCAATGACTAGTGTATCTATCAAAGTCATAAAAATATTGACAAGATTTTCGAAAGCCATTGGTATAGATATTTTTAATTGTTTCTTGATAGTTAAAGCTTCTTCCACTTTTTTCTCCTTTTGTCTCTCACTTTCTATTTCTAAAGTTTAACATACGTTCATTGTTTTAGCAACAATCTATTTTCCCTATATTAAAAAATCTGTACTAACTTCTCTATATTTTTCTTTAGTATTATGCTATACTTTTTATAGGTGATGAATGTGGAAAAAATAGAACAATTCAAACGATGGATAGCTGATGCGCATAATATCGTTTTCTTTGGAGGTGCCGGCGTTTCTACACAAAGTGGTATTCCTGATTTTAGAAGTAAAGATGGTCTATATAACCAAACTTATTCTTATCCTCCAGAAGAAATATTAAGCCATTCCTTTTTTCTAAGCCATACTGAAGAATTCTTTCAATTTTACAGAAATAAATTAAATTGTTTAGAGGCTAAACCTAATACTATTCATTTAAAATTAGAAAAACAAGGAAAATTAAAAGCTATTATTACTCAAAACATAGATGGTCTTCATCAAAAAGCTGGTAGTAGGCAAGTTTATGAATTACATGGTAGCATTCTCAGAAATTATTGTATGCGTTGTCATAAGTTTTATGAAGCTTATACGATTTTCCATAGTATAGGCATTCCGCGTTGTTCTTGTGGCGGTATCATTAAGCCAGATGTGGTTTTATATGAAGAACCATTAGCAGAATCTACACTTTTTTGGGCAGTGGAACATATTCGTAAAGCAGACCTTTTAATTGTTGGTGGCACCTCTTTAATGGTGTATCCTGCTGCTGGTCTTATACATGATTTTCGTGGTAAGCATTTTGTTTTAATTAACCAAGAAGAAACGCCATATGATACAAAAGCGGATTTAGTTTTTCATGATTCTTTAAATACTATTTTTAAAAATATATAATACTTTTTGTCAAAAAATGTCCCTAATATTCAAAACTTATTGAATATTAGGGACATTCAATTATTTCAATTTATTACTATGAATTATCTTTCAAAGATTATCTAGAAAATGTAAGAAAAAATGTTACTTTTCTACTGCCAATCTAAAATAGGATATCCATTATTGATATAATGACTATCATCTTTAAAATTAACTCCTAAAATACTATTAATTGATTTCATATTTTCTTTGCTTTCTACTCTTATAGTATTGTCTGATAAATTTCCTATTCCTTTGGAAGCTGTACTTGCTAAATAATATACTTCTGCTATTTGCTCAGCTTTATTATTAAATCCTACAATACCTCCTAAATAAAATGTATTAGGAGACTCTATAACAACTTTTCCTATATTATGAGCATTATTTAAGGTACTCGTATTAAGATTACCAATAATCCCACCTGCTGTCGTTCCATTGTTTCCAGTTTCCTCCTTTATAGTCACATTTCCACAATTGTAAACATTATTACATAAGAATTGTTCAAGGGAAGATGCACAAATTCCTCCTGCTTCTGAAATTCCATTTCCTATCACTTGTATCTGTCCTAGATTATAACAATACTCAACTTTTGTCTCTTTCATAGCATTTGCAACAATTCCCCCTGCACGATTAACATTATTACCTTTACATATAACATTTGCCTTATTATAAGAATTACGAATCATACCTGATTCTAGCATTTCTGATTTTCCAACTTGCCCTGCAATACCTGCCACTCTGCATTGTGCTATTCCCTTTCCTTCTGCAGATAATTTTCCATCTACATAAGATTTTTCAATTATACCATAATTATATCCTACTATCCCGCCTACCATAATCGTATTTTGAGCAGTCGAATTCAAACTAGCATTTATATTACAGTCACAAATAGCTAAGTTTTTAATGATACCATAATTATTTCCAAACAATCCTATTCTAACATCATTTACATTATCACTAACGTGCTTATTCATATATAAATTCGAAATACTTTTTCCATTCCCATCCAATACTCCCCAAAAACTATAATTATTCTGTTGTATATTATCTGCCGTTCCTATTGGCAAAAATCCTTCACCACTTGTTAAAGATTCTTTTAGTTCATTTCTATATCCGCAAAAGCCTTTTCTTTTACTATTCACATATGATGAGTCCGCATTAAAATTCAAAGATTCTTGTAATCTTACAAATTTACCTTCATAACGATTTCCTTCTGTGACATCTTTTGCAAACCAAATTAAATCTTCTATACTTTCTATCAAATAGGGAGATTCCTCTGTTCCTACCCCTGCTAATTCTCCTGGATTCTTATCCGTTACTTTCTTAATTTGTAAAACCATATTTCCATTTACCTCATATTCTCTATTTGAAAATTGAATAATAAATCCATCACTTCCATTTGTAAATACCTTAGCCATATTAGCAGAAAATTGTTCATCTATAGCTTTTTGTAACCCTTGTAATGTTATTTTCTGATATTGTCTATCTGAAATTCTGGCAGCTGCTAATGCTAGCACAATTCCTTCTTTTTGTTCACTAATCTCTGTTTCTTCTTTTGCTCTTTGTGCTTGCATAATCATACCATTTTCACCGACTAAAGCATTAATGGCTACACCTGCTAAGATAATTAAAATTATAATAGTAATTACCAAAGCTATCAAAGTAACGCCCTCTTGTTTCCTATTTTCTTTCATATTTTTTCTCCTTTTCTTTTTCTTATGTTTTCCATTTTTTTTCTTTTCATACTCTTCTTTATTAATTTTACATTACCAATTGGTTAAAGTCAATATTACCCTTTTCTTTTTTTATTATATGTTCATACTCTTATATTTTTTAATTTTTTATTTCTTTCGCTTGTTTACAAGTTTTCATAATTTACCTTTATACAAAATATATAATACTTTTTGTCAAAAAATGTCCCTAATATTCAAAACTTGTTGAATATTAGGGATTTTTCAAATCATTTGACGTACGATTTTTCTTGAAATTGTTTCCATTAATTGGTAAAATGGACATATTACATACAAAGGAGGAAGTACCCAATGCAGAAAGTAGTTGGCAACAATGAAGCATGGTATCGGTATTTATCTAAATATGGACCGAACTGTGCTAAAGGCATCTCTGGACGCAATGCTGTAGAGGAAGATTATATCTCTCAGCAAAGGCGTAATATCGATTATTGCCTTAAATGTCAAAAGAAGGCTCTACTTGAGTCTTCTTGAAAAAAAGAAACCGCCATCTCTTTTTTAGGGAGATTGGCGGTCTTTCTTTTAGGAATTAACATATTCATTTAATGGTTTAATTTTATATTTTAATTCTGCTAGTTTATCTGTTGAAACATAACCTGGCTGTCCGTTAATAACATCTGGAATTCTATTTACTATACTTGCGCAAGTAAGTTCTACTGTAGAAGGTCTAGCAACTACTATCGTGGTATTTGGCTCTCCTTCTATCGTCCACTCGTTTTTATCAAAATCTTCTTTAGAATATACTTTTCCAATACATTGTGATTCAATGGTAATTCCTTCTTTTGTCTTGGTTGTAACCACTGCACTCATACCAGTTGCATCACCTGCTTTAACAGTCATCCCTAAAGTTGTAGAATAAATATCCTCTTTATAGGTTTGTGGTACTGTTTTTTGTGTTTGTGAAATAACCGTTAAGCCTAATTTAGAGCATAGCCAACCATTGACATTCCACATATAAGATGGTAAGTATTCTCCTTTTTCAATGATAGCTTGTCTTTCTTCATCAGAAATTCTATCTACAGATGCCACTTGTTTATCAAATTCTTCTAGTGTTAATCCAGAACCATGTGCATTTGCTAAGGCAATTCCATAGTCTTCTACATTATAACTAGAACTTCCTGTAATTTTCGTTATTTTATGTGTGGAACCTGCAATCGCTGAAATTAATTCTCCCCAATAAATATCTTGGTAACCACTTCCTGTAATGGTACAACCATTTTGCTTGGCAAGTTCGTCTATTTTTTTGGTAGCTACTGGATTAGAATTAGCAGGATAAAATGCCTCTTCACAAGTTGTAATCGCATTAATACCTAATTTAGCACATAAATATAAAGCATCTTCTACATCGCTAAATAAACTCATCGTTGTTACAATAACAATATCTGGTTTTACTTCTTGTAACATACTTTCTGCTTGTTCTACATTTACAATGGTAACCCCTTTTGGCTCGCCTCCCATAACGCTTGCAATATCTTTTCCAATAACTGCTGGATTTACGTCCACTGCTCCGACAATTTCTCCTCCTTTTTCAAATACATAACGCATGGTGTATACTGACATTTTACCAGTACCCCATTGTACAACTCTTACTTTTCTGTCCATCTTTTGCACTCTCCTTTTCTTTAATTTATATATAGATTATAAACTATATATCAAAAATTATACTTCCTTACCTTATTAAAATGCTGGTAAGTTTGTAAAAAAAGTAGCTATTCCATTACCAATGGCTTTTATAATGCCTACTATCACATTAACAATCGCTTGTACAATTACATTATCTTCATAAAATTTTACTAATAAATTGTGCGTAGGTGGAAAAAACCAAATGCACGCTATAACCACGGTCATAATAGCTAGAACTTTTAAAAGTTCTAATACACGTCTCCATGTCCATGGCTGTTTAATACGATAGCCTCTACTTCTCCAATAATCATTATATGCCTTTGCATAAGCATTTTGAATCTCTCTATTTATCTCTTTAGCTGCTTGTTTTCTTGTTTTTTCTTCCCATTTTATCTCTTCTTTTGTAAGTGGTGGTTGTTCGTAAGTCGTTTGTGGTTGGTTTTCTGCTTCTGCTTTTTGTGGTTGCACCGTCTGATTGTTTTGTGTTCTTACTTGTTTTTTTCTCCACTCTGCTTCCTGCTTTTGCTTCTCTTCTTCTCTTTGCATGGCCAATTCAGAATCATAGGCTTTTCTTTTTTGTTCATCTATCAAAGTATCATAGGCATCATTAATTTGCTTCATCTTTTCTTCTGCTAGTGGTTTATCTTCTACTGTTTGTAAATCTGGATGATACTTTTTAGCAAGTACACGATATGCCTTTTCAATTACTTCTTTAGAAGCATTTTCACTTACTTCTAATATTTCATAAAGATTTGCCATTTTTCTCCCCTTATCAGCCTATTTTGAATTCTTTTCTTAGAAATTATATCATTAAAATCATAAAAAGCATAGTATTTTATAAAAAAATATGCTATAATCTGTCTATTAAAATAATAGGAGTGATTAAATTGAAATTAACATCAGATGATGAAACTTTAGCAGAAAATAAAGTTCTTATTTTGTACATTTTAGATAAAATCGGTAAACCCATTTCTAATGATTCTTTATTAAATTTAGTGTTAGCCGTAACCGATATGAATTACTTTTATTTTCAACAATTTCTATTAGATTTATTAGAAAATGGATATATTATTAATTATTATAAAGATGACCATAGTTTCTATGAAATAACCAGTTTTGGAAAAGAAACTTTATCCTTAACCCAAGATATTCTGCCAGGTATTATAAAATTGCGAGTAGATAGCAATTTTAAAAATGAACTAGAAACTTTTGAAAATGAGCATTCCGTTATTGCAGAATATGTCCCTCGTAGTGAGAACTACTATATGGTTACTTGTAAAATCATTGATCATAATGACACTATCTTTGAAGTTAAAACTTTTGCAGGTTCTGGCTCGCAAGCTAAAGATATCGTCAATAATTGGAAACAACATGCTGAAGAAATGTATCCTCAAATTCTAAATATTTTAACTAAACAACCAGAAGAGCCTCATTCTTCTGATGCAGATACCAATAAGGAAGCTTAATTTTTACTTAGCCCAATTACAAAAGAGTGGAAATCTCCACTCTTTTTTGTTTTGCTCTATTTGGTTTAATATTGTCTTCCCCAGATTACCATTGTATCTGCTTTTTTTCCACAACATACACACGTATTTCCTACTTGCTCTTGCACAAAAGGAATGCATCTAGAATGTGCACCAGTTAGTTCCTTGATTTTTTCTTCACATGTAGTATCTCCACACCACATGGTTTTTACATAGCCTTGGTTTTCATTTATATTTTTAATAAACTCCTCCATGTTAGTTGCTATGGTTGTTTTATCTAACACTCTTTGCTGACATGCTTGGAACATGTTGTCTTGAATAGCCTCTAAAATACTTTGTAGTTTTTCTGGTAATTCTTCTAAGCTTACCTCTATCTTCTCTAGTGTATCTCTTCTAACCACAATACATTTTCCATTTTCTATATCACGTGGTCCTAATTCAATTCTTACAGGAACTCCTCTTAACTCCCAATCATTAAATTTATATCCAGGAGAGACTTGCTCTCTTAAATCTATTTCCATTCTATACAATTTAGCTAAATTTTCATAGACTTCTTGTGCCTTTTCCTTAACACCTTCTTTATGCATTGCAATTGGGACAATCACTGCTTGGATAGGAGCAACTCTTGGTGGTAATTTTAGACCACGATTATCTCCATGTGCCATAATGACAGCACCAATTAATCTTGTACTAATTCCCCAGGACGTTTGATAAGGATATTCTTCTTTTCCTTCTCTATTTTGGAAAGTAATACCAAATGGTTTGGTAAAGTTCTGTCCAAAGTAGTGAGAAGTACCTGCTTGCAAAGCTCTTCCATCATGCATTAAAGTTTCTACTGTATAAGTTGCTTCTGCTCCTGCAAATTTTTCTTTTGGTGTTTTTCTTCCCTTTAAAACTGGAATAGCTAGTAAGTTTTCTATGACATCTGCATATACATCTAGCATTTGTAAAGTTCTATCTTGTGCTTCTTTTTCGGTCTCATGAATCGTATGACCTTCCTGCCATAAAAATTCTCTAGAACGTAAGAAAGGTCTTGTTTCTTTTTCCCATCTTAATACATTACACCATTGATTATACACAAATGGTAAATCCCTCCAAGAAGAAAGCCATTTGGCATATAGCGTAGAAAACATAGTTTCTGAAGTAGGTCTAACACATAATTTTTCGTCTAACTCCTCTTGACCACCAATCGTAACCCAAGCTACTTCTGGTGCAAATCCTTCTACATGGTCTTTTTCTTTATTTAATAAACTCTCTGGAATTAATACTGGGAAATATACATTCTTAACACCTGTTTGTTTAAATTTCTCATCTGTATATTTTTGAATATTTTCCCAGATGGCATAGCCATATGGTTTAATGGCAATACAACCTTTGGTATCTGTATAATCTGCTAAATCCGCTTTTAATACAATATCGGTATACCATTTAGCAAAATCTTCTTCTATATTGGTAACTTCTTTTACAAAATCTTTTTCATTACTCATTTTCTTCTTCTCCTTCATTCTCTATTAATTGCACCTTACTTTCTTCTTGTTCTTCCCTTTCGGGTGACGGAGCCTCTAAATCAGATTCTTTATTTACTATGTCTATCTCTTCTACTCCTTTTTCCTGATTTTCTTCTATAATATCATCAATCACAATTTGCTGATTTTCATCTAATTTATAACGTGGAAGTTCTGGCAATTCTTCTAAACTACTAAATCCAAACATACGTAAAAATTCAGGGGTTACACTATACATAGTTGGTCTTCCTGGTGCATCCATTCTACCAACTTCTTCAATTAAATTGTATTCTAATAATTTATAAATCGTACCATCTGAATTGACACCACGAATACTCTCAATTTCTGCCCTCGTCATTTTAGGATTATAGGCAATAATGGATAGCGTTTCTAATGCAGCATTTGATAAATTTGGTTTACTTCTCTTATCTAAAATCGGATAAATATAGTCATAATATTCTTTTTTCGTAATCAGTTGAAAACTGTCTTGTACCTTAACTATCTCTATTCCCCTTGCTTCTTTTTCATAGTCTAACTTCATTGCTTCTATAATTGCAAAAATATCTTCACTACCTAATTCTAGTGCTGACATTAATTCTTTTATATTCACTTCTCTACCACAAGCAAATAAAATGGCTTCTATCATTGCTTTTGCTTTTTCTATTTCCATGTCTTTTCTCCTATATTTTTATACTTTGCTATTATACCATTTGTTTTGGATTTTTACAATGTTTTCTTGGGGATTTCTATACCTGAGGTTACTCTAGCTTTCTATTTTTAGAAATTGTAGCTGTTATAAGACCACTTAAAACAAACATAAAACATCCTTTTTCATATTTTCCATGTTTTTACAGCAAGAAAGTAAATTTTCCTTGCACTTTCTTTAAGAATATGTTAGGATAAACGTAAGTTAAAGGATGGTGGGAATGATGGAAGAAAAAAAGCCACAAAAAATAGAAGTCATTAATGGTGATGATAAAGATTTAAAGGATTTAGACATTTCTCCTTTATATGACCATATTGATATTGAAAAGCCAAAAGAAGAACACGATAAGAAGAAAATTATTATTCCAGAAGAAAAAAAATAACCAACTCAAATTTCACTTTGAGTTGGTTTATCTTTTATCTATATAGCTCTTTTATTTTCTTCTACTTCTTCATTTTCATTATCACTTTGCATAGGTTGGTTATCTTGATTAATGACTTCTAGACTAGCAACAGAAACTTCATAAGCTACCCTAATTTCTGCTGTACCATCCTCATGTTTTTTCTCATATTGTCTAGATTGTACTCTTCCAATAATTCTAACTTCTGTTCCAACAGGTACATTTTCACAAAATCTAGCATTACGTCCCCAGGCAATACAAGGAATATAATCTGACTTATTATAGGCTCTATTGACTGCTAATAAGATATCTGATATCTCTCTTCCAAATGGTGTTTTTCTGTAAATTGGTTTTTTACAAATATAACCATCTAAAGTAACTTCGTTAGAAGTATTTTCTTTACTTGGTTTAAATTCCTCTTCTTGATTTTCTGCAAATTTAATTTCTTTAGCAAAAACAGTTAGTACTAATCTGTTCTTCTCATTTTCATAACTATTATATGATCTAAATTGTCCTTCAATCACTACATTTTTTCCTGGTACTAAATCTTCTTCTAATAATAATCTTTCGGAGATAGTAATTGGTATAATATCTGCATTTCCGCTTAAACGTGGTACACTTAAGTCGAATATGTAAAATTTCTCTCCATAAATCTCATGACTAAATCTTTTATCACTCGTTACTTTTCCAACTAAGACTAATTGGTTATTCTCTGAATAATTTGTATTCAATTTGATTTCCTCCCCTTACTTTTGTTTATCTAATGTATTCTATTCATTTAGTTTTTCTTTTAGAATATTTTTTCTTACAAAACTTATTATACTACCTTTTTTTGGTTTTGTCTACATAAAATGTTATTTTTCCTAAAATTTATTCATTTTCTTCCTTATTCGACTGTATTTGACAGGATTTTCAAGATATTATTTTTCCATACAATAATAAAATGGCATTCACTCCCATAATGTAACTAACTTGTTTTTCAGAATCTGCTTCAATATCAATAGATATTTCTTGTGCTTCTATGGTATGATGCTGTCTATCTTGCATATTTCTTTGCACACAAAGTAACATGGTATCTTCTGTAACAGAAGAAGCTGTAATCGTTGCCTTAGAATTAAACCCATAAGTAATCACCGTTAATTCTAAATTATCTAGTATATTTAAATTATTGGCTATATCTGAGTTAACTACTAGATATTTGGTACCTTCTAATAATTTTTTTAATATATCTATATTTTTAAATTCTCTAGCTAGTAAAACCGTCTCAAACTTAATGTTTTTAATATTTTCTATGCTTTTCTCTTTTATAAAAAGTATAGAAGATTCACTAACTTGTAATTTTTCTTTTAATTTCTTTTTCATCCAATTTTCATTAGCTTCGTCTGCTATAATCCCAATCAATGACATTTTCATTCTCCTCAATGGTATCTTTATCTATAGCTTTCCCTTTTTATTTTGGTTTTATACGTAAATCATAGAAATTTATGGTATGACTCTTTGTGTTCCATTACTATCAATAATGTAATTTTGAGGATAAATTAATTCTGACACAGTTACAACTTGGTAACCTTTTTCCTCCATGATATGATGTAATAAACCATCTAAACTATCTGCCGTATGCTTGGTTCCATTATGACTTAAGATAATACTTCCTGGTTGTAATTTTTTTTCTATTCGTTTCCACATTTCATCCCCTGTAAGTCCTGTATAGTCCAATGTATCTAAATTCCATTGAATAGCCGTATGACCTTGTGATTTAGCTGCTTTTAAAACGGTATCATTATATTCTCCATAAGGACCTCTATATAAGGTAGTTTTCTTTCCTGTAATGGCTTCTACTTTTTGACTACAAGCTTGTATTTGTTCAATATTCTTTTCTAAAGACAATTGATTAACGTGTGGATGTTTATCAGAATGATTTCCGAATTTCATGTCCTGCTGCTGCCATCTTTTTTACCGCTTCGGCATTCTTTTCTACAAAATCACCTACTACAAAAAAAGTAATATGCACTTTATATTTTGATAAGGTATCTAAAATACTATCTATATCCTCTGCACCGCCATGCACAGTTCATAGTAAAGGCTATTTTCTTATCTTGTGTTGCTACATTATAAATTGGTAAGTCCTTAGTAGATGCAGCTGTTTGTATGGCATCTGTAGGATTCGTTAGCATAAATGCCATCACTAATAAAACTACGACCGTTACTAAAGAAAGTAAATAAGTCTTTATTTTAGATTGATTAAATACAATAAACATGGAAAACCTCCTAAGATAAACTATTGTATGTATATGTCTATTTTCTTATTTTATTCCTCTTTTTCTATTGCTTTTTTTTAATCATTTCATATATATTTTATTTAAAACAATTAATTTCATTTTATATAAAAGGAGAGATGTTTATGAAAAAATTAATTCCATTCTTATCCTGTATTTTAATAACTATTTTACTAATCTTCATATTTTGGTATACTAGAAACTTCGTCATTCTAAATAGCCTAAATCGTAAAGCACGAGAAACAAGCAAAATAGAAAACTACCATATACAATCTACTTCTTATGCAGATACTACCTATTCTATTGCAGAAGCTTATTATATGAACAATAAATCTTGGAATGTAAACACAACTTATTATACAGTTTCTAGTCAAACACCATCTTCTATTAAAGTATATAAAGACCAAGATTCTGCAATTACTTTATACACCCGCAATGAGACCACTTCTGTTAAACTAGCAGAAGAACCATTTGGACGTATTGCTATGTTTAATCCTTTAGAAAATCAAAATCTATTTTCTCTAGCTTTACAAAATATCTCCAGAGAAATGTGCAATGGAAAAGATTGTTACTCTTTGTGTGTAAATAACATTAGATATTGGATAGATATTGAAACCGGACTTACTATTCGTATTTTAAATTTACAAGAATATTCCAAGCAGCATTCCACTATTTGGGCTGATTATCAATATACATTTAATCATGTTACTGATGAAAATATTGTAAAACCAGATATTTCTAATTATACTATCCTACCATAAGAAAATAAGAAGATATGTTTTGGCATATCTTCTTATTTTTCCTTTTTAAACTCTATATTTTCCTTAAACAACTTTTACTTAAATAAACGTTTCACCTCTTCTAATGCTGCCATATCTTCCTCCCTTTTTACAAATACATTTTTAGGATGGTGGCATAATGGACAACTCCAATCTTTGGATAAATCTTTCCATTTTTCCTCTTGGTTTTCTTCATCATAGATATAGCCACATTTCGTACATTTATATTGTTCCATTTTCTCTTCCTCTCTTACATTTCCTTTAATCATTATTCTGTTCTTAAAGCATCTACTGGGTCCTTTTTGGCTGCCATTTTCGCTGGTATAAAACCACCTATTAAAGTTAATATAACACTGATGATAATTAAAATAATGGCATGCACTGGATTTAACTGTGCTACATTTGGTAAATCGGTTAGACTTTCTATTACTTGGTTAATTGGTATTGTCAATAACCAGGCTATACCAATAGCTAATAATCCTGAACATATACCTATAATAAAAGTTTCTGCATTAAAGACTCTTGTAATATCTTTCTTTCTAGCACCAATTGCTCTTAAGATACCAATTTCTTTTGTTCTTTCTAAAACAGAAATATAGGTTATAATGCCTATCATAATAGAAGATACCACTAAGGAAATAGCTGAAAAAGCAATTAATACTACCGTAATTGCATCCATAATATTGCCAGATAGTGCAGTAATCGTTTTTGCATAATCTGTATATAAAATCTTTTCTTTTTCTTCTTTTTCATCATTATACTCATCTAAGTATGCTAGGATTTTATCTTTGGTATCACAACTCTTTGGATAACTTTGTATAGCACTTGCTGCTTCATCTTTCCCTAAATAGGCTAAGATAGTTTGTTTTGTTTTTTGACCTTCTATTGTTTCTAAGTCAAATTTTTCTCCTGTTAGTACATTATAGTTTGCTTCTGTTTGTGCTTTTACCACATCTGAATTTTCATTTTGTGCAAGGACATATTGCATTAATTTCTCTGTATAAGTAAATCCATTGCCACTTAATTTAGCAAATTCATTATCTTTTTTACCTCTAATAACACCACTTATTTTTAAAGGAATACTACTTTGTGCTTGGTATAATTCATCATAATTCGTATTTAGTGTAAAGTAATTTCCTACTTTTTGATATAGTTCTTCATTCAATACCAATTTGAATTCTTTTCCTAATAATTCTTCAAAAGAAACAGCTTCTTGATTTTGATAACCTAATGCTTCTAAAATACGGCTATCCACTCTATTTTTCTCATCTACTAATAATAGTAAATCTTCTTTTTCTTCTGGCATTTTTCCATAAATCAATTCAAAGTTATCGGTAATAATAGAGTCTTTTTGTGTTTCCTCTATTTGTTCTGGTAACGGAAAGAATAAATTATCCGTTTCTAATAATTTTGTTTTTTCATCTACTTTTGCTAAAATATTTAATTTTGTTGCTCTTATATAACTGACTCCACCAATCCAATTAGCATCAATCTTGTCAATATATTCTTTATACTCTGTCGTAATATGATTTTGGTGAATCATCTCTTGCATTTGCTTTAAAGGATAGACTTCTTTTACATCTGGATATTCTTCTTTTTCTGCTGATGCATGATTCGCCGCCATTTTCATCATATCTTCTTCACTCATTTTCATCGCTTGGGCAGATATCGTAATCGGCATTTGAGATAATGTGTCTTTTTCAAATTGGTCAATTTGAATTTTAAAACCATTCGATAATGATAAAATTAAAGCAATTCCTATAATACCTATACTAGAAGCAAATGCTGTTAGTAACGTTCTTCCTTTTTTTGTTTTTATATTATTAAAGGAAAGTTTTAGCGCAGAAAAGAAACTCATAGATGTTTTTACTAAACGATAATCTTCTGCCTCTTGTTCTTCTTCTCCTATAGGATTCGAATCTTCTAATACTTTTCCATCTCGTATCTCAATAATACGACTAGCATATTCTTTAGCAAGTTCTGGGTTATGGGTTACCATGATGACTAATTTATCTTTAGCAATTTCTTTAATTAGTTCCATAATCTGAACACTTGTCTTAGTATCCAAAGCACCAGTTGGTTCATCTGCCATGATAATATCCGGGTTATTTACTAAAGCTCTTGCAATGGCTACTCTTTGCATTTGTCCACCAGACATTTGATTTGGCTTTTTATGTATATGGTCTTTTAATCCTACTTGTTCTAATGCTTTTATCGCTCTTAGTTTTCTCTCTTTTGCAGGAACACCACTTAAAGTCATAGCCATTTCTACATTATCTAATATGCTAATATGATTAATCAAATTATAGTTTTGGAAGATAAATCCTACGCTATTATTACGATAAGCATCCCAATCCTTATCTTTAAAATTTTTGGTAGACTTTCCATTGATAATTAAGTCTCCTGTGTCATATTGGTCTAGACCACCTATAATATTCAATAAAGTAGACTTTCCACTACCACTAGGTCCTAATATGGCCACAAATTCATTTTTTCTAAATTGGATACTCACACCATCCAATGCCTTTTGTACAAATCCTGCTGTTTGATAACTTTTACTAATTTCTTTTACCTGTAACATACTTTCCTCACTTTGTTATAAATTTCCCCTTTTATTTTATGGTCTTTCTTCATCAGAAATACCTATTTCCAAAATTAAAATCCCAATTTTTTAAAATTCCCCTTTGGAGCCTCTAATTTCACTTCTATTTTAGCATGGTCTTTAGCTACCACTTTTATAAAATTCTCTCCTTTAGTCAATGTTACTCTAACCATTTGCGTTGCATCCATATTATTATTTCCTTTAGTTTCTACAATTGTTTGTATCTCACCATCTGCCTTTACTAAAACTAATTTAGCCTGTCCCTGACTGTTTTTCAACAAATATCGTATATCTATAGTCTCATCTGATGTGGCTTGATACGTCCAAATCATTCCCATACCTTCTAATTCCATATTTGCTTCATAGGTTGTATCTATAATACTTTGCTCTTGCATAAATAAATTGTAAGAATTCTCCTTGCTAAGCATTTTATCTGTATGGTTATATATCTGGTTCATAGGATGAAGTAGTCCTTGTATAACTATATAAGCTACTACCATTAAAACAATCACAACCCCTATCACGATACCTATTAATCCTTTTTTCTTCATATCGAATCCTCCTTTGTTCTTTTTTCTATCCATTTCTCAAAATCTTCTTGGTCTCTTACTATCAAATTTGTCATACTTTCCTTATAATTTTGTAACGGAATTGTAAGAAAAGCTTCCTGTAAAATTGGTAAAAGTTGCGGTTTATATGGTACTATTTCTTTCATATTATGAATAACCTCTCTTACCACTACTGGTTTGCTATCTTGTAATAAAGAAATATAACTTTCTATATTATTTTCTAATTTATGCTCTATATCCCATCTAACATTTTTAGCCACTAAACGAATTGCTCTCATTTTTACATATGTATGTTCATTTTGAAGTAGTTGTAAGAAATCGTCAAAATAACCATATACCGCATTCGATATCAGAGTTTGCTCTTCTAAAAACAATAAGGCCTGGTAAGCTTGATTATCATCCCTATCTTGCAATAAATCAACAGCCTGTTCTATTGTTAACATCCTCTCACCTCTTTTTCTTTAGTGCACCTAGTATACCATATAATTCCAAAATAAGAAACTATTTTTCATATACTTTTTTATAAGTGTCCATTGGGACCAGGTCCCAATGGACAAAAATGTCCTTAGGGGACACTTATTACTAATTTTATACTTTTTAAAGCGTCTATCTCTACAGATAGACGCTTTTCTAAGTCTTTTATTTATTTTTGTTTCTATATTCTACATTTACTTATTTTCTTATTAACGTTAGTGTATGTATCTTTCCTTATATAGCTACTTTTAAATATAACTTTTCAGTTACTATATCTTTATTGATAGAAAAACTCGTTTCTATTCTATCTTTAGAACAACCAAAATTTGCTTCTGGGAAATATTGTTTTCCATTTTCATCTATCACAGAAAGACTCTGCTTTATTCTTTGTGTCGTATCATCGTATTTTCGGTCAATTACTTCATCAAATCCATCTATTGTTGCTATAAAAGCCATACTCGTTTCTGATACAATTGCCTTTTCTAATTGTATACCAGCTATTGGTTCTTCTAATATATATTCTATATTACTTCTTTGATAAAATTGTTCTGGCACTTCTATTTCTAAATTCCAAATAGCATTAGAAATTGGTTCTGACTTACTCTTTTTTTCTTCTGGTATCATTTCATAATATCTTAAATCCAAAATTTGTACTTTTAATTTTCTAGCCTTTGGAAAACCCTTTTTAGAAGTTGCCTGTATATTTGCCACAACTCTATCTTTTGTATAAGTACTATAACCATAAGAAGCTGTATCATTATAATTTATGGTATCATATACACTACTTGGCTTTGCAATTTGATGTTCCTTACAAAAATGCTCAAAATAGTGTTCATATTTCTTACTAGCTCCCCATCCATATGTATTCGTTAAATAAACTTGATTGTTTTCATCATATATAATCATACTATACATAAATTCTTTGTAATTAGAAGAAGTATCGATTTCCTTTTCAAAACTAAAATCTATTCCTAATTGTAAATTTGTATCAGATAGCACTAGAGAATTCATCTTTATACCTATGCCATCTTGATAAACATACTCCATCTCTATATTTTCCTTATATCCATTATCCACTGCTTGCTCAACACTTCCCATACCAAAAGTAATTTCTCTATCTTGAAATTCTTCCCAAGCCTTTCTTTCATAGTACTGTTTAGCAGACACCTGAATTGTCATTCCAACTATTAGAAAAATAGCTGCTATACTGGTAAGTTTGAAAATAGTACTTTTTCTTCTTTCCTTTCTACTTTCTAAATTTTCTATAGTTATTGTATCTTTAATTTTATCTGTTACCTCTGTTGGAACGCTCATCTCCTGCGTAAAAATTCCCTTCATTTTTTTATCAAACGCATCCATTATAAAGCACCTCCTTCTACTTTCTCTCTTAATTTTTGTTTCATCCTTCTTAACTTTGTTTTAATTGTATTTTCATTTTTCTTTAAAATATCAGCAATTTCCTTTGTTGTATATCCCACTGTATAATATAAAATAGCTATGTAACGTTCCTCTGGTTGCAAACAGTCTAAAATCTCTCTATACATGAAATTGTCTTCATCCTCCTGTATCAATTCCCCTACATGTGTATTCATCGTCTCCATTAATTCATACGACATAGGTTCTACTTTTCGTTTTCGATAAATCTTATTACATTGATTAATCAAAATACGTAAAATCCAAGCACGCCATTTTTTTTCATCTTTTAACTGTCCCTGATGTGTAAAAGCAATTAGAAGTGTATCTTGAATAGCATCTTCTATGTCTCTTATATCATGCAATCGACTTCTAGCTATCCTATACATAATTTGTTCATTTTCTAATACTAAACTCGTAAAGGATTGTATTTCTTTTATCTTCTTTTGTTCTTTACTCACTATCTCTTCCATAATATTCCCCTTTTTCCCCTTCGTAAAAAATATCGATATCTTTACTTATAAGAGACTTTATTTTTATAAAAAGTTTCAAAATTAAAAAAATTTTTCCAATTTCTAAATAAAAAATAATTCATCTGTGTCCCCGATGGACAAAACTGTCCATATGTACCTGGTACATATGGACAGTTTTAATCATACACTTCTATTGCTTTTATAATATTTCTTTTAATAGCACCTAATGTACAAGTAATTAAGGTTATTTCTCTTTCTCCTTGTGTTTGTTGATTTAGACAGGTGGTGTCTGTTGGATCTACTTTATAAGTTTGATAAACTTTGTAGGTTATGGTTCTGTCATAGGTATCTGTCATTTTTATTTCATCTCCTTTTTCTAGTTCTTTTAACTTTCCGAATGTTTGTGGATAGTTATGTCCTGCTATACAAAAATTTCCTATTTCATTGACACGTGGTCCACATAGTTTTATAATAGATGCTTTTAATGCTCCTTCACTGTTTTCTTCTAATATATATTTTTCAATTTCTAATTTAGGTATATAAATTTTTCCTATAACGGTATAACCTCTATATTCTTTTATTAAATTCTGATATTCAGGTAAGTCTATGATTATATTTTCATTTTCTATGTTTTGTTTATTTTGTACTGACTCATTTTTATTTTTTATGGTTTGTATAGGAATTCTTTTAATCGTTTCATAAGTTTTTACTGAAGTGTCTTCTGTTTGGTCTATGATAATTTGATAAATACCTACTATAAAAATAATAAATATGACTATAGAAAAAAGTAATGGTATCTTGTCTTTTATATAAATGCACTTCATATAATCCTCCTGTTTTAAGAAAAGAAGCGACTTTTAGCCGCTTCTTTTTTATTTCTTAACCATTATTTTTTTGTTTTAATCGATATAGAAAAAGAGCAAAAAGGAAGATGGCTGCAAAGCAAATGGTATATTGTGTTAAACTCATTCCTGTTTGTGGTAGATTTGTTACTTCATTGGTAGTATTATTGGTTATTGTATTGTTCACTGGCGTATTTTTAGCTTGCACATTTACCGTAATCGTTTTTGTAGCCAAAATAGCACTCGCATTTTCTAAGTTGACTAAATTTAATGTTATCGTATAACTTCCAGCTTTATCAAATGTTGCTGTTACAGGCGTTTCATTAGTAAAATCTCCTTGTACAGCAAAACCAGTTGGTGGTCCCCAATAACCTAATTGTGCAATATCTAATTGATTGCCACTAGAATCTACGGCCATTAACTTTGGTGTAGATGGTCCTGCTATTTCTACATTGATTTTCACTTTACTATATAATGGCGCTGCTCTTCCTATTAAACTTATCGTTACTGGCTTTGCTTCATCTTCTACAACGGTTCCTTGATAGTTTACTTCGAATTGTAGTTCATCAGCAGCATAAACACACACATTTATCATTAGTATCATCACTATCGCATAAAACATGACTTTTAATTTTTTCATAGGCTCCCCCTTTTTTGTTGTTATTCCATGTATATGCTATATTCATTATTTTATGCTTCTATATCTGCTTTTTGTATAAAGCAGCCCTCTTTTGATGTTTCTAATACGATACTAGCTACTTTTACAAAGTTCGTTTGTGTATCTGTTAAGAAAATGGTATTTCCTCCTTTTCCAGTATTTTCTAAATGATTATCTACTAAAAATTTTTGTAATGCTTTGCTTACGATTTCTCCTGTATGGATAATTTCTACTTGTTTTCCTAGTTCTTGTTCTAACAAAGGTTTAAACAAAGGATAATGCGTACAACCTAAAATAAGCGCATCTATATTTTTAAAATTTTTTACATATTCGTGTACGGTTAGTTTAGCTATTTCATTATCTATCCATCCTTCTTCCGCCATAGGTGCTAATAAAGGACATGCTTGATTTTGAATAGATAATCTAGGTACCTGCTTTTCTAAATGCTGTTGCCAGCCTTGGCTACGAATGGTACCTGCAGTGGCTATAACGCCTACAGTTTGAATAGCTGTTTTTTCTTTTATATATTGTACGGTTGCTTCAATAATTCCTATTAAGGGAATCGTATATATAGGTTGCAATGCTTCTAATGCTTGACTAGTTGCTGTTCCACAAGCAATGATAACAGCCTTTACATTCTTTTTTATTAAAAAGTCAATTCCCTTTTTCGTTAATTCTATAATGGTTTCTTTAGACTTACTGCCATAAGGAAATCGTTTTGTATCTCCTAAATAGATAATTTCTTCTTGTGGGCTTTGTTTCATAACTTCCTTCAAAACCGTTAATCCACCTACACCAGAATCAAACATGCCAATTGGTCTTGTATCCATATTTTTCGTCTCCTTTTCTTACGTTTTCCGACTTATTATACTGCTTTTTGCTATAGAAGTCTATAAAATAGACACTTTTTTCGCTTTCGTCTCATACTATATACTAATAAAGTATATGCTTTATGATACTATTTAGAAGGAAAGAGGTATTAGTTATGGAATACGATAAAAATGTATGCCCAGTAGTTGATGTAGATGGTGTGATTGCTTCTGGAAAGCAATTTGACCTTGAAATTACACTTCCAGAAGATAACCGTAATGTTATTTATGGCGTTGTAAAAGATTGTTATGGCGATCCTGTTTGTGATGCTGTTGTTAAATTAATAGAGATTGTTTGTGAATGTGGTAAAGAGGAAAGAAGACCTGTTTCTCATTCTTTTACAGATAAAGATGGAGAATTCGTGTTTGGTCCTTTATGTTCTAACAAATTCTATGCTATTGAAATCTGGGTTGATAAAGCAACGCATTTAAGTTTAAAGTTATCTACCTGTCGTCGTACTATAAAATTCAATAATCATTTTTCGACTTATACTATTGCAATAATTGTTTTGTTTTAGTATGTTCAACATTGTTCTAATAATTTCATCTTTTTTGTTAAACCTTTTACTTAATTCCTCTACAATCATTTCTTCAATTAATTTTTTCATATATTTCTCCATTTCTTATTTTATCAGAAGCTTCTATATGAAATATAGTTTTAAAAGAGTTCTCTATGGAGAACCTTTTATAAAACTGGTAACTTTTTATATGAAAGTATAAAACTTTATTTTTTATATATGAAATTGTATTGTTTATTATACGAAAATACTTGGTCAAAAAAATAGAACTATCTCTAGTTCCATCTAAAATATAAATTTATGAATTTTGTTTTCATTTGTATCTTGTCTTCTTTTTCATATAATCTGTTGAGTTCTTTTACTAAAGCAACATATCTTTCTTCTTTCATGTATTCTTTATTGCTATCTATATATTTTTGTATTTTATTTTTTATATTTTCTTTTGAATCTAAGTCGCTTAATGTTTCTATTAATTTTCTTTCTTCTTCGTCTAAAATATCTCTTTTATCATACATCTTATCAGTATCGTCCGTTATTTTTAGTATTTTATCATATAATTCTAATATTTTTATTACTATATTTTTTCCATCTGCTTCTATTTCTTTTACATTGTTTTCTTCTTTGTATTCTACTTTATACATATTCAATCTCCTTAGTTTATTGTTTTAAATATATCGTTTATATCTACACCTAACGCCTCCGCTATATCCATAGCTCTCCAAATTGTTGGTTCTTTTTCCCCTCGTTCTATGCAACTGAGATGCCCTTTTGAAATTTTAGTAAGTTTAGACAATTTATCAAGGCTTACATTTTTTTCTTCTCTTACTTGCTTTATTAATATTACCCTTTTCAAATTTATCACCATTTTTAGTATGACCCGTTTTCATTAGTTTATGTATTAAGAATATCACGTAAGGCGTTCTCGATGGAGAACTTTACAAAATTTATTGAATTATTTTTGTATACTGTCTGAAATGTGTGCAAAAAAAAGAGACTAACTACCGCTAATCTCTTCTCATACATACAATTTTACTTTTCTTTTACTTCATATAAATCCTTAACATTAACTTTTAAAGCTTCCGCTATTTTCAACATATCAAGCAGATAAGGTTCATACTTATTGTTTTCTGTTCTTTCTATTATATCAACAGCTACTCCACTTCTTTTTGATAATTCTTGCAAACTTAAATTTTTCTGTTCTCTTGCTTCTTTTAATTTGTATATTATCTTTGTTCTCATATCAAGCTCCTTTTTTTCTAGAATAAAAGAGATGTTAAAATATCTCGTATTTCATCTTCTATGTCTTGATTTTCTTCTAACATTCTTTTGTTAGCTTCTTCATAATAGTCGTCTTCACTTTTAAAGTCTTCTTCATTTATATCTAACTCTTCTATACTTTCTACAAATTTATACGTTCTTAAATTATCTATTTCTTTTTCTAAACAATCTGCTCTCTCTTGCATATCTTGTTCTGATATTTCATTTCTTAATTTCTGTAAATCAGTTATTATGTCGTCAATGTCATCTTGACTATTAAGTTGTAAATTTTCTTGTAACTCATTTATTGTATCTTTATACTTTTGTAACATGTCATTTCTTTTACTATTGCTCATATTATTTCTCCTTTTTTTACATTTTTTTGAATTATAACATAATTCTTCAAAAAAAGAAACTAGCTAGTTACTAGTTCTTTCATTTTCATATTTATATATTTGTCAAGTATCTGACTTTGTTGTACTATCTTTTGTTTATCTTCGTGATTCATAATCATTTGTTCTAATTTTTCCCTGTTTTCTTTTATAAGTATATCTATATCCATATGACCACCTCTATTTTAGTGTATCATATTATGTTTACTTTATTTGTCAAAACTTGTCGATTATGAATTATTTTAAACTTTCTTCAAATATTTTTAAAAAAGTATCGACATTACCATCCCGGTATGTTATATTATTATGTATTATATACTAAAAAAGGAGGAAAAACAAATGGAAACAAGAACTATTAAAGTTTCTGAAAATCCTGACGGGCATGGGACAATTGGTTATAGAATATCTCTTCCAAAGAAGTGGATTTCAAAACTATTTGAAAATCACAATGGCGACAAATTTGTAGAACTAGAATTTGATGATGAGAAAATTATTCTAAAAAAAAGTAAAAAAAAATAAAATTCTTTCTAAAAAAGTATTGACATTACCGTCACGGTATGTTATACTATATTTACATTAAGAAATAAAAAAGACTTGCATAATTGCTTCAAACTTGGCGGTTATCACAATTATACAAGTGCAACATCTTGAAAGATGTATGATAGAAGTATATCATAAAAATAAACATCTTTCAAGTAAAAAAAATTGAAAGGTAGGGCAAAATAATTCTCTGACAATATTTGGAAATAAAATAAATTTAATACATTTTTTATTGAAATCTATTATATAAAATATATAAATTTTACATTTTGAATATTTATTTTATATAAAAAATATCGAATTGGTAAAAAATGTAAGAGAATTATTTTGCCCTAATTGAAAGGTGGTTTTTTTATGGAAACATATAACTTAAAAATTCAAAAAATCGGTAGAAAATGGTTAGAGTGTAAAGATGAATACAACAGAATATTCAAAGTAGAAATTAATGAAGTAGTAAAGAATTTAATTGCAATTAATAATGAAGAAATTTGTGTTCATGGCGATTACGAGAATAGAAGCAACGGATTCGGTGTAGACAGAAGAATTACTAATGTTATATCTGAAGAAGACTATAATAAAATTAAAGAATCTGAAAAAGCAAAGAAGGAAATAGAAAAGAAAGAAAAAGCTATTTCTACAGCTAAAAGTGCAATCGAAAGAATGCTATATTATATAGAAAAAAATATTAAAGACTATTGGTACAAGAACGGTGAAAATGTTATATTAGATAGAATTGCTGAATTGCAAGAACTAGAGGTTGATACTACTGAATACAGTACAAAATTATCTGATTTAAAAGAACAATTCAATTCAAACATGAAAAAATCAGAAAAAAAACATATAATAACAAAGAAATTTATAGATAGAAACTATTATAAAGAAAATTCAATTATTAAACATAATGATAAATATGTTAAAATAATTAGCTGTAAGTCAAAAATATTATCAAGAGATGAGGTAGAAGCAATATACGGCGGTTGTTTTGCTGATGAAGATTACTATGAATATAGAAATGCTTACGAATATACATTCAAAGAAGTGTCTGAAGTTGAAAAGCAAGAAGCTATTAAACAAGAAGAAAAAGAATTAAAAGAAAAGCAAAAAAATGAATTATTAGAAAAACAAAGAGAAACTGCAATGCAAGAATTATTAGATTATATTTATAAAAATAGTATTGTTGAAGAACAATCTGATAAATTAGAAAACAATATTAAAAATTCTGCACAAGTAATTCAATTTAATAAGTTTAAATCTCTTAAATTAAATGTATTTTTAAATGTAGTTTATCTACTCGTTGAAAATTGGTCAGATGGAGACTGCTGGGATTATAATAACTGTAGTGTCGGAATTTGTAAAACATGTAAAATGACAGACGAATTATCTAATTTAATTGATACTTATTTAAAATTAGAAAGATAATGCTATGAGATATAATATGTCTTTAGCACATGTTGCTAACACTAACATAAGACAATATATTACTCTATATGCTCTGTTTGACGAATATTTAGAAAGTGTATCTGAAAATTCACGTGATACTATCTCATATTATTTAAATGATTTTAAAAAAGTTGTTGAAGATAAAAATATATTAGCTGTTACAGTTAATGATATACAAAAATATATTAACTATAAAAAATCTCAAAACTTAAAAGATTCTACACTTTTTAGATACTATAGAATGTTAATAACAGTTTTTAATTATGCACTTTCTCATGAATATATTGAAAAAAATCTCGTTAAGAATGTTAATGTAAAATCACAATATTCTGAAACTCGTGATATAGATTACTCTAAAAAATATATTAGAAGTTTGCTTAAATTATTTAAAAAAACAAATTTGTATTACATTGTACTTATTGCGTTGCATACGCGGAATGCGTAGAATTGAAATATTAAGACTAAAAAAGCAAGATATAAAATTTAAAGAAAGAAAAATAGTTGTACATTCTGCTAAAAATCATAAACTCAGAATCATAGATATTGACTTAAAGCTTTCTATCATACTATATTTTTATTGTAGAAATTTAAAAGATGATGAAGTTTTATTTAAAATCAAAAGTAGCTATGTTTCTATTTACTTTCATATAATCATGAAAAAATCTAACTTGCGAAAAATTACTTTTCATGATACAAGACATGTATATGCTTCGTTTTTACTTTCAAAATTAAAAAATCATGCTAATGCAATTATAGTTGTACAATTACAGCTACGGACATTCTAGTCCAATCGAGACTTTGAAAACTTATGCTCATGTACTTAATTCTGACAAAAAGAAAACAGTTAGTTGTTTTAATTTTATATAAAACAAAAAAAGACAGAATAGGTTGCTACTCTGCCTTTTGACTTTTTATGTTAAATATTGTATAATAT